>DATMSA010000037.1:0-53172 GCA_035565675.1 Capillimicrobium sp. | reverse complement strand
ACGATCGCCCCCGACGAGTGCTTCGAGCGGCGCGACGCCGGCACGGACACGACGCCGGAGACGACGCCCCAGACCACGCCCACGGATACGACGCCGACCGACACCACGCCGACCGACACGACGCCCACGGGCGCCACGCCGACCCAGACGCAGCCGCCGCCCGCCACGACCGAGCCACCCACCACCACGGAGCCGCCGACGACGACGGAGCCGCCGGCCGACTCCGGCGGCGCGACCGTGCCCGGCTCCGGCGAGCCCGGAGGCGCGACGCCGACGCCATGACCGAGGGAACGATGATCGCCGACCGCTACCGCATCGAGGGCCGCCTCGGCCTGGGCGGCATGTCGACCGTGCACCTGGCGCTCGACACGCGCCTGGAGCGCCACGTCGCGATCAAGCTGCTGGCCGAGCACCTGGCCGACGACCCGACGTTCGTCTCGCGCTTCCAGCGCGAGGCGCTGGCGGCGGCGCGGCTCGTGCACCCCAACGTCGTCCAGGTCTTCGACTCCGGCCTCGACGCGGCCAGCGGCCGCCACTTCATCGTCATGGAGTACGTGCCGGGCCAGTCGGTGGCGCAGATCCTGCGCGACCGCGGCGGCCAGGGGCTGGGCGTCGAGGAGACGCTGGCGATCGTCGTGCAGGCCTGCCACGGCCTCGACTACGCGCACCGCCAGGGCGTCGTGCACCGCGACGTGAAGCCCGGCAACCTGCTGCGCTCGCCCGACGGGATCGTCAAGCTCGCCGACTTCGGGATCGCCCGCGCCACCGACCAGTCGTCGATCACGCAGGTCGGCTCGGTCCTCGGCACCGCCGCCTACCTGTCGCCCGAGCAGGCCGCCGGCGAGGAGGCCGGGCCGCGCGCCGACCTGTACTCGCTGGGCGTCGTGACCTACCAGTGCCTGGCCGCGCGGCTGCCCTACGAGGCGCAGTCGCTGTCGGAGCTGGTGCTCAAGCAGCAGCGCGAGGCGCCGCCGCGGCTGGACCAGCTTCGCGCCGACGTGACGCCGGCGCTCGCCCGCGCGGTGGCCGTGGCGCTGTCGATCGACCCGCGCGACCGCTACGCGAGCGCCCGCGAGATGGGCGACGCGCTGGACCGCGCCGCCGAGGCCCCGCCCGAGGAGCCGACCGCGGCGACGAGCCCGCTGGGCGCCACCGAGGCCACGTCGGTGCTGCCCGCGGGGGCGGCCGCGGCCGCCCCGGTCTGGGACCCGACCGACGAGCACCCGGTCGCGCCGCGCCAGCCGGTGCCGCGCCGCCGTCAGCCGCCGCCGGCGCCGGCCGCCGAGCCCGCGGCCGCCCGGTCCAAGCCGAAGCGCGGCAACCGCGCCAAGCGGGTGCTCGGCGTGCTGCTGATCGTGGCGCTGATCGGCGCGGGCGTGGCGATCGCGATCATCACGTCGATGAGCGACTCCCAGCGCGTGCAGCTTCGCAACGTCGTGTTCGACTCGGTCGAGCAGAGCGTCGACGCGATGCGCAACCTGATCGAGGACAACACGAGGTAGGTACCGGGCGGTACCATGGCGCCCCATGGCCCGCACCCCGTCGTATCCGGTCTCCGGCAAGGTCGTCCTCGTCACCGGCGCCGCGCGCGGCATCGGCGCCGCCACGGCGCGTGAGCTGCGCGCCCGCGGCGCCCGCCTGTCGCTCGTCGGGCTGGAGCCCGACCTGCTGGCCGCGCTCGCCGACGAGCTCGGCCCCGAAGCCGCCTGGTTCGAGGCCGACGTCACCGACCCGGACGCGCTCCAGGCCGCCGTTGACGGCACCGTCGAGCGCTTCGGCGGCATCGACGTGGTCATCGCCAACGCCGGCGTCGCGCCGGTCGGCACCGTCACGACGCTCGACGACGCCTCGTGGGAGCGCACGATCGAGGTCAACCTGCTCGGCGTCTACCGCACGATCCGCGCCGCGCTGCCGCACGTGATCGAGCGCCGCGGCTACGTGCTGCCGATCGCCTCGCTGGCGGCCGCGCTCCACGCGCCGATGATGTCCTGCTACGCGGCGTCCAAGGCGGGGGTCGACGCGCTCGCGAACACGCTGCGGATCGAGCTGGCGCCCAGGGGCGTCGCGGTGGGCTGCGCGTACTTCTCGTTCATCGACACCGACATGGTGCGCGAGGCGCAGGCGCATCCGGCCACCCGCGCGGGCGGCCTGCTCGGCGGGGTCGCGCCGCTGTCGGAGGCCGTCGACGCGCTGGCCGACGCGATCGAGCGGCGCGCCCGGCGGGCCTACGCGCCGCGCTGGGTCGGCCCGGTGCTGTGGGCGCGCGGGGTCCTCAACCCGCTGGTCGGGCTGGGCGCGATGCGCCGCCGCGACGTGCGCGAGGCGATCGCGATCGCCGAGGCCAACCCGCAGGCCCCGGGCTCGGGGCCGATGTCGCCGGTCCGTCGCTGAGCTACGCCCGCTGCGCCAGCCCGGGCGCGGCGCCGGCGCGCAGCGCGGCGGCCGTCTCGGCCAGCGTGCCGGCGAGGATCGCCTCGCGCAGGTCGGTCATCACCCGCTGCACGAACGCGAGGTTGTGCAGCGTGACGAGCCGCAGCCCGGTGAGCTCGCGCGCCTTCAGCAGGTAGCGCAGGTAGCCGCGGCTGAAGCCGGCCTCGCAGCACGGGCACGGGCAGCCGTCCATGATCGGCTCGTCGGCGTCCTTCCAGCGGGCGGCGGTGAGGTCGACGCGCCAGCGCCCCTCGGGGTCGGGCACGAGCGCCATCCCGTGGCGGCCGATGCGGGTCGGCATCGCGCAGTCGAAGTGGTCGATGCCCAGCTCGACGCCGCGGATCAGGTCGTCGATCTCGCCGATGCCGAGCAGGTGGCGCGGCTTCTCGGGGGCGAGCTCGTCGAGCGCCGCCGTCGACCAGCCCGTGACCTCGTAGATCTGCTCCTTGTGCTCGCCGAGCGAGCCGCCGATCGCGACGCCGTCGACGGCGGCGGACGCGACGACCTCGGTCGACTCGCGCCGCAGGTCCGGGTACACGCCGCCCTGCACGATCCCGTAGACGAGCTGGCCCTCGGGCCCGTGCTCGGCGTGCCAGTCCAGGCAGCGCGCCAGCCACCGGTGGGTGCGCTCGGTCGAGCGCGCGGTGTAGTCGCGCGTGACGTGGAAGGGCGTGCACTCGTCGAACACGAGCGCGAGGTCGGAGCCGAGCGCGGCCTGGACCTCCATCGAGGTCTCCGGCGCCATGAAGCGCTCCTCGCCGTTGAGGTAGGAGCGGAAGCGCACGCCCTCCTCCTCGATCGACAGGATGGCGCCGGCGCGGTCGGCGCCCTGGGCGGCGCGGCCCTTGATCTCGTCGGCGACGGTGCCGTGGCCCATGCTGAAGACCTGGAAGCCGCCCGAGTCGGTGATGATCGGGCCGTCCCAGCGCATGAAGCGGTGCAGGCCGCCGAAGCGCCCGATGCGCTCGTGGCCCGGGTCGAGGAACAGGTGGAAGGTGTTGCCGAGCACCATGTCGTAGCCGAGCGCGGCCACGTCGCGGGGCTCGAGGCCCTTCACGGTCGCCTTCGTCGCGAGCGGGACGAAGGCGGGCGTGCGCACGTCGCCGTGCGCGGTGCGCAAGACCCCGGCCCGCGCCTGCGAGCCGGGGTCGCGCGACAGGATCTCGAGGGCGCTCATCGCCCCCGGAGCCTAGAGAGCCGCGTCCGTGCGGCGGCCGCCGCGTCCCTGCGGCGGCACGGGCTCGGCCGTTCAGCTCTCCAGAGCCTTGGCCTCCTTGCCCTCCACGGCGATCGCGACCTTGTGCGGCTTGATCGCCTCGGGCTTGGGGACGCGCACGGTCAGCACGCCGGCGTCGAAGTTGGCGGTGATCGCCTCGGGGTCGACGCCGTCCGGGAGCGTCAGCGACCGGCGGAACGCGCCGAACGAGCGCTCGATGCGGCGGTAGCCCGCCTCCTCGGACTCGTGCTCGGCCTTGCGCTCACCCGACACGGTGAGGACGCGCCCCTCCATCTCGATGCGGACGTCCTCGGGCGTCAGGCCCGGGAGGTCCATCCGCAGGACGTACGCGTCGTCGGTCTCGGCGAGGTCCATCGCCGGCACCCAGCGCCGCTGGACGGGGGCCGAGCCGGTCGGGGTGTCGAAGAGCGAGTTGAACAGCCGGTTCATGGACACGGGCTCCCAGCGAACAAGCGCCATATCCACCTCCTCACAGTCGATTGACATCTGCTGGCCCCAGTATAGAAATCTCAGTCTCTCGATGTCAAGTCTTCTGCGCGAAGGAATGCAGCACGCGCCCAGCGCGACGCCACCGTTGTCGGATCGAGCTCGCTCTGCGATCGCGAACCGACAACGGCGCGCGGGCGCGGTGGGCGCGGGGCGACGAGGCGCTCAGGCGGCGCCGTCGAGGACCTGCTCCCACGTGTCGCCCAGCAGGTCCTGGCGGGCGTCGTCGAGGTGGGAGAGGAAGTGGCGGCGGACGCCGTCCAGGTGGGTGGCGCGCGCGGCGGCGAGCTTCTCGCGGCCGGCGGCGGTGATCACGGCGAACGAGCCGCGGGCGTCGGAGTCGCAGGCCTGGCGCTCGACGAAGCCGTCGCGCTCGAGGCGGTCGACCAGGCGCGTGAGGCCGCTGCGGCTCAGCAGGACGCTGGCGGCGAGATCGTGCATGCGCAGGCGCCCCTCGTCGGCGTCGTTGAGGTAGAGCAGCACCTCGTAGGTGGTGAGGCTCAGCCCGTGCTCACGCTCGAGCTCCGCGTCGAGCGCCTTCACCAGCTTCGCGTGGACGCGCAGCAGGCCGCGCCAGGCGCGCAGCTCGCGCGGGCTCAGCATGGCGGTGGTCGACGAGGAGGACATGGCGGGCGGATCGTTCGCGGCGCAAGCAACCGTAGCAACGCCGTGATATAGTTGTGCGTGCAACTACTTCATCCGGGAGAGGACAACGTCATGGCACTCGAGGGACTGCACCACGTCACCGCCATCACCGGCGACGCCCAACGCAACGTCGACTACTACGCCGGCACGCTCGGCCTGCGCCTCGTCAAGAAGACCGTCAACTTCGACGCGCCCGACGTCTACCACCTGTACTTCGGCGACGAGACCGGCACGCCCGGCTCGATCCTCACGTTCTTCGAGTTCCCCGGCGCCCGCCCGGGCCGCGCCGGCGCGGGCATGGTCCACCGCGTCCTGTGGCGCGTCGGCTCGCCCGAGGCCATCGACTTCTGGGAGAAGCGCCTGGACGACGCCGCCCGCACGCCCGAGGGCACGCTGCGCTTCGCCGACCCCGAGGGGCTCGAGCACGAGCTCGTCGTGGCCGACGTCCCGGACCGCCCGCTCGTGGCGGCCGCCGCCGGCATCCCCGCCGAGCACGCCCTCCAGGGCTTCCACGGCGTGCGCGCCTACGCGGCCGACCCGGCGCGGAGCGTCCCGCTGCTGGAGCGCATCGGCTTCGCCCGCACCGGCGACGGCGACGCCTCCTGGGAGCTGGCCGGCGACGAGCGCCGCGCCCTGCTGACCTACGACGCCCCGCCCGCCGAGCCCGGCATCCAGTCGGCCGGCAGCGTCCACCACGTCGCCTGGTCGGCCGCCGATGACGGCGAGCTCGACCTCGTCTCCCGCGCCGCGCTTCAGGCCGGCGCCCGCCCGACGCCGATCATCGACCGCCAGTACTTCCACTCGGTGTACTTCCGCGAGCCCAGCGGCGTGCTGTTCGAGCTGGCCACGCGCGACATCGGCTTCGACTACGACGAGCCGCGCGAATCGCTCGGCGAGGCGCTGAAGCTGCCGCCGCAGTACGAGGACCGCCGGCCGGAGCTCGAGCGGGCGCTGACGCCGCTGACGAACCCGCGGACGCGCACGGCGGCGACCCGATGAGGGGCGACGTCGCCGCGCCGCTGGACCATCGCGTCCGGCCCGCGGCCGGTGAGCCCGAGGGCGCGCTCGTGCTGCTGCACGGCCGCGGCGCCGACGAGCACGACCTGTACGGGCTGCTGGACCTGATCGACCCCGAGCGCCGCCTGCTCGGGCTCACGGCCGGCGGCCCGCTGGCGCTGCCGCCCGGCGGGCGCCACTGGTACGTCGTGCCGCGCGTCGGCTTCCCCGACCCGCCGACGTTCGCGGCCTCCTACGACCGCCTCGCGGCGCTGCTCGACGCGACCGGCGTGCCGGTCGAGCGCACGGTCGTCGGCGGGTTCTCGCAGGGCGCCGTCATGAGCTGGGCGCTCGCGCTCGGCCCCGACCGCCCCGCGCCCGCGGGCGTGATCGCGCTGAGCGGCTTCATCCCGACGGTGCCCGGGTGGTCCTTCCCCGGGCGCCCGCTGCGGGCGTACATCGCGCACGGGTCGCACGACCCGGTGATCTCGGTCGACTACGGCCGCGAGGCGCGCGACCGCCTCCAGGACGCCGGCGCGGACGTCACCTACCGCGAGTCGCCGATCGCCCACGCGATCGACCCCGCGGTGCTGCGCGAGCTCCCGGACTGGCTTTCGCGAGGTTTCACGGGATCTTGACCTCGCCTTGAGCAAGGTGCCGGAGGATGGCCCTGCGCATCCTCCCCTAGGACGCACCAGCGGCGGTCCGCCGGCTCTCACATACGACCCTGACCCAGTCGCGAGCCGGTGGGCCGCCGCCCTCCTCCTCCCTCCTCAGGACCCGACCCGGTAGACCGCCGCCGCGTTGTCCCACAGCGCCCGCTCGCCGGCGATGTCGCGCACGAGGTCGAGGTCGGCGTCGCGGAACGGCTCAGGCGCACGCGTGCCGGGCAGGTCCGTGCCGAACAGCAGCGCCCCCGGATCCACCGCCGCGATCGCCCGCAGCGCCGCGGGCACGTCGAGGTCGCCGCGCGAGAAGCCCGTCGCCTTCACCCGCCAGCCGCGCTCGACCGCGGCCAGCAGCGCCGGCAGGCCGGCCCGCGAGAGGCCGAGGTGGTCGACGACGACCGCCGGCAGCGCAACGTCGGGCAGCTCCCGCGCGTCGACGTACAGCTCGGTGTGCCAGCCGGCCAGCTCCCACGCCCGGCGGGCGAGGCGCTCGTCGAGCCGGCCGCCGCGACGCAGCGTGAAGCGCAGCGCGCGCACCCCCGCGCGGTCGAGGGCGAGGATCTCCTCGTCGCCGGCGTCGGCCGGGAGCTGGGCGACGCCGACGAACCCCTCCCCCAGGCGCGCGAGCGCGTCGAGCAGCCAGCGCGGGTCGGTCCCGTGGAACGACCCGGCGACGACCGCCCCGCCGCGGACGTCCAGGCCGGCGACCCGCGCGCGGTAGTCGTCCACCGAGAACGGCGCCGGGACGAACCCGTCGTTCGCCACCAGCGGGAACCGGGGGTCGACGACGTGCAGGTGCGCGTCGAAGACGGCCACGGCGCCCGCCCGTCAGGCGGAGGCGATCATGGACTCGCCCGTCATCTCGGGCGGCTGCTCGATGCCCAGCAGCTGCAGGACCGTGGGCGCGACGTCGGCGAGGATGCCCTCCTCGCGCAGCACGAGCCCGTCGAGCGTGACGACGAGCGGCACCGGGTTGAGCGAGTGCGCCGTGTTCGGCGACCCGTCGGGCTCGAGCATGTGGTCGGCGTTGCCGTGGTCGGCGGTGACGACGCACACGCCGCCCGACTCCTGCACCGCCGCGACGACCTCGCCCAGGCAGCGGTCGACGGTCTCGACGGCCTCGACCGCGGCCGGGATCACGCCGGTGTGGCCGACCATGTCGGCGTTGGCGAAGTTGATGATCCCGAACGCGAACCCGTCGGCGCGCCACGCGTCGACGAACGCGCGCGCCGCCTCGGGCGCGCTCATCGCCGGCTTGTGGTCGTAGGTGGGGACGTCGCGCGGCGAGGGCACCATGTGGCGGACCTCGCCCTCGTACTCGCTCTCCTCGCCCCCGCCGAAGAAGTAGGTGACGTGCGGGTACTTCTCGGTCTCGGCCACGTGGAGCTGCCTGAGGCCGTGGCGGCTGATCACCGCGGTCAGCGTCGTCTGCGGCCGGTGCGGCGGGAACGCGATCGGGTACGGCCAGCCCTCGACGTACTCGGTGAACGTGACGTACCGCTCGGGATCGTGGTTCAGCGCCGTCGTGATCTGGCGCATCCGGTCGGGCCGGAAGTTGAACGCGATCACCGTGTCCTCGGGCCGGATCCGCGCCTCGGGGCCGACCGTGGTCGCGACGATGAACTCGTCGGTCTCGCCGCGCGCGTACGCCTCGCGCGCCGCGTCGCTGGCGCGCTCGACGTGGTGCTCGGCGACGCCGTCGACGAGCAGCGCCCGCGCCGCCTCGGTGCGCTCGGCGCGCTTGTCGCGGTCCATCGCGTAGTAGCGGCCGATGACCGAGCCGACCCGCGCGCCGTCCCACGACTCGACCCGCTCCAGGTAGCCGACCCCGGCCTTCGGCGCGGTGTCGCGGCCGTCGGTGAACGCGTGGATGACGAGGTCGTCGACGCCGACCTCGCGGCCCAGGCGCACGAGCGCCTCGAGGTGGTCCAGCGACGAGTGCACGCCGCCGTCGGACACGAGCCCGATGAGGTGCACGCGCCCGCCGCGCGACATCGCCGCGCGCAGCACGTCGTTGTCGACCGGGTCGGCGGCCAGCGCCTCGTCGATGCGCAGCAGGTCCTGCTTGACGACCGCGCCCGCCCCGAGGTTCAGATGCCCGACCTCGGAGTTGCCCATCTGCCCGGGCGGCAGGCCGACGTCGGGCCCCGACGTGCGCAACCGCGCGTGCGGGAACCGCGCCCACAGGTCGTCCATCACCGGCGTGTCGGCGAGCGCGACCGCGTTGCCCGGGCCCTCCGGCGCCAGCCCCCAGCCGTCGAGCACGACGAGCACGACGGACGGCACCGGCAGCGGCGCCATCGGTCAGGCCCTCACGGCGTCGACGATCGCCGCGAACGACGCCGGGTCCAGCGAGGCCCCGCCGACGAGCGCGCCGTCGATGTCCGGGAGCGCGAGCAGCTCGCCGGCGTTCTCGGGCTTCACCGAGCCGCCGTACAGGATGCGGGTCTGCTCGGCCGCCGCCTTGTCGAACCCGGCGACGAGCGCGCGGACGAACCCGCACGCCTCCTGGGCCTGCTCGGGCGTCGCCACCTTGCCGGTGCCGATCGCCCAGATCGGCTCGTAGGCGATCGTGACCTCGGCCAGCCGGTCGGTCGGCACCTTCTCCAGCGCCTCCTGGACCTGGTGGCGGAGCTTGCGCTCGGTCTCGCCGGCGTCGCGCTCCTCCTCGGTCTCGCCGACGCACAGCATCGGCTTGAGGCCGGCCTCCAGCGCCGCCGGGACCTTCTGCTGCAGCGCGCGGTCGGTCTCGCCGAACAGCTCGCGCCGCTCGCTGTGGCCGAGCAGCGTGCCGTGCACGTCGAGCTCGTTGAGCATCGCCGCCGAGATCTCCCCGGTGTAGGCGCCCTGCTCGGCCCAGTGCATGTTCTGGGCGAACACCTCGACGCTCGATCCGCGCGTCGAGTCCACGACCGCCTGCAGCGCCGTGAACGGCACGCACAGCGCGACGTCGATGCCGTCGACGTCGCCGACGAGCGGCAGCAGGCCAGCGACGTACGCCTCGGCCTCCGCGATCGTCTTGTGCATCTTCCAGTTGCCCGCGATGAAGGGCGTACGACTCACTTCAGGGCCTCCACTCCGGGCAACGCCTTGCCCTCGATCAGCTCCAGCGAGGCACCGCCGCCCGTCGACACGTGGTCGACGCGATCGGCGAGCCCGAACTGGACGACGGCGGCGACCGAGTCGCCGCCGCCCACGACGGTTGTGCCGGGCGAGGCGGCGACCGCCTCGGCCACGGCCTTGGTGCCTGCGGCGAACGGCGCGAGCTCGAACGCGCCCATCGGCCCGTTCCAGCAGACGGTGCCCGCGCCGGCGATCGCCTCGCCGTAGCTCGCGGCCGTCCGGGGTCCGATGTCGAGCCCCATCCAGCCGTCGGGCACGTCGACGCCGTCGAGCTCCCGCGTCTCGGTGTCGGCGGAGAACTCACGGCCGAGCACGAGGTCGACCGGCAGCTTCAGCTTGTCGTCTCCGAGCAGCCCGCGCGCGGCCTCGACGTCCTCGTCGGCGCACAGCGACGCGCCGACCGCGTGGCCCTGCGCCTTCAGGAACGGGAACGCCATCGCGCCGCCGATGAGGACGGCGTCGGCGACCTCCAGGAAGCGCGTCAGGACCCCGATCTTGTCGGTGACCTTGGCGCCGCCGACGACGGCCACGAACGGCCGCTTCGGGTCCTGCATGATCCCGCCGATCGCCTCGACCTCGCGCTGCAGCAGCCGCCCCGCCGCGCTCGGCAGCAGGTGGGCCACGCCCTCGGTCGACGCGTGCGCGCGGTGCGCGGTGCCGAACGCGTCGTTGACGTAGACGTCGGCGAGCGCCGCCAGCCGCCGGGCCAGGTCGGGGTCGTTCTTCGTCTCCCCCGGCTCGTAGCGGATGTTCTCGAGCAGGACGACCTCGCCGTCGGCGTCCTCGCCGAAGCCCACCGGCACGCCGAGGAGCTCCTCCAGGCGCCGGGCCACCGGCGCCAGCGAGTACTCGGGCACCGGCTGGCCCTTCGGCCGCCCCAGGTGGGAGACGAGCAGGAGCTTCGCCGCGCCCTTCTCGCGCAGCTCCCTCAGCGTCGGCAGCGCCGAGCGGATGCGCGTGTCGTCCGTGATCTCGCCGTCCTTCAGCGGGACGTTGAAGTCCACGCGCACGAGTACGCGCCGCCCCGCGACGTCGAGGTCGTCCAGCGTCCGCATGCGGCTAGAGGACCTTCTGGACCAGGTCGACGACCCGGTTGCTGTAGCCCCACTCGTTGTCGTACCAGGAGACGACCTTCACCAGCGTGCCGTCGATGACGTTCGTGAGCTTGCCGTCCACGATCGACGAGTACGGGTTGGCGATGATGTCGGCCGACACGATCGGGTCCTCGGTGTACTTGAGGATGCCGGCGAGCTTGCCGGTGTCGGCGGCGGCCTTCAGCGCGCCGTTGACCTCCTCGACCGTGGTCTCCTTGGCCGCCTCGAACGTGAGGTCGACGAGCGAGCCGGTCGGGACGGGGGCGCGGACCGCGAACCCGTTGAGCTTGCCGTTCAGCTCCGGCAGCACGAGGCCGACGGCCTTGGCGGCGCCGGTCGACGTCGGGATGAGCGACAGCGCGGCGGCGCGGGCGCGGCGCAGGTCCTTGTGCGGCGCGTCCTGCAGGTTCTGGTCCTGCGTGTACGCGTGGATCGTCGTCATCAGGCCGTGCTTGATGCCGATCGCGTCGTTGACGACCTTGGCGAACGGCGCCAGGCAGTTCGTCGTGCACGAGGCGTTGGAGATGATGTCGTGCTTGGACGTGTCGTAGTCCTCGAAGTTCACGCCGAGCACGACGGTGACGTCCGGCTCGGTGGCCGGCGCGGAGATGATGACCTTCTTGGCGCCCGCGTCGAGGTGCTTGGCCGCGCCCTCGCGCTTGGTGAAGAAGCCGGTCGACTCAACGACGACGTCGACGCCGAGGTCGCCCCAGGGCAGGTTGGCGGGCTCGCGCTCGGCGAGCACGCGGATCGGCGTGCCGTCGACGACGATCGCGTCGCCCTCGACCTCGACGGTGCCCGGGTACGGGCCGTAGATCGAGTCGTAGCGCAGCAGGTGGCCGAGCGTGCCGGGATCGGTGAGGTCGTTCACCGCGACCCACTCGATGTCCGCCTTGGCGGCCTGCGCGGCACGGAAGACGTTGCGGCCGATGCGACCGAAGCCGTTGATCGCGACGCGTACGGGCATTGTGCTGACGTTCTCCTTGGCTGAAGTGCTCTGGCGCGTTCTCCGACGGATGACGGTATCTCAGGACCCGCGTCGGGTGCCGGGAGGCCTCTACCCGGCCACGAGCTCCACGCGCAGGCCGTCGGGGTCGCGCAGGTAGGCGGCGAACGTCCGCGGTCCGTACTGGGGCCGCGGGCCGGGCGGGCCGTCGCTGCGCCCGCCGTGGGCGATGCCCGCCGCGTAGGCGGCCTCGACCGCGGCGCGGCCGCTGGCCGAGAAGGCGACGTGCCCGTACCCGGGCGCCGGCGGGCGGCCGCGCTGCACGATCCAGAACGTCGGCTCCATCACGCCGTAGGCGATCGCCGACGGCGCCTCGTGCAGGCGCCGGATCCCGAGCGCGAAGAAGACGGCGTCGTAGAAGCGCGCGGAGGCGGCGAGGTCGCGCACCTCCACCCCGAGGTGGTGGATCACGTGCGGGGCCGCGGCGGGTCGGCCTTCGTGATGTCGCGGTGCGCCACCTCGACCCACACGTCGTCGCGGTCGGCGTAGCGCGCCCCGAGGTGCTCGGCGATCGCGACCGAGCGGTGGCGGCCGCCGGTGCAGCCGATCGCGACCATGAGGTGCGACTTGCCCTCGGCCACGTACTGGGGCAGCAGGAAGTCCAGCAGCGGCTCGAGGTGGCCGTAGAACCGGTCGAGCTTGCCCTCGCGCGCGACGTACTCGACAACGCGCGCGTCGCGGCCGGTGAGCGGCTTCAGCTCGGGGACGTAGTGCGGGTTGGGCAGGAAGCGCACGTCGAAGACGAGGTCGGCGTCGCGGGCGGGGCCGTACTTGAAGCCGAACGAGGCGAACGTGACCGCCAGCCGCGTGCTGGCCTGGCGGGGCAGGAACTCGTCGGCGATGCGGCGGCGCAGCGACGCGGCGCTGATCCCGCTCGTGTCGATGACCGTGACGATGTTCGTGCGCGCGCGCACGCCCGCGAGGATGCGCCGCTCCTCGGCGATGCCGGCCGCGACGCTGCCCTCGGGCGCCAGCGGGTGGCGGCGGCGCGTCTCCTTGTAGCGGGTGAGCAGCGTCGTGTCGTCGGCGTCGAGGAACAGGACGCGATGGCGCACCCCGAGCGCGGCGAGGTCGTCGAGGACCGCCGACAGCGTCTCGAAGTAGGCGCCGCCGCGCACGTCGGACACCACCGCCGCGTGCTCGACCTTGGAGCCCTCGTGCACGAACAGCTCCACGAGGCCGCGGATCATCTCCGGCGGCAGGTTGTCGACGCAGAAGTAGCCGGCGTCCTCGAACACCTGCATCGCCGTCGACTTGCCCGCCCCCGAGAAGCCGGTGATGACGACCAGGTCCTGCAGCCGCGAGCCGGCGAGCGGGCTGTCGCCCGGCTGCCGGGCGGTCGGGGTGGTGGCCATGCGCTCCATTCTGCCCACCGCGTCAGACGCCGGTCTTGTGCAGGCTCGTCCACAGATCGCGCGCGACCTTGCCCGGCAGCCCCGGCACCGCCTCGAGCTCCTCGCGGCTGGCGGCCAGGAACGCCTCCGGCGAGCCGAAGTGCTTGAGGATCGCGCGCTTGCGCGTCGGGCCGATGCCGGGCAGGTCGTCGAGGACCGAGCTCGTCATCGCCCGGTCGCGGCGGCCGCGGTGATGGGTGATCGCGAAGCGGTGCGCTTCGTCGCGCACGCGCTGCAGGAGCTGCAGCTCGGGCGTGTCGTGGGCCAGGCGCAGCGGCTCGCGCACGCCGGGTCGGAAGACCTCCTCGATCCGCTTGGCCAGCGAGATCACGGCGACGCCGCGATCGCGGAAGCCCTGCAGGACGCTCAGGCCCGCCGAGAGCTGGCCCGGGCCGCCGTCGATGACGACGAGGTTCGGCAGCGCCGCGAACGACGGGTCGTACTCGGGGTCGTGCGGCGACAGATCGGCCTGGCGCTCCCACTGCGCCAGCCGGCGGCCCAGGACCTCGGCCATCGCCGCGAAGTCGTCGGGCACGCCCTCCTCGTTGCCGCGGATGCGGAAGCGGCGGTAGTCGCTCTTCTTCGGCGCGCCGCCCTCGAAGACGACCATCGAGGCGACCTGGTGGGTGCCCATCAGGTTCGAGATGTCGTAGCACTCGATCCGCAGCGGCAGCGCGTCGAGCGCGAGCGCCTGCTGCAACCCGTCGAGCGCCTCGACGCGCTGCTGGCGGCGGCGCTCGGTCTTCAGCTTCTCCTGGTCGAGCGCGAGCTTGGCGTTGCGCTCGGCGAGGTCGAGGATGCGCCGCTTGTCGCCGCGCTCGGGCACGCGGAACTCGACCTTGCCGCCGCGGCGCTCGGCCAGCGCCTCGCCCAGGTAGGGGTCCACCGGGGACTGGACGAGGATCTGCGCCGGGATCGACATCGCCTCGGCGTAGTACTGCAGGACGAACTCCTCGACGACCTGCTCGAGGTCGCGCTCGCCCTCGTTGGAGAGGTAGAACGACTGGCGGTCGGAGAGCACGCCGTCGCGCACCTGGAACACCTGCGCGTTGGCGTCGGTGCCCTGCACGGCGACGGCGACCGCGTCGAGCGTGCCGACCGACTCGTTGGCGACCCGCTGGCGCTCCAGCAGCGAGCGGACCGCGTTGAGCCGGTTGCGCTCGAGCGCCGCCTGCTCGTACTCCTGCGCCTCGGCCGCGGCCCGCATCCGCGCCTCGAGGTCGCGCTCGATCTCGCGGTAGCGGCCCGACAGGAACGCGATCACGCCGTCGATCGCCTCCATGTAGCCGTCGCGGTCGACGTAGCCGACGCACGGCGCCCCGCAGCGCTTGATGTAGTAGTCCAGGCACGGCGAGCCGGAGCGGCGGCCCGGCTCCGGGCCCTGGCAGGAGCGGAACTGGAAGACCTTGCCGAGCAGGTCCAGCGTGCCGCGCACCCGCTTGGCGTTGCTGTAGGGGCCGAAGTACAGGCGGTTGCGGCGATGGCGCTCGCGCGTGAAGTAGACGCGCGGGAACTCCTCCTCCATCGAGATCGCGATGAACGGGTACGACTTGTCGTCCCGCAGCCGGATGTTGAAGCGCGGCTGGTACTGCTTGATGAAGTTCTGCTCGACGAGCAGCGCCTCCGCCTCGCTGGCCACCAGCAGGTAGTCGACCGAGTCGATCTCCTCGGTCATCTGGTAGGCGCCGCGCGTCACCGGGTTGGAGAAGTGCGAGGCGACGCGCTTCTTCAGCGACTTCGCCTTGCCGACGTAGATGACCTTGCCCTTGGCGTCGTGGAAGAGGTAGACGCCGGGACCGTCGGGGAGGTGCCGGCGCTGCTCGTGGACCCGTGCACCCGTTTCTGCCATCCCCTCTCAGGATAGGGTCGGGCCGGTGCCCGACCGCATCGACGAGATCGCCCGCGAGCGCTTCGGCTTCCGGGCGCTGCGGCCCGGCCAGCGCGAGGCGATCGAGTCGGTCCTGGCCGGCCGCGACACCGTCGCGATCATGTCGACCGGGTCGGGCAAGACCGCGATCTACCAGATCGCGGGCCAGCTCATCGACGGCGCCACCGTCGTCGTGTCGCCGCTGATCGCGCTGCAGCGCGACCAGGTGCAGGGCGAGCACGACGCCGCGGTCCTGAACTCGACGCTGAGCGCCGGCGCGCGCGAGGCGGTGTTCGAGGAGGCCGAGGACGGCGAGCTCGAGTACGTGCTGCTGGCGCCCGAGCAGCTCGCCAACGAGGAGGTCCTGGCGCGGCTGAGCGAGGCGCGCGTCTCGCTGTTCGTGGTCGACGAGGCGCACTGCGTGTCGGAGTGGGGCCACGACTTCCGGCCCGACTACCTGCGCCTCGACGACGTGATCGACCGGCTCGGGCGCCCCACCGTGCTGGCGCTGACCGCGACGGCCACGCCGCCGGTGCGCGAGGACATCGTCGAGCTGCTGCGGCTGCGCGACCCCGAGATCGTCGTGCGCGGGTTCGACCGGCCGAACATCTGGCTCGGCGTCGAGCACTTCCGCGACGCCGGCCACAAGCGCCGCGCGCTGGTCGACGCCGTGGTCGCCGCCGAGGGGCCGGGGATCGTGTACGTCGCGACGAAGCGCGCGACCGAGGAGGTCGCGTCCGAGCTGGCGGCGCGCGGGGTGCGCGCCGCCGCCTACCACGGCGGCCTGAGCGGCGGGCGCCGCGAGGAGGTGCAGGCCGCGTTCATGGAGGACGGCGGCCTCGACGTCGTCGTGGCGACGATCGCCTTCGGCATGGGCGTCGACAAGCCCGACGTGCGCTGGGTCTTCCACCACGACGTGAGCGCGTCGCTGGACGCCTACTACCAGGAGGTCGGCCGCGCCGGGCGCGACGGGCAGCCGGCACGGGCGCTGCTGTTCTACCGGCCCGAGGATCTCGGGCTGCGGCGCTTCTTCGCGAGCGGCGTGGTCGACCGCGCGGCGATGGAGCGCGTCGCGCACGTGCTCGCCGTCGCCAACCGGCCCGTCGACCCCTCCGACGTGCGCGAGGAGCTGGGGCTGTCCAAGACGAAGCTGGCGACCGCGGTGCACCGCCTCGAGGAGGAGGGCTTCCTCGAGGTGCGCGACGACGGGCGGGTGCGCGCGGTCGGCGGGCTGGACGCGATCGAGGAGGCCGTCGAGCACGCGGCCCGGGCCGAGGAGGACCGCCACGCGTTCGACCGCTCGCGCGTGGAGATGATGCGCGCCTACGCGGAGGAGCGGCGCGGCTGCCGCCGCGCGTTCGTGCTCGGCTACTTCGGCGAGGCCTACGACCCGCCGTGCGGGAACTGCGACCTGTGCGACGCCGGCCTGGGCGAGGACGAGGCGGCGACCCCGGAGGCGGCCGGGTTCGCGGTCGGCGACCGGGTCACCCACGGCGAGTGGGGCGAGGGCACGATCGGGCGGATCGAGGGCGACCAGCTCACGGTCGTGTTCGACTCGGTCGGCTACAAGACGCTCGACGCCGGGCTGGTGGCCGAGCGCGGCCTGCTGACACGGGAGTAGCATCCGCCCATGTCCGCCACCGCGATCCGGACATGCCCGCTGTGCGAGGCGACGTGCGGTCTGGAGCTGACGATCGACGGGGGCCGCGTCACGCGGATCCGCGGCGACGCCGACGACGTGTTCTCGCACGGCTTCCTGTGCCCCAAGGGCGTGTCGCTGCAGCAGCTCCACGAGGACCACGACCGGCTGCGCACGCCGATGCGGCGCACCGCCGACGGGACGCTGCGACCGTGCTCGTGGGACGAGGCGTTCGCGCTCGTCGACGCCGGCCTGCGCGGCGTGCTCGAGCGCGCCGGCGGCGACCGGGACGCGATCGCCGCCTACCTGGGCAACCCGTCCGCCCACAGCCTGTCGGCGATGATCTATGGGCGGGTGCTGCTGAAGGCGCTGGGCACGAAGAACGTGTTCTCGGCCAGCACCGTCGACCAGTACCCCAAGCAGCTCGCGTCGGCGCTGATGTTCGGCGGGCCGCTGTCGGTCGCGGTGCCCGACCTCGACCGCACCGACCACCTGCTGATCCTCGGCGCCAACCCGCTGACGTCCAACGGCTCGCTGATGACCGCGCCCGACGTGCGCGGGCGGCTGCGCGCGATCCAGGCGCGCGGCGGGCGGGTGGTGGTCGTCGACCCGCGCCGCACCCGCACCGCGCAGGCGGCCGACGAGCACGTGCCGATCCGCCCGGGCACCGACGCGCTGCTGCTGATGGCGATGGTGGCGACGCTGTTCCAGGAGGGGCTCGTCGCTCCCGGCCGCCTGGAGGCGATGTGCGACGGGATCGACGCGGTCGCCGCACTGGCGGCGCCGTTCGCGCCCGAGCTCGTCGCGGTCCCGACCGGGATCGACGCCGCGACGATCCGGCGGCTGGCCCGCGAGCTTGCCGCCGCCGATCGCGCGGTCGTGTACGGGCGGATGGGCACGACGACGCAGGCGTTCGGCACCACCGCCTCGTGGCTCGTCGACGTCCTCAACGTGCTGACCGGCAACCTCGACCGCGAGGGCGGCGCGATGTTCACGCGCCCGGCGACCGGCGACGGCCCGCGGCGGGCGCACATCGGCCGCTGGCACAGCCGCGTGCGCGGCCGCCCCGAGGTGTTCGGCGAGCTGCCGGCCGCCTGCCTGGCCGAGGAGATCGAGACGCCCGGCGACGGGCAGGTCCGCGCGCTGATCACGCTGGCCGGCAACCCGGTGGTGTCGACGCCCAACGCGGGACGGCTGGGCGAGGCGCTGGAGTCGCTGGAGTTCATGGTCGCCGTCGACCTGTACGTGACGGAGACGACCCGCCACGCCGACGTGATCCTGCCGGCGCCGTCGCCGCTGGAGCGCTCGCACTACGACATCGCGCTGTACGGGTTCGCGGTGCGCAACGTCGCCAACTACTCGCCGCCGGCGCTGCCGCGGCCCGAGGGGATGCCCGACGAGTGGCAGACGCTGCTGCGCCTGACCGGCATCGCGGCCGGCCAGGGCCCGGACGCCGATCTGGACGCGCTGGACGACTTCGTCGCCGCGGCGACCGCGCAGCGGCTCGGCGTCGAGCTGGAGGCGCTCGCCCCGCGGCGCGGGCCCGAGCGCATCCTCGACGCGATGCTGCGCGCCGGCCCCTACGACCTCACGCTGGCCGACCTGGAGGCGCAGCCGCACGGGATCGACCTCGGCCCGCTGGAGCCGCGGCTGCCGGAGCTGCTGGGCGAGGGCGGCCGCATCCGCCTGGCCCCGGACCTCGTGGTCGCCGACGTCGACCGCCTGCACGACGCGCTGGCGGCGCCGCCGCCGGGCGACGACGGGCAGCTGCTGCTCGTCGGGCGCCGCGATCTGCGCTCGAACAACTCGTGGATGCACAACCTGCCGCTGCTCGTGTCCGGGCCGCGGCGGTGCACGGTCCAGGTCCATCCCGCCGACGCGGCGCGGCTGGGCCTCGCGGACGGCGCGGTCGCGAGCGTGCGCTCGCAGGTCGGCGAGATCGAGCTGCCGGTGGAGGTCACCGACGCCGTGATGGCCGGCGTGGTGTCGATCCCGCACGGCTGGGGCCACGACGCCGAGGGGGTCGGCTGGGCGACGGCGGCGCGCCACGCAGGCGCCAACAGCAACGTGCTCAGCGACGAGCAGACGCTGGAGCCGGTGTCGGGCACCGCGGTCCTGAACGGGATCCCGGTGACGCTGGCGCCGCAGGGGGTCAGCGACCGCGCCGGAACGGCCGTGGCAGCACCCCGTCCCGCGTGAGCTGGTAGAGCGGCAGGCCGAGCGCGAGGATCGCGGCGATCACGAGCGCCGACGTCATCACGGCGGAGGCGACCAGCGGTGAGGCCATGCCGGGACCATACGCGGCCCGGCCCGTGACGGGGCCGATTGGACGATTGTCCGAACCCCAACGATCTCGGGGATCCGGGGCTCAAGGTCGCCGGACGCGGGTCCGATGGAGAGCGTGGGACCTCCGCGCTCTCCCTCTCCTCCCGCGGAGGACCTGTCCCGCGTGTGTCGCGGGCGCGGCCGGACCCCCTGTCCCCGGCCGCGCCCGGCACACGCCGCCCTCTCCTCCCCGCGCCGCTCCCCTCCCGTTGCTTGTCGCCTTTTGCGTCCCTGGTACGCAAAAGCTGACAAGCAACGTGGGGACGTCGGGCATCTCAGCGCACCAGCCGGATCTCCAGGCCGCCCAGGCCGGCCGGGTCGCCGGCGCCGCCCATCAGCCCGAGGATCGCCGCCACGTAGGCCGTGGTCTCGGGGATCGGCGGCACGCAGCCGCAGGCGGCCACGCGCGCCGGCCCGGCGTTGTAGGCGGCCAGCGCGAGCGGGACCGAGCCGAACTGCCGCAGCAGGTCGCGCATGAGATGCGCCTGCGCGTCGATCGCGGCGTCGGGGTCGTGCGGGTTGGCCAGCCCGTAGGCGGCCGCCGTGCCCGGCATGAACTGGGCGATCCCGCGCGCGCCCGCCGGCGAGACCGCGAACGGGTTGAAGCCCGACTCCTTCTGGAGCTGCGCGGCCAGCAGCGTCGCCGACACGTTCCAGCGCTGCGCCGCGCGCGAGATCGCCGGCGCGTAGCGCTCCGGCACGAACGTCGGCAGCGCGCCGCCGCGCTCCCCGTCGCCGCCGCGGCGGCGGGCCATCGCCGCGTTGCTCCCGGCGTTGAGGACGAACCCCCAGTGCCAGGGCTCCCATCAGTGGTTCCCGCTTCCCGAAGGGATGCCCATCATCGTCGTCGACGCCCCGCCACAGCGAGGACGACACGCGCGCGTGGGACGGGGCGAACTTCTCGCGCAGCGCCCCTAGGAACCCATGACCGGCTAGATCACCGCCGGGATGGGCGGGCGGCGGCCAGCGCGCCGCCGTCCCCTCGTCGCGTCCTCAAGGCGCGTCGCGGGCCTGGTGCGTCTCCATGGCGACAGCGCCATACTGCCCGCGAGGTTGACGGCGAGCGCGGCGTGACGCTCCCCAGGCCGGTACGACTTGCGGCCCTGGCCGTGCGCGTCCCCGTCAGCGTTGCGGACGCTGCCAGGCACGCCACGACGTCGGCGCACCCGCCGAGGATGCGCTTGAACTGCTCAGCCGCGCCGCGTCAACCCGCGCGCGTGCACGATCCTCCACGCTGACCGTAGGCGCTCCATGCGCGTCTCGCCCGTAGCCTCGCCCACGTATACCGCCACCGTCCTCCCATTGTCGGTATAGCGAAGGTAGGCGTAGATGCGCCGCCCACCAAGGAACTTCAACTCGATGGACCCGGTCGAACGCCGTCCACCATCGAGGGTCACCACGCGCTGACCAGCGCCTCCAGCCGCGTCGTCTTGCTCGGCGACGGCCTCAGCCATCGAGCGACCTCGGGGCGCACGCCAAGTCTCCGGGGTGGGCTTGTGCTCGGCCCAGAGGGGATGTGCCTTCAGTGTCGCCATGCAGCTTCCACCCTGTCAGCCGCTCCCTCCACGTTCGCGCGGATTTCGGATTCCCACAGCCGGACGACGGTCCACCCGTCTGACTCCAACGCCGCTGTGACCTCCTGGTCTCGAGCGATGTTGCGGCGTAGCTTCGCCGTCCAGTACTCGCGCTTGCCCTTGGGGAACTGCTCCTCCATCGACGCGAACCCACGCCGCTGCCACTCCGCCGGGTTGCCGTGCCAGAAGTCGCCGTCCACGAACACCGCGACGCGACGCGAGCGATTGACGAGGTCGGGCCGCCCGGTCACGTCACGCGGGTGCACCCTGTAGCGCAGGCCGCGAGCATGCAGCGCTCTACGGAGCGCTAGTTCCGGCTCCGTGTCGCGACCCTTGACCCTCGCCATGATGCGCGACGTGGTAGCCGCGTCGCGCAGCTGCGGCTCAGTCTTCTTCGCCTTGAAGGCCACGGGCGAGAGCGTCGCGGACATGCTCTCCCATGATCCTCGCAAGCCGCACAGGCACCGCGTTCCCGATCTGGCGACTGGCCTCCGACCTCGGACCCTTGAACACCCAGGAATCCGGGAAGGTCTGCACCCGCGCGCACTCGCGAACCGTCAGATACCTATGGCTGCCGTCGTCAAGTAGAGCGATGTGCTCGCCACCGGGGACACCGTGGACACCCGCCTTGATCGTCTTCGCCGGCGCATCCAGCGCGTTGCCGGAGTGGCCCTTGTAGAGCCGCGCTCCAGGGATGCCGATGTGGAAGTTGAAGCCGCCTGTCTCCCGCCCGTCGACCGGCTCAGGCAGCGGCTTGAAGCCGTCGTCGTCCAGTTGACCTGTCAGCGCGTCGCGCAACGTGCGCCACGGCTTCACTTCGCCAACCAGCATCTTCCTCCGGGCGCGATCAAGCTCCGCGAGACGACGCGCGGGGAGGTCCAGCGTCCTCGGCGCGATCCCGTGGCGTTCCCAGTACGTGCCATCTTCCTGCGTTGCCAGTAGGGCTTCACGGCTGTGGGTCGGCTCGGGCCACGTCCAGCGCTCACCGTAGGGAGCATCAGCGTTCCACTGCACCCCCGTGTCGGCGCGGAACGCGACGATGAACAAGCGGTAGCGCATCTGCGGGACGCCGTAGTCCGCCGCGAGGACCACGCGACGGTCGACCAGGTACCGCTCGTCGTCCTCCAAGTCCTCATACGCGAGTGCTTCCCGAAGGCGCGCGTCGTGCTCCTGCCACGACTCGTCTACCTCCGGCTTGAGCGTTGGAGCGGACAGCCGGTCGCAGATGTAGTCCAAGTACGGCAGGAAGCTGGGCCGCGTCAGCCCGCGTACGTTCTCCCCGATGGCCGCCAGCGGGCGGACACGGTCGACAACGTCGATGAAGGCGGGCCAGAGATTGCGAGGGTCGCCGTCGCCTCGGTGGACGCCGCCGATGCTGAACGGCTGGCACGGCGCGCCACCCGCGATCAGCGTCACGTCGCGATGGAAGCCGTCCCACGCCTGCTTCGTCACATCGCCGGGCTTGAGCGGCCATCCGCCGACTTGCCGCCGGTTCGCTTCCAACGTCTCGACAGATCGACCGTCAAGCTCGTTCACGGCCTTGTGGGAGAAGCCTGCAAGGTGAAGACCGAGGGCCATCCCGCCGCCGCCAGCGAACAACTCGATAGAGGTCGGATCGGCTACAAGCGCGCGAGGATCAGTGGCCGCGTCCTGCTGCTCGACGATGGTGCTCACGCAGGAGGAGTGAAGCGCAAGCGTCGGACAGACGTCGACCCCTTCTGGGCCCATGAAGGGGTCTCGTCCGGCCTACGCGTCGTCCTCCTCGCCCACTTCCTCATCGCTTGCAGGCGGTTCGCCGAGAACGGGCATCTCCTCGTCGCGAGGCGGGTGCTCGAACAGGTGCTCCGCGATCCGGTCGCGGATCTCCTCGACCGACGCCTTCTCCTCGCGACCATCAGCGAACGCGCGTCCGGGATGCAGGGTGTCCCACAGCGACTTCATCTGCCCCGCGCGGCCCGTTCGTCCGCCCGGCTTGCCGCCAGGGTCGTGGATGCCGAAGCCGTCAACGACGCCGTTCCAGACCGGGCGGTAGTGGCCGATCAGGAGTCGTTCCGCCAAGGGAATCCAGATGTCGTCCACGACCAGGTAGCGGCAGCGGAAGTGATCGCGTTTCAGGTTGGTCGCGGCGTCAAGCGACTTGGCGTGCTCACGCAGGCGCGCGTGCAGCTTAGGTCCGGGCGAGGCGTCGAGTCCAACAAGACCCTTGCGACCACCGGACGGCATGGCTCGACCGACGTAGATTGGCCACACGCAGCCGGGGATGGCCAGCGGCGCGTAGGCGTCGAAGTCGCCTTGGTAGTAGATGGCGTAGATGCCCGCTCCGGCGAACGGCTCGGGCGGCAGAGGACCGCACTCGCTCAGGAGCAGGGCGCGACCAACGCTGCGACCAAGCTCGACGCGGTCCAGCGGGTTGAAGGAGTGTCCAGTCGACATCGCCGGCAGGGTGACACGCACAGCGGACGCGCGCCAGATCGGAATTCCGTCCGGTCCAGGGCCTTCGTACCACTTCGCTTCATTCTCCGCCTGTGGGACAACTACCGCGAAAAACTGCCCATAAGCAGGGATTTTCCCGGATACTGCTCCGTTGACGGTGGTCTTGGGAGCAGCTACGGTGAGGGCTTCAACCACTAGTCGGCCCCGCGACGGCGGTAACCGTCCGGGGCCATGGCCCAGGAGGAGTGATCTCCATGGACAAGTCGAAGCCTACGCGCGTCCCCGCGCGCGGCAAGTCAGACACCGAGCGCGCGACCGAGATCAAGGCGCTGATGGCACGGCTCGTCGTCGCCGTCTCGGTAGCCAGCGACAACGACAACGACCGCCGCGCCGCATGGGCGGAAGTCGCCACCTACGCGGGCGCGGTCCACCGGCGGGCACGACTGCTCGCGGGTCTTGGACGGGGCGGATGAGGGTCCTCGGCTACCTCCGCGTGTCGACGGCCGAGCAGGCGAACAGCGGCGCGGGCATCGACGCTCAGCGTTCGGCGATCCAGGCGGAAGCCGACCGACGCGGTTGGTCGGTCGAGTTCATCGAGGACGCGGGCTACTCCGCCAAGGACATGAACCGGCCTGGCATCCGGTGCGCGCTCGACGCTCTCGATGCTGGGGATGCTGACGCGCTGTGCGTGTCGCGTCTCGACCGCCTCTCACGCTCCATGCTCGACTTCGCGTCGCTCATGGCGCGGGCGCAGCGCGAGCGGTGGAGTGTCGTGGCGCTTGACCTCGGCGTGGACACGACCACCCCCGAGGGCGAGATGATGGCCAACGTGCGGGCTACGTTCGCCCAGTACGAGCGACGCTTGATCTCGCAGCGCACGCGCGAAGCGTTAGCGGCACGGCGAGCGGCCGGCGTTCGGCTGGGACGCGCGCGGGTCATCGCCCCCTACGTCGAGGCTCGCGCACGGGAGCTGCGCGCTTCCGGCCTGACAGAGCGAGCCGTAGGCGATGCGCTGACCGCCGAGGGCTACAGAGGTCCAGGCGGCGGCCGCGGCGGCCATGCGGTCGAAGGCCTGGGCCACGTCGGGGCGCATCCGCCGGCCCTGGCGCACCGCGAACGGGCCGCGGTACTCGTCGCCCCACGCCGCCCCGTCCGGCGCGGCGACCGGGACGATCCGGGCGTCGGCGCTGGCCCGCACGTCGATGCGCTCGCGGGCGCCCGCGACCGTGACCGCCACGCGCTCGCCGACCGCCACGCGCACGAGCGCGGGCGCGATCGGATCGGCGTCGGGGAACGTGACCGCCACCGCGTCGGCGCCGTTGGCGCGCGCGACCGCCTCGCCGGCCTCGCGCGCGGCCGCCAGGTACGCGGCGCGCTCGAGGTGGCGGGGGTTGGGCGCGCCGTCGACGAGCGCCGGCTCGAACAGCCGCGGGTGCAGGTCGTGCATGCGCCGAGCCGCCGCGAGCGCGCCGAGGTCGGCGGCCCGCTGCTGGCGGCCGTGCGCGTTGACGCCGGCGGCCAGCAGGCCGAGGACCGCCGCGCCGAGCAGGACCGCGCAGAGGATCGCGACGAGCAGCACCGCGGCCTGCCCGTCGGCGGCGCGCGGCGACCGCGGCGACCGCGGCGACCGCGGCCGCGGCGCGGGCAGGACCAGGCCGGCCACCGCCAGCCCCCGCAGCGGCCGCGGCGGCGCCCCGTCCAGCGGCGCCGCGGCGCAGCGCTCGGCGGCGAGCCGCGCGACCGCCAGCCCCACCACCGCCGGGTCGTCACCGTGCACCAGCACCAGGTCGCGCTCGGCCAGCACCGGGTCCCACGCCGGCCCGCGCGGCCCGCCCACGACCGGGACGCACGGCGCGGCGCCGCAGGCCGCCTCCGCGCGGCGCAGCGCGGCGACCGCCTGCGCGTCGCCGGCCGGCAGCGCCACGCGCACGAGCCGGCCGGACGCGACCGCCTCCAGCCCCCGCGCCGCCAGCGACGCGGCCAGCCGCCGGGCCGCCGGCAGCGGGACGACGCCCCGCGCGCGCCCGGCCCCGGCCACCCGCCAGCAGCACAGCACGACCGCCCCGCTGCCGGCGTGGCGCAGCGCGGCCGCCGCGGCGGCGGGCAGCGCCGCCGGGCCGGCGGCGACGATCGCCAGGGCCGGCGGCGCCGCGCGCCCGGCCCGCACCTCGCGCGCCGCCGGGGCGCGCGCCTCGCCCGCGGGCCGCACGAACCAGCGCGCGACCGCGCTCACGACTCGGCCCCAGCCGTCGCGACGGCCCGCGCCGCCAGCCCGTCGCCGACCGCGCGCACCGGCGCCGGCGGGCGCAGCACGACCTCGACGCGCCGGCCGCGCACCGAGACGGTCATGCGGTCGCGCGCCCAGCCGGGCACCGCGTCGCGCGCGGCCCGGCCGGCCTCGCCGCCCTGCAGCAGCGCCATCGCGCCCGCCTGCGCCGCGTGGCCGGCCAGCTCGCGCGCCACGCCCGCCGCCAGGAGCTGCGCCGCCGCCAGCGCGACCACCACGAGGATGGGCAGCATCCCCACCAGCTCGACCGTCGCCTGCCCGCGGGCGCCCGAGACATGCGCATTCCGCGCCCGGAGCACGCGCACGGTCCCACGCGGCCCCACCCGTCACCCCTCCTGCGGCGCGAAGCGCGCCCGCGTCCGGATCGCCGCCAGCTCGATCCCGCCGACCACGGCCGGGATCGCCACGCGCACGGTCACGTCGCCGGCGGTGTCGCCCTCCCCCACCACGCGCGTGCCGCGCGCCAAGGACCCGGGCAGCACCCCGCGCGCCGCCGCCTGCGCGTCGGCCCCGATCGCGTCGGCCCGCGCGGCCGCCCGCGCCGCCGCACCCGACAGCCACACCGCCTGCCCGGCGACGACCGCCTGCCACGCCAGCAGGCCCAGCAGCGCGACGAGCGGCAGCAGCGCCACCAGCTCCACCGCCGCCTGTCCTCGCTGCCCTCGCGCCATGGCCACGAAGCCTGGCGCGGCAGATGTGTCAGCGGACCACCAGTCTGCGCCGGAACTGCGTCAGAACGGCAACGAAGCTCAGTACTCGCGCGCGTGGCGGAACACGCGCACGAGCGCGTAGACGCACGCGGCCATGATCGCGATCCACGCGACGGTCCCCAGGCCGGTGTCGAACAGCTCCGGGGAGGCGGCCAGCGCGAGCACGATCGCGCCCAGCGCCCCGTACAGCACGAGCCGCCAGCGGTCGCCGAGCGCCTCGATGTCGAAGCGGCGCTCGCGGTACAGGCGCGCGGCCAGCAGGCCGATCCCGATCGTCAGGATCACGAACAGCGTGGCGCCGAACAGGTCGGCGGCCGTGTCCCCGCCCGGCAGGGCGTAGACGCCGAACGCCAGGACCGCGACGATCGCGAAGTTGCGGACGTGCTTCACGCCGTCAACGATAGACGGACTCGGCCGCCGCGGCCGCCGTCTCGGCGGACTCGGCCGCCTCGCGCGCCACGGCCTCGGCCACGGGCGTCACGACCTCCGCGCCCTCGACCGGCTCGGGCGCGAAGCGGTAGCCGATCCCGAAGTGGGTGTGGATGTAGCGCCAGTTCGGCGAGGCCTTCTCGAGCTTCTGGCGCAGCTTGCGCACGAACACGTCGACCGAGCGGTCGCCGCGGGCCATCGCGTAGCCCCACACGCGCTGGTAGATCTCCTCGCGCTCGAGCACGCGGCCGCGGGCGGCAGCCAGCAGCTCGATGAGCTCGAACTCGCGGCGGGTGAGGTCGACCGAGCGGTCGCCCACGAACGCCTGGAACTGGTCGGCGCGGATCTCGACCTCGCCGGCCACGACCGGCTCGACGTCGACGCGGGCCTCCGCGCGGCGGCGGCGGCGCACCACCGACTCGACGCGGGCGATGACCTCCTCGGGATGGCACGGCTTGGTCACCCAGTCGTCGGCGCCGGCGCGCAGGCCCCGCACCCGCTGGGCGACCGTCGACTGCCCGGTGCACACGACCACGCCGAGGCCGGGCAGGGCGGCGCACGTGCGCTCCAGCCACTCCCACGCCTGCGGGCCGAGGATCGCCAGGTCGACGACGATCGCGCTGAGGCGCATCGAGACGAGCGCGTCGGACGACACGGGGCTGGCCAGGACGCGGTGCTCCCAGCCGAGGCGATCGAGCCGCTTGCCGAGCACCTGCAGGAACCCGCTGTCGCGATCCAGGACGGCGAGACGCAACGGCGCGCCCGCCGGCCCCTCCTGTGCGTGCCCGTGGGGCTCGCCCGGCGTTCCTTCGACCATGCCCCGCAGCTTAGTCCCCGCCGGGGCGGCGGCAAGGGGCGCGGGCGCGATGATCACAGCTCGTTCACAGGATCCCCGCTCCGAGCGCGACGGCGCGGCGGCTCAGCCGAACCGTCCGCTGATGTAGTCCTCGGTGGCGGGCTCGGAGGGGTTGGAGAAGATCTTCTCGGTGGTGTCGAACTCGACGAGCATCCCGGGCTCGCCGACGCCCGCGATGTTGAAGAACGCGGTGTAGTCGCTCGCCCGCCCCGCCTGCTGCATGTTGTGGGTGACGATCACGATCGTGTAGCGCTCCTTGAGCTCGATCATGAGGTCCTCGATCGCGAGCGTCGAGATCGGGTCCAGCGCGGACGCGGGCTCGTCCATCAGCACGACCTCGGGCTCCACGGCGATCGTGCGGGCGATGCACAGCCGCTGCTGCTGGCCGCCGGAGAGCCCGATGCCGGGCCTGTCGAGGCGGTCCTTGACCTCGTCCCACAGGTGCGCCTGGCGCAGCGAGCGCTCGACGATCTCGTCGAGACCCGCCCGGTCGCGCCGGCGGCGCGTGAGCTTCAGCCCGGCCGCGACGTTGTCGTAGATCGACATCGTCGGGAACGGGTTGGGCGCCTGGAAGACCATGCCGATCTGCCGCCGCACGGCGACCGGGTCGACGTCGGGGGCGTAGATGTCGTCGCCGTCGAGGCGGATCGACCCCTCGACCCGGCCGCCCGGCACCAGCTCGTGCATGCGGTTCAGCGAGCGCAGGAACGTCGACTTGCCGCAGCCGGAGGAGCCGATCAGCGCCGTCACCGCGTTGGGCTCGATGCGCAGGTTGACGTCCTTCACGGCGTGGAAGTCGCCGTAGTACAGGTTCAGGTCGCTGACCTCGACGGCCTTGGCCGCGACGGCCTCCACCGTGGCGGCGCCGCCGCGCGGGGCGGCGGTGGCCGCGGCCTCGCCGGCGGCGGTCGATGCGTGCTCGGTCATCCGCGGATCTCCGTGCCGAAGCGCTTGTAGATGAGCCGCGCGACGAGGTTCAGCAGCATGACGATGGCGATCAGCGTCAGCGCCGCCGCCCACGCGCGCGCGAAGTACGGCTCGGGCGGGACGCCCGGGTGCTTGTACTGGCTGTAGGCGTACACCGGCAGCGGCTCCATGCGGCCGCTGAACGGGTTCGCGTTGAGGCTGGTGATCGTGCCGGTGGTGATCAGCAGCGGCGCGGTCTCGCCGATCACCCGCGCGACGGCGACCATCACGCCCGTGACGATGCCGGCCAGCGCCGTCGGCAGGACGACGCTCACGACCGTGCGCCACTTCGGCACGCCCAGCGCGTACGACGCCTCGCGCAGCCCGTTGGGCACGACCTTCAGCATCTCCTCGGTCGAGCGCACGACGATCGGGATCATCAGGACCGACAGCGCGACGGCGCCCATGACGCCCATGCGCACGCCGGGCCCGAAGAAGATCGCGAACAGCGCGAACGCGAACAGGCCGGCGACGATCGAGGGGATGCCGGTCATCACGTCGACGAAGAACGTGAGCCACCGCTTCAGCCGCCCCTGCCCGTACTCCTGCAGGTAGATCGCGGCCATGATCCCGATCGGCACCGAGGCGACGGTCGCCACGCCGGTGATGACGAGCGTGCCGACGATCGCGTGCCACGCGCCGCCGCCCGCGCCGACGACGTTGCGGCCGGTCTCCGTGAAGAACGCCCAGTCGAAGCGCTCGGCGCCCTTGACGATCACGGTGTAGAGCACCGAGATCAGCGGGATGACCGCGAGCGCGAACGCGGAGGCGACGAGCACGGTCACGAGCCGGTCCAGCGCGCGCCGGCCGCCCTCGACGACCCGCGACCACGCGTACACGACGGCGGCCGCGACGACGACCGCGCCGACGAGGAGCACGCCCGTGCCGATGTCGGTGGCGATCGCCAGCGCGACGGCGGCCGCCAGCGCGGCGGCCGGCGGCGCCCACGGCCCCCAGGAGGGCAGCGACGGCCGCATGACGTCCAGGGTGCTCATGCGCGCCTCGCCCGCTCGGTGCGCTCGATGACCGCGCGCGCGGCCATGTTGACGACCAGCGTGATCGCGAACAGCACGAGGCCGGAGGCGATCAGCACGTTCACGCCCAGCCCGGACGACTCGGGGAAGTCCAGCGCGATGTTCGCGGCGATCGTCGACGGGTTGCCGGAGCTGATCAGGTTGACCGTCACCCCGCCGGAGACCGACAGGATGATCGCGACGGCCATGGTCTCGCCCAGCGCGCGGCCGAGGCCGAGCATCGACCCGCCGATGATCGCCGAGCGCCCGAACGGCAGGACGGTCATCCGCATCATCTCCCAGCGGGTGGCGCCGAGCGCGAGCGCGCCCTCGATCTGCGACCGCGGCGTCTGCGAGAACACCTCGCGCGTCACGGCGCAGATGATCGGCAGGATCATCACCGCGAGGACCACGCCGACGACGAGCATCGTGCGGCCGGTGGCCGACGCGGGGCCGACGAAGAACGGCAGGAAGCCGAGGTTGTCCTGCAGCCAGCGCAGGAGGTCGACCGAGGCGGGGCCGAGCACCGCGATGCCCCACAGGCCGTAGACGATGCTGGGCACCGCGGCGAGGAGGTCGACGACGTAGCCGAGCGGCTGGGCGAGCCAGCGCGGCGCGTAGTGGCTGATGAACAGCGACACGCCGACGGCCATCGGCACCGCGATGAGGATCGCGAGGACCGCGGCCAGCAGCGTGCCGAAGGCGAGCGGCCAGATGTAGGACAGCAGGCCGCCGTCGCCGGGGATCTCGTCGGCGTCGGCGGTGATGGCCGGCCACGCCTTCACGAGCAGGAAGACGGCCACCCCGCCCAGCAGGGCCAGGATGACGGCCCCGGCCCCGACGGCGGCGCCGGCGAACATTCGGTCGCCGGCGCCGCGCACGCCACGACGGCGACGAGCGGCGAGGCTGGTCGTGTGGGGTGTGGCGCTCATGGGGGTCGGTTCCTCTGGCGGGGTCGGGCGGCGGGGCCGGCTAGGAGGCCGAGCCACCGCCGATCGCGTCGATGGCGGGCTGGATCAGCGCCCGGGTCTCGTCGGAGATCGGGGCCGAGCCGGCCGCCTGGGCGGCCGCGTCCTGGCCCTCCGGGCTGATCAGGTAGCTCAGGTAGGCCTTGACGATGTCGGCCTCCTGCGCGGAGTCGTACTGCGTGCAGGCCATCAGGTAGGACACGAGCACGATCGGGTACGTGCCCGAGGCCTCCGTCTCGCGGTTCAGCGTGTACGTGAACACGTTCGCGCCCTCGCCCTCGGTGCGCTCCGAGTCGGCGAAGATCTCGGCCGCCGCCTCGGGGGTCGGGCCGACGAAGTCCTCGCCGACCTGCACCTGCACGACGCCGAGATCGCCGACCTGGCTGGCGTCGGCGTAGCCGATCGAGCCCTCGCCGTTGCGGATCGCGTCCACGACGCCGGACGTGCCCTCGGCCGCCTCGCCGCCCTTCACGGGCCAGTCGCCGCTCACCTCGAACGTCCACACGTCGGGGGCGACGGCGGCGAGGTACTCGACGAAGTTCTCGGTCGTGCCGGACTCGTCGGAGCGGTTGACGACGGTGATCGCCTGGTCGGGCAGCTCGACACCCTCGTTCGTCGCGGCGATCGCCGGGTCGTTCCAGTTCTTGATCTCCTGCTTGAAGATCCGGGCCAGCGTCTCGGGCGCGAGCTTCAGCTCCTCGACGCCGGGGACGTTGTAGGCGATCGCGATCGGCGACACGTAGGCCGGGATCTCGATCAGGTTGTCGACGCCGCCGCAGCGCTCCTGGGCGCCGGTGAGCTCCTCGTCGGCCAGCGCCGAGTCGGTGCCGCCGAACGCGGTGCCGCCGGCCACGAACTGCTCGCGGCCGCCGCCGGAGCCGACGGGGTCGTAGGAGATCGTCACGTCGGGGTTGGCGGTCTGGAAGCCGGCGATCCACGCCTCCTGCGCGGCCGCCTGCGAGCTCGCGCCGGCGCCGGCGATCTGGCCCGACAGCGACGTCGCTGCGGCCTGCGCGGTGGCGGCGCCGCCGCCCGTGGTGCCGGTGCTGCCGTTGTCGTCGTCGTCTCCGCACGCGGCGGCGCCGACGGCGAGCGCGCCGCACAGGGCCAGCGCGGTGATCGTGCGTGTCGGTCTCAACTGAGAGCTCCTTCTCGTCCTCGTGGGGTTGCGAGGTCAGCCTCGCGCCCCGACACCGGGCAGCCTGTTACCGACCTGTCGCCGCGGTGTGAAAGCCCTGTGAACGTACGGCCTCACGTCTCGGCGTGGTCCGACGAGTCGGTGAACTCGCGGAACAGGCCGGTCACGACGAACGCCGTCTGCTCGCCGATGTCGACCGCGTTGTCGCCGATGCGCTCGAGCGCCCGGGCGACGAGGACCATGTGCATCGCCCACTCGCGCACGTCCGGGTCGTCGCCGACCGCGAGCGCCGTGTTGAAGATCTCGCGGTTGAGCCGGTTGATCTCTCGGTCCTGGCGCACGAGGTCGCGGGCGAGCGCCACGTCGCGCTCGGCGAACGACGTCTTCGCCTGCAGCGCCTGGCTGCGCGCGAACTGACCCATGTGCATGAGCTGCTCGACGATCTCCGGCAGCCGCGGCGGCTCGTGGCCGGCGAGCGGGATGAGCTTGGCGACGTTCACGCACTGGTCGCCCATGCGCTCGACGTGCTTGATCACGTGCAGCAGTGCCGCGACGACGCGCAGGTCGCCGGCGACCGGTGCCTGCAGCGCCAGGAGCGACAGGATCCCCTGGTTGACCTCCAGGTAGCGCCCGTCGAGGCGGTCGTCGTCGGCGATGACGAAGCTGGCGAGCTCGACGTCCTGGTGGGTGAGCGCCTCCATCACGCGGTCGAGCTGGCCGACGACGAGGTCGATGCCGCCGAGCGCCTGCGTCTCCAGCGCGGCCAGCTCCTCGTGGAAGTGGACGCGCATCCCGGTGCCGCTCATCCGAACCGCCCGCTGACGTAGTCCTCGGTGCGGCGGTCGCGCGGCGCCGTGAAGATCGTCTCGGTCGGCCCCTCCTCGACGACCTGCCCGTCGAGCAGGAACGCGGTGCGGTCGGCGACGCGCGCCGCCTGCTGCATGTTGTGGGTGACGATCACGATCGTCAGGCGCTGCTTGAGCTCCTGGACGAGCTCCTCGATCTTCAGTGTCGAGATCGGGTCCAGCGCGGAGGCGGGCTCGTCCATCAGCAGCACCTCGGGCTCGACGGCGAGCGCGCGGGCGATGCACAGCCGCTGCTGCTGGCCGCCGGAGAGGCCGTGGCCGGGGCGGTCGAGGCGGTCCTTGACCTCGTCCCACAGGTTCGCGCGCCGCAGCGCCGACTCGACCTGGTCGCGCGAGACCCGCCGCTGCGTGAGGCGCACGCCGGCGGCGACGTTGTCGTAGATCGACATCGTCGGGAACGGGTTGGGCTTCTGGAAGACCATGCCGATCGCGCGCCGCACCGCGCCGACGTCGACCTTCGGGTGGTAAACGTCGACGTCGTCGAGCAGCACGCGCCCCTGCGCGCGGGCGCCGCGGATCTCCTCGTGCATGCGGTTGATGCACCGCACGACCGTCGACTTGCCCGAGCCCGACGGGCCGATGAGCGCCGTCGCCGCGTTGGCCGGGAACGTCAGGCTCACGTCCCTGACCGTGTGATGGGACCCGTACCAGGCGTTCAGCGCCTCGAGGCGCACCGGCCGGGCGGCGCGCTCGATCGCCGCCGCCGGTTGGGCGGCGGGCGCCTCGGCCGCCGGGCGCACGCGTCGCATCGGCACGGGCGCCGCCGGGGTGATCTGCGTGGTCTGGCCTGGGGTCACGGGGGCAGCTCCTTGGTCTCCGCGCGTGGCGGGCCCAGGCTGCTAGGCCCCGGGGTCGCCGTTGTGAAAAGCGTGTGAAGGCTCCGGCGAGAACCGGTAGCCGAAGCCGAAGTGGGTGTGGATGAACGCGTGGCCGGGGAGCGCCTCCTCGAGCTTCACGCGCAGCTTGTGGACGTACACGTCGACCGAGCGGTCGCCGTCGCGCAGCGGCGCGCCCCAGGCGATGCGGTACAGGTCGGCGCGCGAGACGATGCGTCCCTCGCGCTCCACGAGCGCGGACAGCAGCCGCAGCTCGCGCATCGACATCGCCACCACCCGGCCGCCGACGCGCACGAGCCCGTCGGCCGGGTGGACCTCCACCTCGCCCGAGCGCAGCACGTTGGACGCGGCCTCCATGGCCGCCACCCTCGCGCGACGCGGCCCGATCGCCGTTACCCGGCTGTGAAGCTTCGGTGAAGAAGTCGTGTACGCCGGGATCCGGCGCGTACGGTGGCGGCATTGAGGCTGCTGCGCCGCGCGCCGCGGAGACCGCCGACCGCCTCGGTCTGTACGGCGCAGCGCCGGCGCTAGACGATCGTCTCGCCGCGGCGCAGCGTGTCGACGAACTGCGCCAGGCGCCGCGCACGGGTCTCCGGCCGCTTGGCGTCGTGCAGGCGGTAGAGGATCGCGTAGCGGTTCCGGCTGTCCAGCGCGGCGAAGGACGCGGCCGCCTGCGGGTCGGCGTCCAGCTCGGCCTGCAGGTCGGGCGGGACCTCGATGCGGCTGGGGCTCGGGTAGGCGCCCTCCCAGCGACCGTCGGCCTTCGCGCGCTCGACCTCGGCCAGGCCGGCCGGGCGCATCCGCCCGGCGGCGATCAGCTCCGCGACCTTCTCGACGTTGCGCAGCGACCACCTGCTGCGCGTGCGCCGCGGCGTGAAGCGCTGGCGGTACCAGGTCTCGTCGACCGACTTCGTCTGCCCGTCGATCCACCCGAAGCACAGCGCGATGTCGAGCGCCTCGCCATAGGTGACGGTCGGGATGCCGCTGGCCTTCTTGGCGAACTCGAGCCACACGCCGGGCGCGCTCACGTGCTCGGCCTCCATCCACGCCTCGAACGCGGCGGCGTCGGGGCAGCGCAGGACGGGCAGCTCGTCGGCGGTCGGCGCGGCCATCAGGCGTCGATGACCACCAGGGCCGCCGTGGCGAGGGCAAGGACGACCCCGCCCGCGGTCATCGCCAGCAGGATCATGCGGTCCTGGGCGCGCCAGCCGTGCTCGAGCACCGCCCGCTCGACCTGGCGCTGACGCCAGGTCCCCACGAGCACGAACAGCAGCCCGTAGACGATGTAGCCGACGCCGACGGCGGCGTAGGCCCAGTGCTCGCCGCCGCCCAGCTCGGGCACGACGCGGCCGACGCCGACCCCGACGGCGACCGACGTCAGGCCGGTCCGCCACCAGGCGAGCTGGGTGCGCTCGTTGGCGAGGAACGTGCGGCGGGTCGCGTCGCCGGCGAACTCGCCGCCGCCCGCGCGCTCTGGCTCCGCCCCGCTCATCGACGCGGACGATGCCACATCGGGCGGAGCCAGGCGCGCGGCGGGCTCAGGCGACGGTGAAGCGGCCGACGAGCGCGTGGAGCTGCTGCGCGCTGCCGGCGAGCTCCTGCGCGGACGCGGCGATCTGCTGCGTCGAGGCGCTGGTCTCCTGGGTGGAGGCGGACACCTGCTCGGTCGACGCCGACGACTCCTCGGCGACCGCGGCGACCTCGCCGGCCTGCGCGGCGACCTCGGCGATCTGCTCGCCGACCGACCGCACCGCCTCGGTGATCTGCACGAACGCCTCGCGCGCCCGCTCGACCACCTCGGCGCCCTCGTCGGAGCGCTGGGCGCCCTCCTCGACGACCCGCAGCGCGGCCGCGGTCTCCTTCTGCACCTGGTCGATCAGGGCCGAGATCGACCCCGCGGCCTGCTGGGACTCCTCGGCGAGCTGGCGCACCTGCTCGGCGACGACCGCGAACCCGCGGCCCTGCTCGCCGGCCCGGGCGGCCTCGATCGCGGCGTTCAGCGCCAGCAGGTTCGTCTGCTCGGCGATCCCCGTGATCGCCGAGACGATCCCGCCGATCTCGTCGGACTTCGCGGCCAGCGACGCCATCGCCTCGCTGACCGCCGCCGACGAGCCGCGCACCGCGGTCATGGCGTCCGCGGCCTGCACGGCGGCCGCGGCGCCCTGGTCGGCGCGCTCGCGCGCCTCGACGGCGAGCCGGTTCGTCTCCTCCGTCGCGGTGCGGGCCTGCTCGACGACCTTCACCTGGCGCTCGGCGCCCTGCGCGACGTCGCCGACGGCGTTCGCGATCTCCGCGACCGCGCGCCCGGCCTCCTCCGAGGTCGCGGCCATCTCCTGCGAGGACGACGCGACGGCGCCGGCCGTCTGGGAGACCTCGGTCAGCATCCCGGCCAGCGCCTGCTGCGTGGCGTTGTAGGCCGCCATCGTCTGGGCCGTCGCGGCCGCGATCTCGTTCGCGGCCGTGGCGACGTCGCCCAGCTCGTCGCGCGTGATGCGCTCGATCGGCTCCGTCGACGGGGCGACGCCGACGGTCAGGTCGCCCTCCGACATCGCCGCCAGCGCCCCGCGCAGGTCCGCGGTGTCGCGGTCGCGCAGGGAGGTGAGGCGGTCGCGCACGTCGGCCACCGACCGGCGGATGCCGCGCGCGATCAGGAACGACAGCGCGAACCCGCCCACCAGCGCCACGACGATCAGCACGATCGACAGCGTGCGCCGCGACTCGTAGAGGGTCGTGATCTCGGCGGTCGTGTCGGCGCTGATGCCGACCTTGATGTCGAAGACCCGGTCGAAGCCGGCCCCGAGGCGGTCGAACGCCGGGACGACCTCGGCCTCGTACAGAGCCCGGGCGTCGTCGAGGCGGCCGGCGGCCGCCAGCTCGAGCACCTGCTGCGCCGGCGTGTAGAAGCCGGAGCGCAGCTCCTTGACCTGGGCGATGGCCTGCCGGCCCTCGGGCAGGATCATCGTCGCCGCGACCGCGTCGAGGCGCTTGGTGATCTCCTCGGCGTTGGCCTCGAACTGCTTCTGCAGCTCGGCGCCGGCGGCGGCGTCGCGCTCCTGCACGCGGCGCGCGAGCAGCGCGTTGTTGGCGTTGAGCGTCGCGCGGGCGACCGCCGTGTCGACGATCGGCGCGACGACCTTCTCGTCGACCGTCTGGCCCTTGGACGCGACGGACGACAGGCTGGTGATCCCGACGATGCCCACCACCAGCAGGCAGACGAGCAGGAACGCCGCGGACCCCAGCAGCTTGGTTTGGACGGAAGCTCTCCTCATGGACGACGTACTCGGCCGGTCCGCGAGGATGTGCATGGCCACTTCCGGGGATCGCCACTTCCGGGGATCCCCGACGTCCCGGGGCGCGCGGCCCCGGGACGCGGCGATGCGAACGGCGCCGTCTCAGGCGACCGTGAAGCGGCCGACGAGCGCCTTGAGCTGCTCGGCGTTGCCCGCCAGCTCCTGGGCCGACGCGGCGATCTCCTGCGTCGAGGCGCTGGTCTGCTGCGTGGAGGCCGACACCTGCTCGGTCGACGCCGACGACTCCTCGGCGACCGCGGCGACCTCACCGGCCTGCTCGGCGACCTCGTTGAGGCGATCGCCGACCTGGCGGACCGCATCGGTGATCTGCATGAACGCCTCGCGAGCGCGCTCGACGATCTCGGCGCCCTCGTCGGAGCGCTGGGCGCCCTCCTCGACCACGGCCAGCGTGTCGGTCGTCTCCTTCTGCACCTGCTCGATGAGCGCGGAGATCGACCCCGCGGCCTCCTGGGACTCCTCGGCGAGCTTGCGGACCTGCTCGGCGACGACCGCGAACCCGCGGCCCTGCTCGCCGGCGCGCGCCGCCTCGATCGCGGCGTTCAGCGCCAGCAGGTTCGTCTGCTCGGCGATGCCGGTGATCGCGGAGACGATGCCGCCGATCTCGTCCGACTTCGCGGCCAGCGACGCCATCGCCTCGCTGACGGCCGCCGACGAGCCGCGCACGGCGGACATCGCCTCGGTCGCCTGCTCGGCCGCGGCGGCGCCGGTGTCGGCCCGCTCGCGGGTCTCGGCCGCGAGGCGGGTCGTCTCCTCGATCGCCCCGCGCGACTGCTCGACCATCTTCACCTGGCGCTCGGCGCCCGCGGCGACGTCGCCCACGGCGTGCGCGATCTCGGAGACGGCGCGACCGCCCTCCTCCGACGTCGACGCCATCTGCTCCGACGACGACGCGACGGTGTCGGCGGTCTGCGCGACCTCCTTGAGCATCCCGGCCAGCGCCTCCTGCGTGGCGTTGTAGGCCTCCACGGTGGCAGCCGTCGCGGCGGCGATCTCGTTCGTCGCCGTGGCGACCTCGCCGAGCTCGTCGCCGGTGATGCGCTCGATCGGCTCCGTGGCCGGCACCACCTTGACGGTCAGGTCGCCCTCCGCCATCGCGGTCAGGCCGCGCTGCAGGTCGGCGGTGTCGCGGTCGCGCAGCGAGCCGAGGCGGTCGCGCACGTCGGCCACCGAGCGGCGGATGCTGCGCGCGATCAGGAACGACAGCACGAAGCCGCCGAGCAGCGCGATGACGATGATCACGATCGACAGCGTGCGGCGCGACTCGTACAGGCTGGTGATCTCGGCGGCGGTCTCCGCGCTCACCTGCTCCTTGCTCTCGAACAGCTTCTCGAGGTTGGTGATGAGCGCCTGGAACGACGGGCGCAGCTCGGACGTGTAGGTCGCGTAGGCATCGGCGTTGCGGCCGGCCTGGGAGAGCGCGAACGTCTTGTCGGCGGCGGCGACGGCCTGCTCGCGCGCCTCCGTCAGATCCGAGAAGAGCTGGCGGGCCTCGGCCGTGAGCAGCGTCGGCTGGACGGCCGCCAGGCGCTTGCTGGTCTCTTCGCTGATCGCCGCGAACTCCTCTTCGATCGCCGCGCTCGCCTCGGCGTCGGTCTCGAGGATGTGGCTGCCGATCAGCGCGAGGTTCTCGTTGAGGTTCGCGCGGGCGACGGCAAGATCGACGATCGGCGTGACGACCTTCTCGTCGACCTTCTCGCCCTTGGTGGCGACGGACGACAGGCTGGTGATCCCCACGATCCCGACCACCAGGAGGCAGACGAGGATGAACGCGGACGAACCCAGCAGCTTGGTCTGGATGGAAAAGCGCATACCTCCGGCATCGGCGCGGCCCCATCGGCGCCGAACGCCCCGTTCTCACGTCGCGAACGCGAGGTCCGCCAGCGTCCCCGGGACTCGATCGTGCGTCCGCTGCGGCGCCGGCTCGAGCGTCAGCCGGCGGCGATCAGGTGGACCGCCAGCGCGACCGTGCCCGCGCTCATCGCCGTGAACGAGGCGAGCGTCACCGCGCGGTAGGGCAGCCGCTTCTGCTGGTCGGGGCTCCAGGCCAGCGGCAGGAACAGCAGCGGATTGACCCAGGCGCCGGCGACGAGCAGGACCTGCCAGACCGTCGGCAGGCCGGGGGCCGCCAGCCCGGCGGCGATGAGGATCACGCCCATGACGATCAGGTCGAGGTGCGCCTGACGCAGCCGGTGCGGCGCCCGCACCCCGGCCGCCCGCACGCGCTCCGGCGCATCGACGCTCAGGGCGATGACCCAGCCCGAGAGCGCGCCGACCGCCAGCTCGACGCCGCCGACCTGCGTGACCCAGGAGACCGACATGGCGCGGCATCCTCCCAGACGGACCTGGGTAACCGGCCCGCATGCCCCACCCCGTGCTCGCCGCCGTGCAGCGGCTCGACCCCATCGACCTCGACACGGTCGAGCAGCGCGCGGCGCTGCAGCGGCGCGTCGACCGCAAGTACCTCGTCCCGACCCCCGTGTGGATCGAGGTCGTCGAGGCGCTCGCCGCCGACCACGTCGCGCTCGAGGTCGACGGCGACCGGCTGTCGCGCTACGAGACGATCTACTTCGACACGCCCGACCTGCGCACGTACCGCGACCACGTCGACGGCGAGCGGCCGCGCTGGAAGGTGCGCAGCCGCCGCTACGTCGGCGGCGACAAGTCGTCGTTCGAGCTGAAGGTCAAGCAGGAGGACGACGAGACCGTCAAGGACCACCTCGACGGCGACGACGCCGACCACGGCAACCTCGACCGCGCCCGCGCGTTCCTCGGCGAGCACCTGCGCGAGCGCACGGGCGAGGAGCTGCCGGCCGGGCTCGCGCCGTCGCTGATCACGCGCTTCCGCCGCGGGACGCTGCTGGAGCGCGACGGCTCCCAGCGGGTGACGTTCGACCTCGACCTGGAGCTGGTGCGCCCCGACGGCGCGCTGGCCCGCCTGGACGCCGACTGGGTCCTGGTCGAGACGAAGTCCGAGGGCGGGGACGGCCGCTGCGACGAGCTGCTGGCGCAGCGCGGGATCGAGCCGGTCGCGATGAGCAAGTACCGCACCGGGATCGCCCTGCTCGTCACCGACGAGCCGCAGGACGCGGGGACCGTCGCGGCCGAGCGCTTCGCGCTGGAGGGCGCCCCGGTCTAGGCGGCCGCGCGCGCGACCGGGACCGTCAGGGCCGCGCGCGCCGCGGCCGCGAGCGCGACCGGCTCCTGGCGCACGCCGGCGCCGATCTCCAGCACGAGCGGCGCGTCGTGGCCGGCCAGCGCCGGCGCCAGGCGCTCCCACGCCAGGGTGCCCGCTCCGGGCGGCAGGTGCAGGTCGAGGCGCAGCGGGTCGACGCCCGGCGCCTGCAGCTCGTGGCGGCGCGCGCCGAGGTTGTCGTGCAGGTGGAACAGGCCGACGGCGTCGGCGACGTCGTCGAGCTGGGCGGCCGCGTCGCCGCGGCGCAGGCCGGCGGCGATGTGCGCGTGGCCGGCGTCGAACAGCATCGCGACCGCCGGGCTGTCCAGGCGGCGCACGAACGCGGCGACCTCGCGCGGGTCGTGGCAGACGCGCGGCGGCGACGGGTAGGTCGGCGCGAGGTTCTCGACGCACACCCGCAGCCCCAGGCGCGCGGCCACGGGCGCGAAGCGGCGCAGCGCGCGCTCCTCGAGCTCGACGCGCTCGGCGACGGCGCGCCCGGCGATCGCATCCTCGGAGGCGCGGAAGTTGAGGCCGTGGTAGGCGACCAGCTCGGCGCCCGCCTCGGCCGCGTAGTCGAGCAGGCCGGCGAGCGCGCGGTCGTGGAGGTCGGTTCCGGCGCTGAGGTCGTCGGGCCCGTGCACCAGCAGGCGCAGCGCGGTCGCGTCCAGGACGGCCCGCAGCGCGCGGGCGTGGCGGCGGGCGTCCTCGCGCTCGGCGAGCACGCCGAGCGGCGGCGTGTGGACCTGCACCCAGGCGAAGCCGGCGGCCTCGTAGGCCTTCAGCAGCGCGGGCGTCGGCCACGTCCCGCGCGGGACGTTGAGCCCCAGGCGGCCGTCGAGGTGATGGCGATGTTCTTCCTGCATGCCGCCAGGGTGCCCGCGGCGGCCGGCCCCACGGTGAACAGCCGGTGAAGCCGACGATCTTGGTAATCTCGACTTACATGATCGAGATTACGGGCAATGCGCCGGTCCCGGTGCCCGCGTCGCGCGCGCGGCGTCGCCGCCTGCGCCTGCCCGACGGCGCCGCGCTGCGCGTCGCCCTGCGCCTGCTGTCGCTGACGGTCGTCATCGCGGTCTGGTGGATCGTCGCCGCGCTCGACGTCTGGCCCGACCTGTTCGTCCCCAGCCCCACCGACGTGTGGCAGCGCTTCGTCGAGTCCGTCACCGTCCACGACGGCCGCGAGGGCCTGTCCGACGCGTTCCTGTGGGAGCACCTGGGCGCCTCGCTGTGGCGGATCGGCAACGGCCTGTTCTTCGCGATCCTCTTCGCCGTCCCGCTCGGCCTGCTGCTCGCGACCGTCCGCCCATTCCAGGTCATCGCCGAGCCGTACGTCAACTTCGTCCGGGCGCTGCCCCCGCTGGCCTACTTCTCGCTGCTGATCATCTGGTTCGGCATCGAGGACACCTCGAAGATCTGGCTGCTCTTCCTGGCCTCGTTCCCGCCGATCGCGCTGTCGGTCGTCAGCGGGGTGCGCGGCATCCCCAAGACGCGCCTGGACGCCGCCCGCGCGCTCGGCGCCGGGCGCCTGCAGGTCCTGCGCCACGTCGTGGTGCCCTCGGTCCTGCCCGAGTTCTTCACCGGCCTGCGGCTGGCGATCGGGTTCGCCTGGACCACGATCGTCGCCGCCGAGACCGTCGACGGCCTCCCCGGCATCGGGGGCCTGGCCTGGTCGACGAAGAAGTTCCAGCAGACCGACGTCGCGGTGCTCTGCATCATCGTGATCGGTCTCGCGGCGATCCTGCTCGACCAGCTCGTGAAGGCGGTCGAGCGCCTCGTCGTGCCCTGGCGAGGCCGGGCATGACGGCTCTGTCGTCCACACCCCACCGAGGAGACGCATGAAGCACTCCCTGCGGGCGCTGCTCGCCCTGATCCTGCTCGCCGCCCTGACCGCCGCGGGATGCGGCGGATCCGACGACGACGACGGCGACGCGACCGCCGCGTCCGGCACCGCGGCGGCCACCCAGGCCGCCGACGAGGGCGCGGGCGCCCCCGAGAAGATCACGATCGCCTACCAGGCGATCCCCAACGGCGACCTGATCGTCAAGCACGAGGGCTGGCTCGAGGAGGCCTTCCCCGAGACCGAGATCGAGTGGAAGATCTTCGACTCCGGCGGCTCGGTCATCGAGGCGGTGGCGGCCAACTCGATCGACATCGGCCTGGCCGGCTCCAGCCCGGTCTCGCGCGGCCTGTCGACCGGCATCGCCTTCCAGGTGCCGTGGATCTTCGACGTGATCGGCGAGGCCGAGGCGCTCGTCGTCCGCGACGACATCGCGTCGGTGGCCGACCTGAAGGGCCGCAAGATCGCCGCCCCGCTGGCGTCGACGACGCACTACAGCCTGCTGGCCGCCATCGAGGAGGCCGGCCTGGCGCCCGGCGACGTCGACATCATCGACGCCGAGCCCGACGAGATCTACGCGGCGTGGTCGCGCGGCGACATTGACGGCGCCTACGTGTGGAACCCGAACCTCGCTCGCATCGTCGACGAGGGCGGCAAGATCATCCTCACGAGCGCCGAGATGGCCGAGAAGGGCAAGACCACGTACGACCTCGCGCTCGTGACCGACGACTTCGCGAACGAGTACCCGGACGCGGTGACCGAGTGGGTGCGCCAGCAGGACCGCGCGGTCGCGCTCCTCAACGACGACCCGCAGGCCGCGGCCGAGGCGATCGCCGCCGAGCTCAACCTGACGGCCGAGGAGGTGCTGCCCCAGATCGAGGGCCTCATCTACCTGTCGGCGGCCGAGCAGGCGGGCCCGGACTACCTGGGCGGCAAGCTCGCGCAGGACCTGTTCGCCACGGCCGAGTTCAACCAGCAGGTCGGCGAGATCCCCGAGGTCAGGCCGGAGGCCGACTACGCGAAGGCCGTGAACCCGACGTTCGCCGAGCAGGCGGCCGGCTGAGGCCATGGCCTCGACGGGCGTCCTCCCGGCGACCGCCCCGACGGGGCCATCCGGTGCGCGGCAGCACCGGGTGGCCCTGCGCGGGGTCAGCCACGTCTACGACGGCCGCGGCGGCGACGTGCTCGCCCTCGACCGCGTCGACCTGGAGATCGAGCCCGGCGAGTTCGTGTCGGTCGTCGGGCCGTCGGGCTGCGGGAAGTCGACGCTGCTGGGCCTCGTCGCCGGGTTCGTCCACCCCACGACCGGCAGCGTGCTCGTCGGCGACGCCGAGGTGCGGGGTCCCGGCCCCGAGCGGGGCGTCGTCTTCCAGCAGTCCAACCTGTACCCGTGGATGTCGGTGCGCGAGAACGTCGCGCTGGGCCCGCGCCTGCGCGGCGTCTCGCGGCGGCAGCGGCGCGAGATCGCCGACCGCTTCCTGGCGCTGGTGGGCCTGGCGGAGTTCGCCGACCACGCGACCTACGAGCTGTCGGGCGGCATGCAGCAGCGCTGCCAGATCGCGCGAGCGCTGGCCAACGACCCCGAGATCCTGCTGATGGACGAGCCGTTCGGCGCGCTCGACGCGCTGACGCGCGAGCGCATGCAGGACGAGCTGAACGCGATCTGGCGCGGGGCGGGCCAGACGGTCCTGTTCATCACCCACAGCGTCGAGGAGGCGCTGTACCTGGGCACGCGGGTGCTCGTGATGAGCCCGCGCCCGGGGCGGATCGTGCTCGACGAGCCGATCCCATTCCCGCCCGACGCCCGCGACCGCGCGCTGCGCGAGTCGCCGGAGTTCGTGGCGCTGCGCTCGCGCATCGGGCGCGAGCTGGGCCTCGCCTGAGCGTCCGCACCTACCCGGCGGCGACCGCCTCCCACTCCGCCATCAGCTCCGCGACCCGCTGCTTGGCGGCGTTGTGGCGCTTGGTGGAGCGCTCGGCGCCGCTCGGCGACGCCCACGCCGCCGGGTCGGAGAGCTCCTCCTCCAGCGCCTTCAACTCGGCCTCCGCGCGCTCGATCTCACGCTCGAGTTGAGCTTGACGCTTGGCCGCGTTCTTCGACTGCGTGGGCGTCTTGGCCGCCTTCTCGGCCTTCGAGCCACGGCCGTTGGAGGGCGCCCGCTTCGCGGCGGCCCTGGCCGCCTGCTCGGCCTCCTCGCGCTCGCGGCGGTGCGCGACGTAGTCGGCCCAGCCGCCCAGGTAGGAGCGCAGCGTCCCGTCCTCCACGGCGATCGTGCGGCTGCCGACCGCGTCGAGCAGCGCGCGGTCGTGGGAGACGAGCAGCAGCGAGCCGGGGAACTCCGAGAGCGCGTCCTCGAGCGCCTCGCGGCTCTCGATGTCCAGGTGGTTGGTGGGCTCGTCGAGGATCAGCACGTTGGCGCCCGACTGGACGAGGATCGCCAGCGACAGGCGCTGGCGCTCGCCGCCCGACAGCCCGGCCACCGGCTTGTCGGCCTCCTCGCCGCTGAACAGGAAGCGCCCCAGCAGCGCGCGGGCCTTGTTCTCGGTGAGCCCCGTGGCGCGCTGGCAGGCCTGCACGACCGTGCCGGTCTCGTCGATCGACTCGGCGTGCTGGGCCAGGAAGCCGACCTGCACGTTGTGGCCGGTGGACAGCTTGCCGCCGTCGAGCGGCCGCTGGCCGGCGAGCGCCTTGACCAGCGTCGACTTGCCGGTGCCGTTGGCGCCGACGAGCGACACGTGCTCGCCGCGCTCCAGCCACAGCTCTCCGTCCTCGATCAGGACGCGGCCGGGAACCTCGAGGCGGCCGCCGGTGAGCTCGAAGACGACGCGGCCGGAGCGCTCCGGCGGCTTGAAGCTGAACGCCAGCTCGCGCTCGTCGCGCGGGTCGCGCTCGATGCGCTCCATCTTGTCGAGCGCCTTGAGGCGCGACTGCGCCTGGCGCGCCTTGGACGCCTTCGCGCGGAAGCGCTCGACGAAGCGCTCCATGCGCTCGATCTCCTTGCGCTGCTTGTCGATCGCGCGGCCGAGCGCCAGCTCGCGCGCGGCCTGCTCCTGGCGCCACTTGTGCCACGGGCCGGCGAAGAAGCGGGTGCGTCCGGCCTCGATCTCCAGCACGGCGGTGCCGACGGCCTCGAGGAACCAGCGGTCGTGGGCGACGAGCACGATCGCCGTGTCCATCTGGACGAGCTGCTGCTCCAGCCACTCCAGCGAGCCGATGTCGAGGTGGTTGGTCGGCTCGTCGAGCAGCAGCAGGTCGGGCTTGGCCACCAGGACCCGGGCCAGCGAGCCGCGCGTCAGCTCGCCGCCGGAGAACGTCTCCAGGCGGCGGTCGAGGTCGTCCTCGTCGAAGCCGAGCCCGCGGATCGTGCCCATGGCCTCCTCGCGCCACGTGTAGCCGCCGGCGGCCTCCAGCCGGGCCTGGGCGCGCGCGTAGGCGTCGAACGTGGCGTCGTCCATCGCGCCCTGCGCCATCGCCTGCTCGAGGCGCGCGAGCTCCTCCTCCAGCGCGATCAGCTCGGCGGCGCCCGACAGCACGTAGTCGCGCAGCGTGACGTCGCGCTCGCGCGGCGGGCGCTGGTCGTGGAGCGCGACCTTGGCGTTCTTCTCGAGCACGAGCTCGCCGCCGTCGATCGAGCTCTCGCCCGCGAGCATCCGCAGCAGCGTGGTCTTGCCGGCCCCGTTGCGGCCGGCGATGGTCATGCGGTCGCGGCGCTCCAGCTTGAAGCTGACGCCCCGCAGCAGCGGCGCGCCGGCGACGTCCTTGCGCAGGTCGGAAGCGATCAGCACGGCCATGCGCCCATGGTAGGAACGGCGGTCGGCGCGCCAACCCGCGCGCCGGGGGGATCGACCGCGCGCCCGCGCGTCCGATCACCCGGAGGTGACACTCCGCCGTCTCACCCTGGCCGCCGTCGCCGCGGCCGCGCTCCTCGTCCCCGCCGCCCCGGCGGTCGCCGCCCAGCCGGGCGTCGTGCTCGCCGGCTCCCAGTTCGACGACGCCCACGCGCTCGACGCCGTCCACCGGCTCGGCGCCGGCTGGGTGCGCGTCTACCTGTACCGCAACGAGCTCGAGCCGGCCCCCGGCGTCCTCGACCAGCGCCGGCTGGCCGCCTACCGCGCCGCCGTCCGCCGCCACGCCTGGGAGGGCGTGCGCACCGAGGTCGTGATCGTCGGCACGCCCGCGTGGGAGTCGGGCAGCCCCGAGGTCCTCGCCGCCCCCGACCCGGCCGGCTTCGCCCGCTTCGCCCGCGAGATCGCCGCCGCGCTGCCCGAGGTCGAGGCGTGGGAGGTCTGGCAGGAGGCCGACGCCGAGAAGTGGTGGCCGTCGGGCCCCAGCGCGGCCGCCTACGCCGAGCTGCTGCGCGCGACGTACCCGGCGATCAAGGAGGTCAGCGGCGCCACCGTCGTGCTCGGCGGCCTGACCGGCAACGACTACGCCTTCCTCGAGGAGCTCTACGCGGCCGGCGCCAAGGACAGCTTCGACGCGGTCAGCGTCCACACCGACACCGCCTGCGGCATCGCGGCGCCGTCGTCGTACCACCGCGACCCGAACGGGCGCGTGAGCCGCTGGTCGTTCCTCGGCTACCAGGAGGTCCTCGCCTCGATGGCCGCGCACGGGGACGGCCACAAGCAGCTCTGGTTCACCGAGATGGGCTGGTCGTCGAGCTCGGCCGTGTGCGACCAAGGCGTGTGGGCCGGCCAGAAGCCGGGCGGCGTGTCGGAGGACCAGCAGGCCGACTTCCTGCGCGAGGCCTGGCACTGCATCGCCGCCGACCCGCGCATCGGCGGGGCGTTCTGGTTCAGCCTGCGCGACCTCGCCCCCGACGACACCCCCGACCACCGCTTCGGGCTGCTGCGCGCGGACTGGACGGAGAAGCCGGCGTTCCTCGCGCTCGCCGACGTCATCGCCAACGGCGACCGGCTGACCGGGCCGTGCGGGGACTTCACCGGGCCGTCGATCCGGATGCTGCGCCTCGGCGACCGCGGCCGCAGCGGGCGCTACCGCACGACGCTGCGCCTGCGTGTGGCCGCCGCCGACCCCCAGCACGTCAGCCGCATCTCGGTGTTCCTCGACGGCCGCCGCGTGCGCACCTTCGGGACGCGCGGGCCGGTCATGGTCGGCGACGCGGTGCTGCCGCAGGCCAAGCGGCTGCGGCGCGGGCGCCACGCACTGACCGTGCTCGCCCGCGACGCGAACGGCAACGACACGACCGCGCGCTTCACGATCCGCAAGGTCGGCGCGCGCGTGTCGGTGCGGGCGGCGCGCCGGCGCTGAGCGTCAGCGGCGCGGCAGGCCGGCGCCGTCGCGCTGGAAGGCGACGAGGCGGGCGTTCTCGTCGGCAATGCGCTCGGCCGAGCGCTCGTACGCGCGCATCATCGTCTTGAGCGTGCGCACGCCGTCGGGGCTGTTGGCCGCCACCTCGCGGGCGAGCTCGAGCGCGGCGGCCTCGGCCTCCGCGGCGGGCGCGGTGCGGTGCAGGAAGCGAGCGGCCGCGGCCTCCTCCATGCCGATCGTGCGGCCGGTGAGGATCCAGTCCTTGGCGACCGACAGGCCGACGAGCGGCGCCAGCCGCGCCGGGCCGACCGGAGCGCCGACGCGCGCGCCCGCCCACGCCAGGCGCAGGTTGTCGCCGCCGACGCGCAGGTCGCAGCCGGCGGCCAGCTCGGCGCCCGCGCCGACCACGTTGCCGACGCACACGCAGACGGTCGGCGCCGGGAACGCGTCCACGGCCGCGTACAGGCGGGCGAACCCCTCCATGCGCGCCACCCCGCCGGCGTGGTCGAGCGGCTCGCCGACGTCGGCGCCGGCGCAGAGCGCCCGCTCGCTCGTCGTCGACAGCACCAGCCCGCGCAGGTCCGGGTCGGCGGCCAGCTCGTCGAGGCACGCGCACAGCGCGTCGATCGTCGGCGAGTCCAGCGCGTTGCGGACCTCGGGACGGTCGAGGCGGGCGACGGCGATCGCGCCGTCGTCGACGCGCTCGAGCTGCAGGCTGGCGGCGGGCATGGCGCCCATTCTGTCCGAAGGCGTCAGCCGAGGAAGTCGTCGATGAGCGCGGCGAACCTGGCCCGCTCCGAGAACAGGAACGCGTGCGAGTCGGCGAAGAGCTGCAGGCGGGCGCCCGGGATGCGGCGCGCCATCCAGCGCGCGTTCTCCGGCGGCGTGACCGGGTCGAGGCGGCCTCCGGTGACGAGCACGGGGATCGCCAGCGTGCGCAGCCCGTCGGCGTTGGCGTTGGAGCGCAGCCACGGATCCTCGGCGGCGACCTGCGCGCGCTGCGTCGCCGTCGGCACGTCGAAGTCGTCGGGGATCGTCCCGTCCTCCGACGCGGTGTCCAGGCGGCGCAGGAACGCCCGGCCCTCGGCGCGGCCTGCCTTCGTGCGCGGGTAGAGCATGCGCAGGATCTGCTCGTCGGAGGGATCGGGATCGCTGTCGTCGTCCTGGTCGTCGTCGTCGCCGAGCACCGCGGCGTCGCCGCCCGGGTTGGTGCCCGCGAGGATCAGCCGCCGCACCGCGCCGGGCCGCCGGATCGCGAGCTGCTGGGCGACGAACCCGCCCATCGACCAGCCGAGCACGTCGGCCTGCGGCACGCCGATCTCGGCCATGAAGTCGGCGGTGACGTCGGCCAGCCAGGCGAACGTCAGCCGTCCCTTCGGCAGCGGCGACGACTCGCCGATGCCCGGGTAGTCGAACAGGATCAGCCGGTGGCGGCGCGCGAGCAGCTCCAGCAGCGCCGGATCCCACTCGGCCATCGTCGAGCCCGTCCCGATCGCCATCACCAGCGGCGGGCCGCTGCCGCGCTCGTACCAGGCGATCCGCTGGTCGCCGACCTCGGCGTAGCGCACCTCGGCCCGGAACGCCGGGGCGTCGACGTCGTCGTCGCGGTCCTGGGCCACGACCACGGTCGCGGTCGCCGCCGCCACCAGGAGCGCCGCGACGATCGGCGCGAGCAGGCGGGAGGTCATGGACGCATCGGTCGGCCGCTCGCCGGAGGACTTGAGCGGGACGCGGCGACCGCCGCCCGGCTCGTATACTCCGGCCGCGATGCGCCGACTCGCCGTGACCACCTCCGCCCTGCTGGTCAGCCTCGCGCTGCTGGCCCCCGTCGCCCTGGCCGCCGACCCCGACCACGGGGAGGGCACCTACGGCCCGGTGACGGACAAGAACATCACGAACGCGGGCTTCATGGTCATCATCTTCTTCCCGCTGCTGGTGCTCGTCCTGTCGCTCATCCAGTGGAAGCTGGACCAGCGCAAGGAGCGCCGCAAGAAGGCCGCCAAGAAGCTGGCGTCCGACTGGCACGGCGGCTGGTAGCCCGCGGTCGCCCGAAGCGGCCGAACCCCGGCCCCGCCGGGTATAGGCTCCCGCACCTGACCACTGGAGAGAGGGAGCGATGACGTACTTCGTGACCGGCGCGACCGGGTTCATCGGCCGCCACCTGGTCGAGGTGCTGCTCGAGCGGCGCCAGGGCGACATCCACGTGCTCGTGCGCGAGGGCTCCACCGAGCGGCTCGACGAGCTCATGGCCCGCTGGGGGCGGCCCGGGCGCGTCAAGCCGGTCGTCGGCGACCTCACCCAGCCCGCCCTCGGCCTCGACGACGCGCAGGTCGAGGCGCTGCGCGCCGCGGGCATCGCGCACTTCTTCCACCTCGCGGCCGTCTACGACATGACGGCGCCCGACGACGTCAACGAGGCGGCCAACGTCGGCGGCACGCGCAACGCGGTCGCGCTCGCCAACGCCGTGCAGGCCGGCTGCCTGCACCACGTCTCGTCGATCGCGGTCGCCGGCCTCTACAAGGGCCTGTTCCGCGAGGACCACTTCGACCAGGGCCAGGAGCTGCCGTCCGCCTACCACCGGACGAAGTTCGAGGCCGAGCGGATCGCGCGCGAGGAGTCGCAGGTGCCGTGGCGCGTGTACCGCCCGGCGATCGTCGTCGGCAACTCGCGCACCGGCGAGATGGACAAGGTCGACGGGCCCTACTACTTCTTCAAGGTCATCCAGAAGGCGCGCCACTACGTGCCGGAGTGGGTGCCGCTGGCGGGGCCCGAGCTGGGCTGGACGAACCTGGTGCCGGTCGACTACGTGGCCGAGGCGATGGACCACATCGCCCACCAGCCCGACCTGGACGGGCAGGCGTTCCACCTCACCGACACCCGCGGCGGGATGCGCTCCGGCGACGTGCTCAACACGTTCGCGCGCGCCGCGCACGCGCCGCAGATGGCGGTGCGCGTCGACAAGAAGCTCACCGACGCGCTGCCCAAGGGCGTCGGCTCGATGCTGATGCAGCTCCCGGCGCTGAAGGGCATCCGCCGCTCGGTGCTGGCCGACCTGCACATCCCCGAGGAGGTCGTCGAGTACGTCGGCCTCACCGCGCAGTTCGACACGCGCGACACCGAGCGGGCGCTGGCCGGCTCGGGCATCGAGCTGCCGCCGCTGGAGGACTACGCCGCCAAGCTGTGGGACTACTGGGAGCGCAACCTCGACCCCGACCTGTTCAAGGACCGGTCGTTCGAGGGCGCGGTGAACGGGCGCACGGTCGTCATCACCGGCGCGTCGTCGGGCATCGGCAAGGCGGCGGCGCTGAAGATCGCGGCGGCCGGCGGCATCCCGCTGCTCGTCGCGCGCACCGAGGAGAAGCTGCTCGAGGTCAAGGCCGAGATCGAGGCGCGCGGCGGCACCGCGTACGTGTACCCGTGCGACCTGTCTGACCTGGACGCGATCGACGCGTGCGTGCGGCGGATGCTGGGCGAGCACGCGGCGATCGACATGCTCGTCAACAACGCGGGGCGGTCGATCCGGCGGTCCGTGGCGCTGAGCGAGGACCGCTTCCACGACTACCAGCGCACGATGCAGCTCAACTACTTCGGCGCGATCAAGATGATCATGGCCCTGCTCCCGCACATGCGCGAGCGGAAGTTCGGCCACATCGTGAACGTGTCGTCGATCGGCGCGCAGACGAACCCGCCGCGGTTCAGCGCCTACGTCGCCTCCAAGGCGGCGCTCGACGCGTGGACGCGCGTCGTCAGCTCCGAGGTCATCGGCGACAACATCAGCTTCACGACGATCCACATGCCGCTCGTCAAGACGCCGATGATCGCCCCGACGAAGATCTACGACGCGTTCCCGACGATCACGCCCGACGAGGCCGGCGACCTCGTGTGCGAGGCGATCCGCTCCAAGCCCAAGACGATCAACACGCGGCTGGGCACGTTCGGCGAGGTGCTGTACGCGCTCGCGCCGAAGGTGGTCGACCAGATCCTGCACACCGCCTACAAGGTGTTCCCGGACTCGGCCGCGGCCCGCGGCGAGCAGGACCCGAGCGAGAAGGCGTCGGTCGAGCAGATCGCGATGGCCAACCTCATGAAGGGCGTCCACTGGTAGCGCGCCCGCGGGCCGGCGCGCGCCTCGCCGCTTGACGGCGGAGGCGCGCGCCGATACAACCCAGCGCGTGCCTGAGAAATCGATTACCGCCAACGGCGGCGACGCCCGGACCGTGCGCGTCGCCATGGTCCAGGCGCTCCTCGCCGGCGGCGAGCGCGAGCGCAACCTCGACCACGGGATCGAGCTCGTGGCGCGCGCGGCGGCCGACGGCGCCGACGTCGTCGTGCTGCCCGAGTGCTTCCCCCTGGGCTGGACGGACCCGTCGGCCGCGGCGCTCGCGGACGCGATCCCGGGCGGCGAGACCGTCGAGCTGCTGCGCGGCGCCGCCCGCGAGCACGGCATCCACCTGTGCTCCGGCGTCGTCGAGCGCGACGGCGACCGCGTCTACAACGCCGCGGTGCTGATCGACCCCGCCGGCGACATCCTGCTGCACCACCGCAAGATCAACGAGCTCGACATCGGGCACCCGTACTACGCGGTCGGCGACCGCCTCGGCGTCGTCGACACCGCGCTGGGCCGGATCGGGCTGATGATCTGCGCGGACGCGTTCGCCGAGGACCGCGTCATCACGCGCACGCTGGGCCTGATGGGCGCCGAGCTGATCCTGTCGCCGTCGGCCTGGGCGGTGCCCGGCGACCACGACCAGGACGTCGAGCCCTACGGCGACCTGTGGCGCAACGCCTACGGGCCCGTGTGCCGCGAGCACCACCTCTACATCGTCGGCGTGTCGAACGTGGGCTGGATCCCCGACGGCCCGTGGGCGGGGCGCAAGTGCATCGGCTGCTCGCTGCTGATGGGCCCGGACGGCATCGTGGCCGAGGGCCCGTACGGGCCGGATGCCGAGACGATCATCGCCGCCGACCTGCTCGTCGGCCGCAGCGAGCGACCCTGGCACCACCCGCCCGACCGCTGGTTCCGCCCGCTGGAGGCCGAGGAGGCCTGACCCGCCTCCCCCACGCGTTGCTTGTCGGGTTGGTTCCCGCCGAGGGAACCAACCCGACACGCAACGCGGTCAGGGGCGCGTCGAGCTGTCGCGCACGCGCAGCTCCGGCTCCAGCATCACGTGCCGGGGCGGCTGCGCGGAGCCGTCGATGCGCGCGGCCAGCAGCTCGGCCGCGCGCCGGCCGAGCTCGTAGGTCGGCTGCCCGACCGCGGTCAGCGCCGGGTGCATCAGGCGCGCCCAGGACGGGTCGTCGAAGCAGACGAGGCCGGTGTCGGGGACCGACCGGCCGGCCTCCTCCAGCGCGGTCAGCACGCCGACGGCCATGAGGCTGTTGGCGACGAAGAACGCGTCGGGCGGGTCGTCGAGCGCGAGCAGCTCGCGGGCGGCGGCCTGGCCGCCGCCCTCCATGTAGTCGGCGCGGCGCACGAGCGACTCGTCGACCGGCACGCCCGCGTCCTCGTGGGCGGCCCGCCAGCCCTCCAGGCGCTCGACCGCCGTCGTCACGTCGGCGGGGCCGGTGACGCACGCGACGCGCCGGTAGCCGGCCTCGAGCAGGTGCGCGGTCGCCCCGCGGCTGGCCCGGGTCGACTCGACGACGACGGCGTCGACGGGGTCGTGCACGCGACGGTCGATCGCGACCGCCGGGATCCCGCGCTCCAGCAGCGGCGCCAGGCGGGTGCGCGTCGACGACGGCGAGATGATCACGCCCGCCATCCGCTCGGCCACGACGAGGTCGAGGTAGGCGGCCTCCTTGTCGACGTCCTCGTCGGCGTTGCACAGCACCAGCGAGTAGCCGGCCGCGCTCGCGTGGTCCTCGATGCCGCGCACCACGTCGGTGAAGAACGGGTTGCGGATGTCGGAGATGATCAGGCACAGCACGGTGGTGCGCGCGCGGCGCAGGCTGCGCGCGACGCCGCTGGGCTTGTAGCCCAGCTCGCGCACCGCGGCGTTGACGCGCTGGGCCAGCTCGGCGTCGACGGTGCGGGCGCCGTTGAGCACCCGCGACACGGTCGCCGTCGACACGCCGGCCGCGCTCGCCACGTCGCGGATCGTCGCTCGGGCCGGGCGCGGAGGACGTTCGGTGCGGTTCCCGCTTGACGTGTCGCCGATCACGTGTCTAGGGTTGCAGAAATCGATTACCCCCGCCAGCGGACCTGAGGTCCGCTCTTTCTTCCCTCACCGAGAAATCGATTACCGCTCAATGACCCGAATCGGACTCATCAGCCTCTCCGACGGCCGTCCCTACGTCGCCGGCGACACCGACTCCCACGTTCGCGCCGCGCAGGCCGCCGTGGAGGCCGTCCTCCGCGATGCCGGTCACGAGGTCGTGGCCGTCGACGCGCCGATCACCGACAGCGCCGCCGCCGTCCGCGAGGCGCGCGCCCTCGGCGCCGCCGGCGTCGACGCCGCGATCCTCCACTACTGCGTCTGGGCGTTCCCGCATTTCTCGGCGATCGCCGCCAGCGAGCTCGACGTCCCGCTGCTGCTGCTCAGCAACATCGACCCCGCCTACCCGGGCATGGTCGGCATGCTCGCCGCCGGC
>DATMSA010000036.1:0-91282 GCA_035565675.1 Capillimicrobium sp. | reverse complement strand
GCAGCGCCTCGACGAGGCGCGGGTCGGCCGGGGCGGGGACGCGGACGGCCTCGCGCCGGGCGGGCCGATCGGTGGTGGGGGTGGCGGTGGGCTGCATGCGAGCACCGTCGCGCGATCCGGCGCGCGCCGCATCCGTCGCCGTCCCCGGTCGAGCCCCCTGGGGTGCCGACTCGGGACCCGCCCGGACGCGAGCGCGCGCGCCGCGCGCGAGGGTGGCGACATGAGCCACCTGCGCATCCGCGTCGCCGGCGCCGAGCAGACCACGACGACCGTCGAGCTGTTCTTCGACCTCGTCTACGTCTTCGCGGTCACGCAGCTCGCGCACGCGATCCTCGACGAGCCCACGCTCGCCGGCGTCGCCCGCGCGACGTTCCTGCTCGTCGTCGTGTGGTGGGCGTGGATCTCCACCACCTGGATGGCGAACTGGTTCGATCCGCGCTCGCCGGCCGTCGCGGGGGTCCTGACGGGCGGGATGCTCGCCAGCCTGCTGATGGCGGCGGCGCTGCCCGGGGCGTTCGGCGGCGACGGCGCGCTGTTCGCCGCCGCCTACGTCGCGCTGCAGGTCGGCCGCAGCGCCGCGGCCGCGCGCCTGCTCGCCCGCGCCCACCCGCTGCGCGACGTGTTCGAGCGCCTCGTCGCCTGGAGCGCCGCCTCGGGCGCGCTGTGGCTGGCCGGCGCGGCGCTGCCCGGCGACCGCCGACTGCTGCTGTGGATCCCGGCGCTGGCGATCGAGCTGTCCGCGCCGTATGTGCGCTACTGGCTCCCGCGCCGGGGCTGCGCCGCCACGACCGACTGGGACGTCGAGGGCGGCCACTTCACCGAGCGCTGCGAGCTGTTCGTGATCATCGCCCTCGGCGAGTCGATCGTCGTCACCGGCGCCACGGCCGCGGCCGCCGGCCTGGACACGACCACGGTCGTCGCGCTCGCCCTCGCCTTCGCGCAGACCGCGGCCCTGTGGTGGCTGTACTTCGGCGCCCTGGCCGAGCGCTGCCGCGAGACGATGCGCGCCAGCGCCGACCCGGGCCGCCTGGCCCGCGACGCCTACACCTACCTGCACGTCCCGATCGTCGCCGGGATCATCGCGGTCGCCGTCGGCGACGACCTCCTGCTCGCCCACCCCGGCGCGGCGCTCCACGGCGCCGGCCTGGCGCTCACCCTCGGCGGCCCCGCTCTCTACCTGGCCGGCGAGGCGCTCTTCCGCCTGCGCATCACCGGGCACGTCCAGGTCGCGCGCCTGGCCGTGGCCGCCGTGCTCGTCGCGCTCGTCCCGATCGGCGCGCACGTGCCGGCGCTCGCGCTCGCGGCGGCCGTCGCCGCGCTCCTCGGCGTCGCGGCGCGCTCAGGACGCGGGCGGCGGGATCGGCCCGGCGCCGGCCCGGCACGACGGGCCCGCGCACCGCGACAGCCGCGCGAGCACGCGGTCCAGCGCGGCGCGCGTGCGCGCATAGCGCGGGTCGGCGTGGACTGAGCGCAGCTGATGCGGGTCGCGCCGCAGGTCGTACAGCTCGCGCTCCCCGCCGTCGTACTCGAGGTAGACGTATCGGTCGGTGCGCACGCCGTTGTAGATCGGGACGTCGATGCCCGCGCCGATGCCGCCGATCGCGTTGCCGTCCTGGTCGATGTCGCCGCGGCTGGACTCGCCGGTCTCCAGCAGCACGGGCCGGTCGGTGCGCAGCCGCGGGTTCGCGGCCAGCGGCATCAGCGACATGCCGTCCAGGCGCCGGCGGCCGGGCGCCGCGCCCGCGACGTCGAGGATCGTCGGCGCGAGATCGGCGTTGACGGTGAGCGCCCGCGCGACCCGGCCGCGCCGCACGCCGGGCCCGCGCATCATCAGCGGCACGCGCACCGACGGCTCGTAGGGGAAGTACTTGCTCTGCGGGATGCGGTGCTCGCCGGCGAAGTGGCCGTTGTCGGAGCCGAACACGATCAGCGTGCGGTCCAGCTCGCCGTGGCGGCGCAGCGCGGCGACGATGTCGCGCACCGCCTCGTCGACGGCCAGCAGCGACTCCAGCCGGCTGCGCGTGCGCGCCTCGATCGCGGCGACCGCCTCGGCGTCGAGCCGCGGCGAGCCCTGCTGCAGCCACGACGGCTTGTCGCTCACGTCGGCCTCGTCGAAGGCGGGCGAGCGCGGCACAGGCGCGTTCGCCATGCGGCCGCGGTGGCGCGGGGCGGAGCGCACGAGCCCGACCTCGCCCTCGGCGTGCGGGGCCAGGAACATGACGCTGAGGAAGAACGGGCGGCGGCGCGGCGCCCACCGGTCGATCAGGGCGATCGCGCGGTCGCGGTAGACGTCGGCCTGGTAGAGCGCGGGGTCCTCGTCGCGGAAGCTGCCGTACGTGCGCAGCGTCCCGTTCTCGTTGAGCGTGTAGCCCCACATCATGTACGAGGTCGGGTCGACCGACCCGTGCCACTCGTCCCAGCCGGGCGGGACCGTCGGCTCGACGTCGCGGCCGTAGCCGTTGAGGTACTTGCCGACGTGTGCGGTCGCGTACCCCGCGCGCTGCAGCCACACCGGCAGCGTGTCGTCGGTGCCCCGGAACGCGCCGTAGCCGCCGAAGGGCGGGCGGTTGCCGAGCACGTCGTGGTTGTGCGCGTACTGGCCGGTGAGGAGCGTCGCGCGCGCCGGGCAGCACAGCGGATAGGAGCTGAACGAGCGTGCGAACGTCACGCCGGCGCCGCCGATCAGCCGGCGGGTGAGCGGCATCGCGCGCATGTCCTCGACGGTCTGGTCGTCGGTCATGATCACCACGACGTTGGGCCGCTCCGGCGGCGCGGCCGCCGCGGCGGCGGGGACGGCGAGGACGGCCAGCAGCGCGGCCGCGACGGGCAGGACGCGCCTCATCGCACGCGCCGGATCGGGGGCGGACGCCAGCGGCCGTCGAGCGCGGGCGCCAGCGGCTCGTACAGGCGCAGGTACAGCCGGAACGGGCCGGCGGGCGCGGGCAGCCAGTTCGCGTCGCCGCCGGCCGGCGGGGCGTGGGAGATCCGGATCGTCAGCGACCCGTCCGGGGCCGGCCGCAGGCCCGGCGTGCGGTCGCCCAGCGCGTAGCGGCCCAGCGGGTTGGCGGCGAGCGCGAGGTCCTCGTCGTAGGCGGTCAGCGACCAGAACGACCGCACCGGCGGCAGCTCGCCGGGCGCGAAGCGCAACTCGTAGCGGTGGCGCCCGTCGAGCTCGCGCCCGCGCGCGTCGCGGTCGGCGACCGGGTACAGCGCCTCGGCGGGCAGGTTGGCCCCCAGCCCGATCCGCGCGACCAGCGCGCGGCGCGCGTAGTCGCGCCCGAACGCGGCGGTGTCGCCGGTGGTCAGCCACCAGCCGTTGCTGCGCGCGCCGACGTGCTCGCCCTCGACGGCGACGATGCGGTCGACCAGCCGGTCGCCCGCCCGCAGGCCGGCGTCGATCGCGGGACCCAGGTCGGCCGGCGGCGCCTCGGCGCCGACGCCGATCGCCGCGAAGGCACGCACGGCGCAGGCGTCGTGGGCCGGCGGCGGGCTCTGCTCCAGAAGCTGCGACAGCGCCTCGACGAACGCGCGCCCGGTCGGCAGCTCCGGCGGCCCGTCCGGGGTGCCGCGGACGACCTGCAGCGCCGTCCGCGCCCCGGTGGCCCACGCGTCCAGCGGCGTGAGCGCGTACCCGCGCATGACGCCGGCCGCCGCGTCGACGTCGGCCTCGCCGTCGACGAGCGTGCGGCCCAGCAGCCACACGAGCGTGCTCGGGCTGCGGACCACCCGCGCGCCGTCCGGCGCGCCGCCCGTCCAGCCCGGCGGCGCGATCACCACGGTCTCGGCGCGGTCGCGGTCGGCCCCGCTGCCGACGTACGCGAACGCGTTCGTGTCGACGTCGAGGAGCTGCACCACCGAGTAGCGGCCGCCGGTGCCCGGCGCGTCGAGCACGACCGGCCCGTCGCGCAGGTCGAGCCGGCTGACGAAGTAGAGCGTGTCGTGGTTGGGCGCGACGACCGTGCGCAGGTCCGGGGTCGCCAGCACGCCGCGGCCGACGAGCGCGTTGCGCGGGTAGCGCGCGATCGTCAGCGCCAGCAGCACCCGCGGCATGCCGTACACGTACGCGGCGGCGGCGGTCGAGAACGCGGCGCCGGCCCGGTGGCGCGTCGCCGCCGGCAGGCGGGAGACGTAGCGGCGCTCGGCGGCGGCCAGCGCGCCAGGCACGACCCGCGCGAGGTGGGAGGGGAGGCGGCCCAGCGCGCAGGCGGGCACGCTCGGCTCGGGGGCCGGGCGGGCGCCCGCACCGGGCGTCGTGAGCTGGAGGGCCGCCAGCGCGAGGAGCGCGCCCGCGGCCGCACGGCGAGTCATCCCCTCTCCTCCGCGACGAGACCTGCGACCGCGGCCTATTGAATAAGGAGACGTATCTGAATGTCAAGCGGGCGGGGCGACCCGGTTGGCCACCTCGTCGCTCACGAGCAGCCGCAGCATCAGGTAGCGCAGGTCGGGCAGCAGCTCGTCGAGGTGCTCGGCGCGCCCGGCCCGCACGTGGGCGGCGACGAGCTCGTTGGCCATCACGGCGGCCGCGCGCACGTCGAGGTCGCGCACGGGCGGGAGGCCGGGGAGGAGGGTGCGGGCACGCTCGGCGGTCTGGCGCAGCAGCCCGGCGAAGCGCTCGAGCTGGCGGTCGCGCTCGGCCAGGGCCCGGGCGCCGGCCGCGGGCAGCTCGACGAAGTAGGCGCGCGCCAGCGCCGGGCGGTCCTCCCACCAGCCGAGGTAGACGCGCAGGCCGTCGTCGAGCGCGGCCAGCGCGTCGCTCGGCTCGCCGGCGTCGCGGCGCTGGGCCTCCAGGCTCGACAGCAGCCGCTCGCCCTCCTCCTCGCACAGCGCGATGAAGCAGTCGGTCTTGTCGGCGAAGAACCCGTAGAAGGTGTTCGTCGACACGCGCGCCGCGGCGACCACCTGGGCGACGCTCGTCGCGTCGAACCCGCGCCCGGCCGCCACCTCGGCCATCGCGCGCAGCAGGCGCTCGCGCTGCGAGGCCTTCACCGCCTCGCGCGGCAGCTTGTGGCGTCCGCGCGGGAGCGGATCGCCCGACCAGCCCGGGTCCTTGACTTTTGGATTCACGCGTTTATTTAATAGTGCCGGATGCGGGTCACGGATCGTATTGCCGCCCTCGGCGCCGCCGTGCTGGCGTCGGCGGCGGTCGCGGCTCCGGCGTCGGCGCAGCCGCCGTGCCCGGTCCCGGCCGCCGGGGCGGAGTGGGAGGCGGTGGCGCCCGAGCGGCTCGGCCTCGACCCCGACCGCCTCGCCGAGGCGCTCGCCTACGGCGACGAGGGCGTGCGCACCGTCGCCGTGTACCGCCACGGCTGCCTGGCCGGCACGTACCCGGGCGCGGAGGCGCGCGACCGCACCTACGAGAGCTGGAGCACGGCCAAGACCGTCGTGTCGCTGGCCGCCGGGCGGGCGATGACCCTCGGCCTGCTCAGCCCCGACGACCGCGTCGGCTCGCTGATCCCCGAGGCCGACCGCGCGCACGGCGCGATCACCGTCCGCCAGCTCCTCGAGATGACCTCGGGGCTGCACTGGAACTTCGTGCGCGACTACACGCAGACGCGCACCGAGAACCGCGTCCACGACGCGCTGACGCTGCCGATCGACCATCCGCCGGGCACGCGGTTCGAGTACTCGCAGACGACCGTCGCGCTCGTGGCCGAGCTCGTCGCGCGGGCCGCCCGGCGCGACTTCCAGGACTTCGTCGACCGCGAGCTCTTCGCGCCGATCGGCATCCCGCGCGAGCGGTGGTCGTGGCTGCGCGAGCGGCACGGGCACACGCTCGGCTACATGGGGCTGCAGCTCCGGCCCGCCGACTACGCGCGGATCGGGCAGCTCCTGCTGGACCGCGGCGTGTGGCGGGGCCGGCGGCTCCTCTCGGAGGCCTACCTCCGCGCCGCGACCACGCCGTCGCGCGCGAACCCCGGCTACGGCTGGCTGCTGTGGGTCAACGCGGGCGAGCGCTTCGTGGCCCCGACGATCGTCGGCCGCGACGAGCGCGCGCGCCGCGTCGTGGAGAGCGCGCCGCCGGACATGGTGGCCGCGCTGGGCCGCGGCGACCAGACGATCATGGTCATCCCGAGCCTCGACATGGTCATCACGCGCTCGACCGAGGTCGGCGCGGTGAACGGCCGCGGCGAGCAGGCGCTGGCCTCGACGGCGGGGCTGCAGCACGAGTTCGTGCGGCTGGTCATGCGGGCGGTGGTCGACACGCCGGTGCCCGACGCCGGCCCGTACGAGCCGAAGGGGCCGGTCGAGCCCTACGACCCGGACTTCGGGCTGGCGGCCAGCCTGCGCGAGCCCGAGCACGTCGCCGCCGCCCGCCGCACGCCGCCGCTGCCGCCGGGCGGCCCGCGGGTCGCGCGGGCGCCGCAGCTCCAGGGCGCGGCCGTGCACGTCGACCCGGTCCGGGTCCCGGTCGACGCGAGCGGTCGCGCGCGGGTGCGGGTGCGCTGCCCGCCGGCCGGCCCACGCGCCTGCGCCGGCGTGGTCGCGATCGCCCGCGACGGCGAGCGGCTGGGTCGTGCGCGGTACCGGGCGCCCCGGGGCAGGACGATCACGGTCGCGGTCCCGCTCGAGCGCGCCGGCGGAGGCGCGGTCTCGATCCGGGCGACGAACGCCGCCGAGGCGGGCGACACCGTCGTGCGCGCCGCCGCCCGGCTCGTGCGCACCGACGCCCCGATGGCGCGTGCGGCCGCGGACTGCCCGCCGCCCCCTGCGGCGACCGAGCTCGACACCGACGGCGTGCGGGACGCCCGCGGGGGCGCGCCGCTGTTCCGGCGCGTCGCCGTGCCCGGCTTCACGGACGTGCGCAAGGACACCGCGGGCATCGCGGTCCAGGACTTCGACGGCGACCGCCGGGCCGACCTGTTCGCCGTCTACAACGACGGGACGATGTCGATGCTCCTCGGGCGCGGCTGCCTGCGCTTCGAGCGCCACGGCATCGAGATCGTCGACTCGCCCTACACCGCGGACGACCTGCCGGGCGGCGCCGGGATCGCCAACTGGGCCGACCTCAACGGCGACGGCTTCCTCGACGCGTTCATCACCCGCAACCGCGACGGCTCGAACATCACGCAGCTCGGGTCGCGGCCGTCGGCGGGCAACACGCTGCTGCTCAGCCGGGGGCGCTTCGACCGCTTCGCCGAGGCCGGGCCGCGCCTGGGCGTCGCCAACGCCGAGGCCTACAACCGCGCCTCGTCCATCCTCGACGTCGACGGCGACGGCTGGCTCGACATCGCGGTCGGCGGCGAGCAGATCGGGACGCCCGAGTTCGGCGGGGCCCCGATCCAGCGCCTGTACGTGTGGCGGCCGGGCGAGCGCCGCTACGTCGACGTCGGCGGGACGCGCCGGGCGCCGGACTTCGGCGGCCCGCTCACGTGCGACCCGGCGCGCGACAAGGCCAGCCCGGGGATCCTGCTGCGCGACCTCGACGGCGACCGCCGGCCCGAGCTCGTGCAGGGCTACCACAACGACATGCTCACGGCGAAGGCGACCGGCCCGTGCGTCACCGGCGAGCGCCGCTTCGGCCTGTTCGCCTGGGAGAACGTGTCGCGGCCGGGCGACCCGCGGCTGCGGCCGGTGTCGCGCCGCCGCGCCCCGCTGGGCGGCGTCGGCCGGATGCGCTGGAACCCCGAGCGGGGCGACTACGACGTCGTCAGCCACGGGCTGGGGCTGCCGTACGTGTTCGCGGCCGACGCGTTCAACAGCGGCCGCCTGGACCTGCTCGCCGTCGGCCCGACCGACCCGGAGTGGCACGTCAACTCCGACATGGTCGCCGGCGCGTTCTTCCGCAACCGCGGCGGGCTGCGCTTCGTCGACGAGACCGACCGCCGCGGACTGGGGTCGCTGAACTGGCCGGGGACGCGGTGGGCCGAGCACTACGGCGCGCCGCTGGCCGAGGACTCGGTGCTGCAGCGGCTGGCGTGCAGCGTGTCCAACCGCCGGCCGACCTGCAGTCGGCTGAGCCTCGGCGAGCACCAGGCCTACCCGTCGTCGGTGGCGTGGGGCGACGTCGACAACGACGGCTGCCTGGACTTCGTGCTCGCCGAGCGGCGCGAGGACCCCGGCCAGCTCGACCTCCTGCGCAACACGCTGTACCGCAACCGCTGCGACGGCACGTTCGCGCCGACCACGACGCAGGTCAGCGGGCTGTCGACGAACTCGATCTCGCTGGAGATCGCCGACCTCGACGGCGACGGCCTCCTCGACCTCGTCGCAGGCGCGCAGCCGACGAACAGCTATCCGCTGAAGGAGCCGGCGCTGCCCGACGACCGCTACCTCGACAAGGTGTTCCTCAACACCGGGGCCGGCGGCGCGCGGCGCAACCACTGGGTCGAGCTGGACCTCGAGGGCGTGCCGCAGCGGCGGCTGCTGGGCGCCCAGCTCACGCTGACGGCGCTCGGCCCCGGGGCCACCCGGTTTTTGGGCCGCCGCGACTACGTCACGTCGGACGCCTACAAGTCGGGCCGCTGGCCGCGCGTGCACTGGGGCCTGGGCGCCCAGCGCCGCGCCCGGGTGGAGGTGCGGCTGCCCGGCGGGCGGACGCTGCGCCGCACGCTGCCGTGCGTCGACCGCGCGCTCGTCCTCGACGTGCGCGACGGTCGCGTGCGCGGCTGCCGCCCCTGACCGCTCAGCGACGGCCCGGGCCGACCACCGCCTGCACGCCGCGCCGCGTGGTGAACACCACCGCCCGGCGGCCGTCCGTGCCCTCGACGACCGGGAACTGACCCATCGGCGTGTCCTGGAACACGGGACCGGCCAGCCGGTGGCGCCAGCGCAGCGTGTTAGCGGCGAGGTCGACCGCCAGCAGGTACGCGGAGGCGTTCGAGCGGGCGGACACCAGCATCGTCGGCGGCTCGCCGGGCCCGCCGGCGATCGTCATCGCGCTGAACGGGTTGTGCTGCTCGCCCTCGGCGCCCACGAGCGCGTCCAGGTCGACCGTCTGCACGACCCGGCCGTCGCGCAGCGACAGCCGCCGCACGGTGGGGCCGCCGAACGAGAAGACCCACGCCCCGCCGCGCGGGTCGAGCGCGGCGGAGGCGACGCCGGGGCCGCCGAGCTCGTGCTCCCACACGAGCTGCGGACGGTCGCCGCGGTCGCGCAGCGCGAAGAACCGCGGCGCGAGCGGGCCGTCGGGCGCGGCGCGGTCGCCGTCGAAGACGATCAGGTCCCCGACGACGAGCGGGCTGGCGCCGCTGCGCGCCCCGAAGTCGAAGTGCCAGGCGACGCGCAGCCGGCGGGCCGGCCGGGCGCCGGGATCGACGTCGATCGCGTACAGCCGCGCGTGGTGGTTGGGATCGAGGCGGCCGTCGTCGAGCGTGAGCTGCGTGGAGACATAGAGCCGGTTGCCGCGGACGCCCGGGGTGTTGGTGGTGTCGAAGCGGCCGCTGAGCCCGTCGAGGGTGGCGCGCAGGTCGAGCGTCGCCAGGCGCCGGCCGGTGTCGGGCGCGTAGGCCGACACGGGCCCGCCGGCGGTGGCGAGGACGATCGTGCCGTCGGCGGTGCGCGTGGGGCTGATCGGCGCGCCGCCCGGGGTGGCGGCGCGCCAGCGGACGCGCCCGGCGGAGCTGAAGCGCACGAGCCGCTCGTCGTCGGCGGCGATCACGTCGCCGTTGCGCGCGATGAGCGGGACCGACGTCCACGCCCAGGCGTTCAGCTCGGCGCCGGCGGTCCAGCGCACCCGGCCGCCGGCGTCGTAGACCTTCAGGTACGGCCGGGTGCGGTCGCCGCTGCGGTCGCCGAACGTGCAGGCGGCCACGCGCCCGTCGGCGCTGCAGCCGAGGCCCTGCGATCCGCTCGCGGCGCCGGCGTCGAGCCAGTGCGCGGCCGCCGCGCGGGGCGGCGGCACGCGCGCCTGGTCGGACATGGCGGGATCGCAGTGCGACATCGGGCAGCCGGCGGCCGCGAGGGTGAGCAGCACCACGGGAATCGTCATCCCACCAGAATAAATACGACTCCTAATCCAGAGTCACGCCAGTGCCGGAGCGGGCGCGGGCTCGGGCTCCTCGGCCCGCTCGAGGGCGGCGCCCTCGATGTCCACGCGCGGCACGATCCGGTCCAGCCACCGGGGGAACCACCAGGCGCGCTCGCCCAGCAGGGCCATCACCGCGGGGATCAGGGTCATCCGGACGACGAACGCGTCGACGAGGATCCCGAAGGCCAGCGCGAAGCCGACCGACTTGATGATCTCGCCGTTCTCCAGCACGAACCCGGAGAACACGGCGCCCATGATCAGCGCGGCGGCCGTCACGACGCGGGCGCCGTGGCGGAAGCCGCCGATCACCGACTCGGTCGGGCCGGCGCCGTGGACGTGCTCCTCGCGCATCCGGGACACCAGGAACACCTGGTAGTCCATCGCGAGGCCGAACAGGATGCCGATGATGATGATCGGCAGGATCGACTGGACCGGCGCCGCCTGGGACACGCCGATCAGGTCGGCCGCGAACCCCTTCTGGAACACGGCCACGAGCGCGCCGAACGTCGCGCCGATCGTCAGCAGGAAGCCGCCGATCGCCGTCAGCGGCACGAGGATCGAGCGGAACGCCACCATCAGCAGCAGGAACGCCAGCCCGACGATCACCGCCAGGAACGGCAGCAGCGCGTCGGCGAGCCGGTCGGAGACGTCGATGTTGAGCGCCGTCTGCCCGGTGACGAGCACGTCGGCGCCGGTCTGGCGCTCCAGGCTCGGGGCGAGATCGCGGATGTCGGTCACGAGGTCCTTCGTCTGCTGGGACGACGGGCCGCTGGACGGCATCAGCGTCAGCACGGCCGTGTCGCCCGCCGTGTTCAGCACGGGCTCCTCGACCGCGGCGACGCCGTCCTGCCCGGCCAGCGCGCCGGCCACGGCGTCCGCCGACGCGCGGACCTGAGCGCGGTCCGCGCCCTCGCCGCCGTCGACGACGATCGTCAGCGGTCCGCTGAACCCGGGGCCGAACCCCTCGCGCAGCAGGTCGTAGGCGACGCGGTTGGTGGCGTCCGGCGGGGCCGTCGAGTCGTCGGACATGCCCAGGCGCATGTCGAGGACGGGGACCGCGGACGCCCCGAGCGCCACCACGGTCACCACCAGCGCGACGACGCGATGACGCGTCACGACCCCCGCCCAGCGCGTGCCCAGCGTCGGCTTCGCCGCACGCCGGCCGGTCTCGAAGTTGCGGCCCTTCGCGAGCCGCATGCCGCCGAAGCCCAGGAGCGCCGGCACCAGCGTGATCGCCACGAGCACGGCGACGGCCACGGTCGCCGCGGCGGCCAGCCCCATCGTCGTGATGAACGGGATGCCGACGACGCTCAGCGCGGCGAGCGCCACGATCACGGTCGCGCCCGCGAACACGACCGCGCTGCCGGCGGTGCCGACCGCGCGCGCCGCCGAGTCCTCCGGATCCATGCCCCGCAGGAGCTGCGTGCGGTGGCGGGAGACGATGAACACGGCGTAGTCGATCCCCACGGCGAGCCCGAGCATCAGCGCGATCGTCGGCGCGCTGTCGTCCATGTCGACGAACCCGGTCGCCGCCGTGATCCCGGCCAGGCCGATCGCCACGCCGAAGGCGGCGGTGAGGAGCGGCAGGCCGGCGGCGACGAACGCGCCGAACGTGATCGCCAGCACGAGCGCGGCGACCGGCAGACCGATCACCTCGGCCAGGCCGGACTCCTCCTGCTCGACGACGGCGTCGCCGCCGAACTCGACCTGCACGCCCGCGTCGGCGCCGTTGCGCTCGGCGGCGTCCTGCACCGCCTCGCGGGTGGCGTCCTCGACCTGGTCGGAGGCACCGTGGAAGCTCACCTGCGCGAGCGCGATGCGCCCGTCGTCGGACACGAGCCCGTCGTCGAACGGATCGCTCGCCGACTCGACGCCGGGGACGGCGGCGACGTCCGCGACGGCGTCCTGCACCGCCGCGCGCCGCTCGCCGGTCAGCGCCTCGCCGTCGGGCGCGGCGAACACGACGCGCCCCGATGCGCCCCCGGCCTCGGGCAGGCGCTCCTCGAGGAGGTCGATCGCCTGCTGCGACTCGGTGCCGGGGATGGAGAAGGTCCCGGTGGTGGGACCGCTCAGCGCCGCGGCGCCGAGCACGCTCGCCACGAGCACGGCGAGCCAGAGGCCGAGGACGAGCCGTCGCCGCCGGAAGGCGGCGCGGCCGAGATGGGAGAGGAGGGAAGCCATGTCCGTCAGCCTCCGCCGCGGCCGCGATCCCGGCGACGGCCGCAGGGCGCGTCCGTCGTGCCACCTCGGGGTCACGGCGATCAGTCCTTTCGGAGGAGGCGGCTCGGTCCACGCGGCCTAGGCTTGCGGTCATGGCCACGTGGCGGTCACCCGGCCCCGGGGCCGCGCTCCTGCGGCGGCTCGACCTCTCGGGCTGGCGGCCGACCGGCGCGCGGCCGAGCGCGCGCGACGTCCGGCTGGCCGCGATCGTCGCGGCGATCTGCGTGCCGGCGACGGTGGTCGCGCACCACGAGCTCGTCGAGCCCGGCACGCCGTACCGCGTCTACGCGGGCGTCCTCGCGGTCGCGGCGTGCGTGCCGGCCGCGTTCATCCGGGTCGCGCCGCCGATCGCGGCCGCGACGGCGCTGGCGATCTCGCTGCTCGGCACGGTCACCGGCGCGACGATGACCGGGCCGATCATCCTCTCGCTCGCCCTGGTCGCCCTCGCCAGCTCGCGCGCCGAGGCGCCGCTGACCGACACGCTGGGCGTGCTCTCCGGCATCGCGCTCGCGATCATCGCCGTGCTCAGCGACGACGACGTCCGCGGGCTCGCCGGGATCGGCGGGTTCGCGGTCGGCATGCTGCCCGCGCTCGCCGGCGAGCGCCTGCGGGCCGAGCGCCAGCGGGCGCGCGACGCGCGCGAGCTGGCCCGCCGCGTCGAGGAGCTGCGCGACCGCGACGTCGAGCACGCCGTCGCCGAGGAGCGGCTGCGGATCGCGCGCGACGTGCACGACATCACCGGCCACCACCTCAGCGCGATCGCGCTGCAGGCCGCCGGGGCCGGGCGCACGACCGCGGACCCCGGGGCCCGCACGGCCTTCGAGCGCATCCACGCGCTCACGACCGACGCGCTCGAGCAGACGCGCCGCACCCTCGGCGTCCTGCGCCGCCCGTCCGACCCGGCGGCGCTCGCGCCCTTGCCGCGCCTGGAGCACGTCGAGCACCTGCTCGAGCCGGCGCGCGCGTCGGGCATCGGCGTCGCGCTGGCGATCGACGGCGACGCGCGCGAGCTCCCCGAGGCCGTGGAGATGTGCGCCTACCGGGTCGTGCAGGAGTCGCTGGCCAACGTCATGCGCCACGCGGGCGCGACGCACGCGCGCGTGGCCCTGCGCTACGGCGCCGACGCGCTGGACGTCGAGGTCGCCGACGACGGGCGCGGCGGCACCGACGGACCGGTGCGGCCGGGCGGCGGGATCGAGGGCATGCGCGAGCGCGTCGCCCTCGTGGGCGGCACGATCGCCGTCGGCCCGCGCGAGGGCGGGGGATGGGACGTGCGCGCCACGCTGCCGGTGGAGGTGCCCCGGTGAGCGTCCGCGTGATCGTCGCCGACGACCAGGCGATCGCCCGCCAGGGTCTGCGCATGATCCTCGAGAGCGAGCCGGGCATCGAGGTCGTGGGGGAGGCGATCGACGGCCTCGACGCGGTCGGCCAGGCCGAGCGCCGCCGGCCCGACATCGTGCTGATGGACATCCGCATGCCGCGCATGGACGGCCTGGAGGCGACGCGGCGGCTGCGCGACGTGGACGGCGTCCAGGTGATCGTCATCACCACGTTCGACCTCGACGAGTACGTGATCAAGGCCCTGCGCGCCGGCGCGGTCGGGTTCCTCGTCAAGGACTCGCCCCCGGAGCGGATCATCGACGCCGTCCAGTCCGTCGCCCGCGGCGACGCGCTCATCTCGCCGGAGGTCACGCGGCGGCTGCTGGGCCAGTTCGTCGCCAACGCGCCGGCCCGCGCCGGCGACCCGCGGCTGGACGAGCTGACCCCGCGCGAGCACGACGTCCTCATGCAGATCGCCGCGGGCCGCAGCAACGCCGAGATCGCGGCGCGGCTGCACCTCGAGGAGAGCACCGTGAAGGGCCACGTCCGGCGCGTGCTGGCCAAGCTCGACCTGACCAGCCGCGTGCAGGCGGTGATCTTCGCCTACGAGACCGGGCTCGTCGCGCCCGGCGGCTCCAGCGACCCGCGCTGAGCCTCGTCGCGGCCGGCGATCGGCAGCTCGGCGACGAGCCGGGAGCCGCCGCCCCGCGGGCTGTCGACCACGAGCGTGCCGTCGATGGCGGCGAGCCGGTCGCACAGGCCGCGCAGGCCCGGCGCGCCGGCGTCCGCACCGCCGACGCCGCCGGCCCCGACCCCGCCCGCGCCGGCGCCGCCGACGTCGTCCTCGTCGGGCGCCACTGCGCCGGCAGCGTGAGCGTGTCCGGCGGCCGCGCCCCGGCGGCGTTCCGCCTGCGCACCGGGTCGCGGGGCACGTTCGAGGTGACCCTGCGACGCGGCCTCAGCGGCTGCCGGACCGTCCGCGCGACCATCCGCATGCGCCTGCGCCAGCCCACCGGCACGGTCCGGACGCGGGACCGGACCATCCGCCTGCACCCGGCGTCCTGCCGCCGCTGACGGCGGCGGGCGCCAGGGGCCGCGGACGCGCCCGTGGCATCCTTGGCGCCCGGTCATGTCCGATCCTCGAGCCGCACAGGATGGTCGCGCGGTGGACGAGCCGCCGGCGCTGTCGGGCAGCGCCGGCCGGGCGCTGGCCGAGGCCGCGCAGCGGGCGCGCGCGGCCGACCGCGAGCTGGCCGTGGCGCTGCGGCGCCCCAGCCCCGCCGGCGCGGTCGTCAGCCCCCGCTACCTGGAGGCGCTGGATCGACGGCCGATCCTGGCGCCCGACGCCGAGCGGGCGCTCATCGCCACCGCGCAGGCGGGCGACCCGGCCGCCCGCGCCCAGCTCGTCGAGGCGTTCCTGCCGGTCATCGCCTCGCTCGCGCGCACCTACCGCGACTCGCCCCGGATCGAGCGGATGGAGCTGCTGCAGGAGGGCGTCGTCGGGCTCCTGCGCGCGCTGGAGCGCTTCGACCCGCGGCGCGGCACCCCGTTCTGGGCGTACGCGGCGTGGTGGGTGCGCCAGGCGATGCAGGAGCTGGTCTCCGAGCTGACCCGGCCCGTCGTACTGTCCGATCGCGCGCTGCGCCAGCTCGCCCGCATCCGCGACGCGCACCGCGACAGCGTGCGCGAGACCGGCGCCGAGCCCAGCCGCGACGAGGTCGTGCGCCGCACCGGGCTCACGCTCGAGCAGGTCGACAACCTCCTGGCCCTCGAGCGCCCGCCGCGCTCGATCGACGAGCCCGTCCACGCCGACGACGGCGTGGTCGGCACCTTCGGCGACCTGCTCGTCGACCCGCTGGCCGAGGACGAGTACGAGCGCGTGCTCGACGCGATCGAGACCGAGGAGCTGCTCTCGCTGCTGGCCGGCCTGTCGGAGCGCGAGCGCGACATCCTGCGCGCCCGCTACGGCCTGGCGGGCGGCGACGGGCAGAGCCTGCGCAGCATCGCCGCCCCGCTCGGCCTCAGCGCAGAGCGAGTCCGTCAGCTCGAGCGACGGGCGCTCGGGAAGCTCGCGGCGGCGGCGGGCGCAGGTCGACCACCACCTCGAGATCGCCCTCGACCCGCGCCTCGGTGACCGCGGCGGTCGGCTCGTCGCGGTGGACCCGGTCGAAGCGCAGGCTCACCGTCGCCGCGCCGACGCGCAGGCCGCTCACCGTCACCGAGTCGAGGTGGCGCGGCAGCAGCGGCCGCCGGATGCGCAGCCGCCCCTCGAGCGCCTCGGGCTGCAGGCCCAGCGCGCTGACGAGCAGGTGGGGGAGGGCGCCCGCCGCCCACGCCTGCGGCCGGCACGCGACCGGGTAGGGGACGGGGTCCTCGTAGTCCTCGCGCGAGAACCCGGCGAACAGCTCCGGCAGGCGGTAGTCGGGGAACGCGGCGGCCGCGTCGAGCAGCGCCTCGAACAGCGTGAGGAAGTCGTCGTCGAAGCCGTAGCGGCGCAGCCCGGCCGCCGCGATCGCGGTGTCGTGCGGCCAGACGGACCCGGTGTGGTAGCCGACCGGGTTGAACCCGACCTCGCGCACGCCGAGGGTCCGCAGCCCCCAGCCGGAGAACAGGTCGTCGCTCATCAGGCGGTCGCGGACCTTCGCCGCCCGCGCCACGTCGATCGCGCCGGCCCACAGCAGATGGCCCTGGTTGGATGCCTGCGCGCGGGTCGGCCGCTTGGCGGCGTCGAGCGCCATCGCGTAGGCGCCGAGGTCCTCGAGCCAGAAGCGCTCGAGCGCCTCGCGCGTGCGCGCGGCCGCCGCCCGCAGCGCGTCGGCCTCGCCGGGCTCGCCGGCCGCGTCGAGCAGCCGCGCGATCTCCTCGCGCGCGCGGATCGCGTAGCCCTGCGCCTCGACGAGCGCGATCGGCGGGCGCAGCGGGCGCCCCTCCTCGTCGCACACGCCGTCCCACGAGTCCTTCCAGCCCTGGTTGTCCAGGCCGCCGGGCGCGCGGCGGCGGTACTCGAGCAGGCCGTCGCCGTCGAGGTCGCCGAACTCGTCGAGCCAGCGCAGCGCGGCGTCGACGTTCGGGCGCAGCTCCTCCAGCAGCGCCGTCGACCCGGTCCAGTCGGCGTGGCCGACGACGAGCAGCAGGAACAGCGCGGTCGCGTCGACGGTCCCGTAGTAGCGGCCCAGCGGCGTGCGGGCCGCCGCCTCGCCCAGGCGCAGCTCGTGGAGGATCTTGCCGGGCTCCTCGTCGTGCGCGGGATCGTCGCGCGTGCCCTGGTGGGCGGCCAGGAGCCGCAGCGTGCCGGCCGCCAGGGCGTGGTCGAACGCGAGGACCTGCGTCGCGGTGATCAGCGAGTCGCGGCCGAAGAGCGTCGCGTACCAGGGGACGCCGGCGGCCAGGTACGGCTGGCCGTCGAGGTCGGAGATCAGCAGCCGCAGGTCGAGCAGGCTTCGGCGCAGGACGCGCTCGACGAGCTCGTCCGAGCAGCGCACGCGGGTGCGGTCGGCCAGCCACGCGTCAGCGGCCGCGGCCGCCTCGCGCGCGGTGTGCTGGCGGTTGAGCGCGGGCGGCGCCGGCTCGGCCTCCGCCGGGGCGCGGGCGTCGAAGCGGCAGGTGAGCGCGAGCGTGTGCTCGCCGTGCGGGTCGAGGCGCACGCGCGCCCGCAGGTGGCCGTCGGCGTCGGCGGTCGCGCCCTCGCACGTGACGGTCGTCGTGCGCGTCCACCCGTCGGTCCCGACGCAGGACAGGCGCAGGGTCGAGCCGTCGGCGACGCGGCGCACCTCGCGGGGGCGGCGGTCGACGAACCCGCGCAGCTCCAGCATCGGCACGAAGTCGGCGTCGAGGCGCAGCTCCACGTCGAGCTCGACCGCCTCGTGGTGATGCGAGCGCAGCAGCAGCCGCTCGTCGAGCGCGTCGGGGCGCATGCGCCGCTCCAGCCGCACGCGCAGCGCCTGGAGCGGGAGCGTCGCGCCCGAGTCGAGGCGCAGCTCGCGGTTGGTCAGCTCGTAGGTCGCGCCGGTGCCGGCGGCGTCGGAGGCGACGAGGAGGCGCGGCGCCTCGCCTCCGAGGCGCAGCACGTGGGCGCTCAGGTGGCGGCAGTCGTCGACGAACACGCCGAGCGCGTGATCGCCGTCGGGCAGCTCGCCGTCGCGACCGGCGACGCAGAACGCGTTGCCGGCCTTGACCACGGTGGTCGACGTGATGTCCGCATCGGTCACGCCGGCACCACCTCGCTTTCGTCGGCCGGCTCGACCCGCGGGCGGGGCCGCGGCGCCGGGGTCGCGATCGCGCGGTAGGCGTCCTCGTAGCGGGCCGCCACCCGGTCGGGCGAGAAGCGCTCGCGCGCGCTGGCGCGGCATTCGGCCGGGTCCAGCTCGTCGACCCGCGTGACCGCGTGGGCCATCGCCGCCTCGTCGCCGACGAGCAGGCCGCTGCGGCCCGCCTCGACCACCTCGGGCGCCGAGCCCTCGGCGAACGCGATCACCGGCGTGCCGGCGGCCATCGCCTCGACCATCACCATGCCGAACGGCTCCGGCCAGGTGATCGGCATCAGCAGCGCCCGCGCGGACGCGAACAGCTCCTGCTTGAAGCGGCCGCCGACCTCGCCCACGTACCGGATCCGGTCGCCGTCGAGGTGCGGGTCGATCTCCTCGGCGAAGTACTCCTCCTGGCCCGGCTGGACCGGCCCCGCGAGGATGAGCCGCCGGCCCGTCTCCCGGGCGACCCGGATCGCGCGGTGCGCGCCCTTCTCGGGGGCGAAGCGGCCGATCCACAGCAGATGGTCGTCCTTGGGCACGTCGGTGGGCCAGGCGTCGACGTCGATGGGGTTGGGGACGATCGCGTCGACGCGCACGCCGTCGGGCCGCGACGCCGCCTGGGCGCGCGAGATGCAGGCGATCGACGCCTTGGCGCCGTGCGCGGCGTAGAAGCGCTGGGCGTCCTCGTCGAACGGGCCGTGGACGGTGTGCAGGACGGGAACCGAGATGCGGTCGGCCATCGCGAGCGCGATCCAGCCCGAGTGGTCGTGCAGGACGTCGAACGGCCGGCCGGCGATCGCCTCGCGCTCGACGTGCTCGAACGCGCGGGCGACGTGGTCGGCCTCGATGACGCTCGCGCCGATGCGGTCCGGATGGGAGCTGTCGAGAAGCCCGACGGTCTGCGCGTCGGTGCGCGAGCCCGGCGCGGCCAGCAGCGTCACGTCGTGGCCGCGCGCGACGAGCGCGTCGGCGAGCAGCGCCACGACGGACTCGATGCCGCCGTAGCCGTGCGGCGGGATGCGCAGCCACGGAGGGGCGAGCAGCGCGATGCGCAGGGGACGGCCGGCCGACGGCGCCGGCGCGGCGAGCGGGTTGCGGCGCTTGTCGAGCACGTGCACGGTGCTCTGCGGGCGGTAGAGCTGGGTGCGCACCGACGGCTCGGCGCGGCTGGCGAGCGCGACGGCGCGATCGCCGGCGGCGCACGAGGCGCAGAGCCGCTCATCGTCGGAGGCGCGGCGCAGCATCGGGGTGAGGCAGCGCTCACAGCGTCCGAACGCGACGGGCGGTCGCAGCGCGGACGCGCCGCTGCGCCGCCGGGGTTCGCCTCGCACCGTCATGTGGCCTCCTTGGCCGCGGGGGTCGAGAACGTCACGGATTCCTCCTTCGGTGTCTGGTCTCACCCATGGAGGTAGGCCGCCGGCGCGCCATGTCAAGGTCGAAGACAGTTGCATCGACCCGTACGGCAACGAGAAGGTCGGCCTCGAGATCACCGGCGCGCTCAGCCGCGGCGACTACGGCATGACGTTCAACCAGGCGCTCGGCAGCGGCAACATGCTCGTCGGCGACAAGGTCAAGCTGGCGCTCGACATCTCGGCCGCCAAGCAGTCGTTGGCGTCCGCCATCATCTCCCGCCGCATCGGCACACGGACGGCGAGGAGAGACAGTTGGGGGACTACGACGGGACGGTCGCGCTGGTGACCGGCGGCGGCATGGGCATCGGCGAGGCGTGCGTCACGGAGCTGGCCGGACGCGGCGCGCACCTCGTCGTCGCCGACCTCGAGGAGGCGGCGGCCGAGCGCGTCGCCGCCGCCGTCCGCGCGGCCGGCGGAAGCGCCGTCGGCGTGCGCGCGAACGTGGCCGACGAGGCCGACTGCGCCGCGATGGTCGGCGCCGCGCTCGACGCGTTCGGCCGGCTCGACGTCGCGGTCAACAACGCGGGGATCGGCGGCCGGCGCGGGCCGGTGGGCGACCTCGCGCTCGAGGACTGGCGGGCGACGCTGGCCGTCAACCTCGACGGCGCGTTCCTGTCGATGCGCGAGGAGCTGCGCGCGATGGTGCCCCAGGGCGCCGGGGCGATCGTGAACATCGGCTCGATCCAGAGCTCGGTCGCGCTGCCCGACACCGCCGCCTACACGGCGTCCAAGCACGGGCTGCTCGGCCTCACCCGCAGCGCCGCGATCGACTACGCGCAGGCCGGCATCCGCGTCAACTGCGTCGGGCCCGGCGTCATCGCGACGCCGAGCCTGCTCGCCAAGGTCACCCCGCAGATGCGCGCCGAGTTCGAGGGCCTGCACCCCAGCGGGCGCATGGGGGAGCCGCAGGAGATCGCGCGGCTGGTCGCGTTCCTCGGCTCGCCCCAGGCGTCGAACATCACCGGCGCCTACTACCTCGCCGACGGCGGCTACACGGCGCAGTAGCTCACTGGCAGGCCTCGCACGCCTCGCCGGTGCGCATCGCGTCGATCGAGCAGGCCGCCGCGGCGTCGGGCGCGGCCGCGGTCACCGTCGCCTTCTCGATCGACGAGGCGCCCAGCGTGCGCAGGTAGTACGTCGTCTTCAGGCCCGCGTGCCACGCGCGCCGGTACATGTGCGACATCGCCTTCAGGTCGGGCTCGGCGAGGAACAGGTTCAGCGACTGCGACTGGTCGATCCACTTCTGCCGGCGCGCGGCCGCGTCGATCAGCGCCGCCGGGTCGACCTGGAACGCCGTGCGGTAGCGGTCGCGGATCTCGGCCGGGATCGCCGGGATCTCCGACAGGTCGCCGTCGAAGTACTTGAGCTGCTCGGCCACCTCCGGCGACCACGCGCCCGCCGCCTTCAGGTCGCGCACGAGGTACGGGTTGAGGACCGTGAAGTCACCCGACAGGTTCGACTTCGCGAACAGGTTCTTGTACATCGGCTCGATGCACGGCGACGTGCCCATGATGTTGGCGATCGTCGCCGTCGGCGCGATCGCCAGCACGTTGCTGTTGCGCATCCCCTGGCGGGCGATCTTCTCGCGCAGCGGCGTCCAGTCCATGAGGCCGCCGCGGGGCACCTGGATCGGCAGGCCGCGCTCCTGCTCGAGCAGGTCGAGCGTGTCCTGGGGCAGCAGCCCGCGGTCCCACTTGCTGCCCGCGTAGCTGGGGTAGCGGCCGCGCTCGGCGGCGAGGTCGCTGGACGCCTCGTAGGCGTGGTAGGCGATCGCCTCCATCATCTCGTCGGAGAATGCGATCGCCTCCGGCGCGTCGAACGCCAGGCCCTTGCGGTACAGCGCGTACTGCAGCCCCATCACGCCCAGGCCGACCGGCCGGTGGCGCAGGTTCGCCGTCCGGGCCGGCTCGGTGGGATGGAAGTTGACGTCGATCACGTCGTCGAGCGCGCGCACGGCGACGCGCACCGTGGCCCGCAGCTTCTCGTGATCGATCTCGCCGTCGGCGTCGAGGTGGCGGTCGATCACGATCGAGCCGAGGTTGCAGACCGCGGTCTCCTCCTCGCTCGTGTTCAGCGTGATCTCCGTGCACAGGTTCGACGAGTGGACGACGCCCGCGTGGTCCTGCGGCGAGCGGACGTTGCACGGGTCCTTGAACGTGATCCACGGGTGCCCGGTCTCGAACAGCAGCCGCAGCATCTCCTTCCACAGCTCGATCGCGGGCACCCGCTCGCCGAAGATCTCGCCCGCCTCCGCGCGCCGCTCGGCCTCCAGGTAGCGCGCCTCGAACGCGCGCCCGTAGGTCTCGTGCAGCTCGGGCACCTCGTTGGCGCGAAACAGCGTCCAGTGCTCGCGCGCCTCCACGCGCTGCATGAACAGGTCGGGCACCCAGTTGGCGGTGTTCATGTCGTGGGTGCGGCGGCGGTCGTCGCCGGTGTTGCGGCGGAGCTGGAGGAAGTCGCGGATGTCGTTGTGCCACGTCTCCAGGTACGCGCAGCCCGAGCCGGCCCGCTTGCCGCCCTGGTTGACGGCGACGAGCTGGTCGTTGTGCATCTTCAGGAACGGCACGACGCCCTGGCTCTCGCCGTTGGTCGACTCGATGTGGCTGCCGGTGCCGCGCACCGCCGTCCACGAGCCGCCCAGCCCGCCGGCCCACTTGCTGCACATCGCGTTCTCGGCGATGCCGCGGCCGACGATCGAGGCCAGCGTGTCCTGGATGACGTACAGGTAGCAGGAGCTGAGCTGCGAATGGGGGGTGCCGGCGTTGAACAGCGTCGGCGTCGAGGAGCAGAAGCGGCGCTCCTTGTAGGCGGCGTACAGGTCGAGCACGCGCGCCTCGCGGTCGCCGGTCTCGGGGAGGCAGACGCCCATCGCCACGCGCAGCCAGAAGACCTGCGGCGCCTCGATGCGCACCGGCCGGTCGCCGGTCTTGTCGACCTGCAGGTAGCGGTCGTAGAGCGTCTGCAGGCCGAGGAAGTCGAAGTCCAGGTCGGCGGTCGGGTCCAGCGCGCCCGCCAGGCGCGGCAGGTCGTACTCCAGGAGCGCCGGGTCGATGCGCCCGATCTCGACGCCGCGCCGCAGGGTCGGCTCGAGCGCCGCGCGGTGCAGGTCGCGCAGCCCGCCGATGCCGTCGCGCTCGATGTCCCAGCCGAGCGTCTCCTCGTAGACGAAGGTGAGCAGGATGCGCCCGGCGAAGCGGGAGTACTCGCTGTCGCGCTCGACCAGCGCCTTGGCGTTCAGCACGATCGTGCGGCCGAGGTCGGCGCGCCGGATGCCGGCGTGGATCGAGCGGCGCAGCTCGCGCTCCAGCGTCTCGGCGTCGAGGTCGAGGTCGAGGCCGATCGAGGCGAACGCGATCCGCGCGCGCAGGTCGGCGCCCGTCCACGCGGTCTCGCGGCCGTCGTCCTCGACGACGCCGAGCGGCGTGGCCGGGACCGGCGGCGGGTCCTGCTCGGCGCGGCGGCGGGCGCGTTCGGCGCGATAGACGATGTAGCTCTCGGCCACGCGCATGTGGCCGGCGAGGACGAGCTCCTCCTGGACGAGGTCCTGGACGGTCTCGATCGGGACGTAGACCTGGCCGAGGTCGCGGGCGCGCCGCGTCACGCGCGCGGCCAGCGGGCCGGCGGGGTCGGCCGGCAGGCCGCGCGAGGCGAACGCCTTGGCGACCGCGGCCTCGATCTTGCGCTCGTTCCAGGCGACGACGTGGCCGCTGCGGCGGATGAGGCGCAGCGTGCCGGGCGGGTGCAGGGCGGGAAGCTCGGCGAGGGTCATGGCGGTGCTCGCTCACAGTTCGTCGTCGGCGACCAGGGCCAGGGCGGAGGCTCTGCGGTACTCGGTGACGCGGCCCTCGAAGAAGTTCTGCTCCTTGCGCACGTCCATCAGCTCCGCCAGCCAGGGCAGCGGGTTCTCGACGTGGGCGTTGAGCGGGGCCAGGCCGCAGCCGGTCAGGCGGCGGTCGGCGATGAAGTCGACGTAGCGGCCGAACTCGCCGGCCGACAGGCCCACCGCCTCGACGGGCAGGCAGTCGGCGATGAAGCGCTTCTCCAGCGCGACGGCCTCGGCCATCAGCTCGCGCAGCTCGGTTCGGAACGCGTCGGTCCAGATCTCCGGGTTCTCGTCGACGAGCTCGCGCAGCAGCCGGCGGAAGAGCTCGATGTGGTTGCTCTCGTCGCGCAGCGTGTAGCGGAACATCGTCCCGACGCCGGGCAGCTTGCCCTGCCGGTAGAGCGACAGGATCATCCCGAACAGCCCGTAGAACTGGGTGCCCTCCATGCACTGGCCGAACACGAAGACGTTCTTGGCCAGCAGCTGCTTGGCGCGCGGGTCGGCCATGTCGAGGTCGCGGCGCAGCTCCCGCGACACGCCGGTGACGAACGCGTTCTTGGCGACGATCGTCGGGATGTCGTCGAACATCGCCTCGCACTCGTGCGGGTCGATCCCCAGCGAGGAGATCATGTAGAGCAGGCTGTCGGCGTGGATGTTCTCCTCGTGGGCGTGGCGGCCGAGGACGAGCTTCAGCTCCGACGCGGTGACCAGCTCGCGCACGACGTGGAGGATGTTGTCGCCGACGATCCCCTCGGCGGCGCTGAAGTAGCCGATGCCCATGCGCACGATCCAGCGGTCGACGTCGCTGAGCGCTCGCGCATCGCGCCACTGCTCGACGTCGCGGCCCATCGGGATGTCCTCCGGCTCCCAGTGGTTGGCCTTCATCGTGCGGTACAGCTCGTAAGCCCAGCCGTAGCGCAGCGGGAGCAGGTTGAAGGTCATCGTCTCGCGGCCGCCGACCACGCGCTTGGCCGCGAGCGCGGCCTCCGCCTTGCCCTGGTCGAGGACGAAGGTCCGGTCTCCGATCGTGTACTGCGTCTGCATCGCCTTCCTCCGGCGTTCGTGCGGGGAAGGGCCGTCCGGTGGGCGCGCACGCCGGTGCGGCGCCGAAGGGCGGTCCTTCTACCGAGGACGTTCCAACGACGGGAGGCAGGCGACCGGGCTCATCCCTCGTGCGAGGGCATCACCGTTGCGGGACAGCGCCGGGATCTCACCGGACTTCGCTGCGTCTCCCGTCACCCCGGGGTATGGGCGGGGCGGACGGGACCGTAGGAGCGGGGCCGGACGGAACCGGCGCGCTCAGGCCGGCTGCGAGTCGGCCTCGGGCGCCGATGCGTGGTCCAGGAGCCGCCGCACGAGCCGGGTGGCGGCCGCCAGCGCGTGGGCGTCGACGCCGGTCGCGACGCCGAGGTCGGCGCACAGGTCCACGACCTGCTCGGTGGCGACGTTGCCGGCGGCGCCGGTCGCGAACGGGGACCCGCCCAGGCCGGCGATCGACGCGTCGAAGCGGCGGACCCCGAGCAGGAGCGCGGCGAACACGTTCAGCAGCGCGGTGCCGCGGCTGTCGTGGAAGTGCATGCCGTCGCCGGCGCCCACGGCCTCGACCAGCTCGCGCACGCGCCGGGGCGTGGCCAGCCCGGTCGTGTCGGCGTACGTGACCGCGGCGCAGCCGAGCGCGCGCAGCCGGTCGGCGAGCGCGGCGATCTCGTCGACGCCCAGCGCGTCGTCGTAGGGCGACCCGAACGCGCACGACACCACCGCGTCGACGGCGACCGCGCGCCCGCCGGCCGCCCGGCAGACCTCGTCGATCTGCTGCAGCGACTCGGCCAGCGTCATGCGGATGTTGCGCCGGCCGTACTCGGGCGACGCCGACAGCGTGACGGTCAGCTCCTCGACCCCGGCGGCCAGCGCCTCGTGCGCGCCGCGCAGGTTGGGGACGAGCACCGTGCGGCGCACGCCCGGCAGCGGGCCGAGCCGGGCGATCACCTCCGCCGTGCGGGCCATCGACGGCACGGCGCGGGGGGAGACGAACGCGCCGACCTCGATCGCGCTCAGGCCCGCGCCGGCGAGCGCGCGGATCAGCGCGACGCGATCGTCGACCGCCAGCGGCGTGCGGCCCTGGAGCCCGTCACGCGGGCCGACCTCGCGCAGGACGATCCGGTCCGGCCAGGACCAGGCGGCCGCGCCGCTCATGCACCGTTGGCGCGCAGGTCGGCCAGGACCGCCTCGGCGTGGTCCTGGCGGACGCGGCCGTCGGCGACCAGCCGCTCGACCACCGCGCCGACCTCGTCGCCGGTGGCGCCGGCGGCGAGCGCGATGTTGCGCGCGTGCAGGGACATGTGGCCGCGCTGGATGCCCTCGGTCGCCAGCGCGCGCACGGCGCCGACGTTCTGGGCCAGGCCGACGGCGACGATGATCTCGGCGAGCTCCACGGCGGTGGTGACCTGCAGCAGCTTGACCGCGGCGCGGGCGGTCGGGTGCGTCTTCGTCGCACCGCCGACGAGGCCCACGGGCATCGGCACCTCGAGCGTGGCGACGAGGTCGCCGTTGCGGTCGCGCTCCATCGTCGACAGGCTCGTGTAGCGGCCGTCGCGGACCGCGTGGCTGTGGCAGCCGGCCTCGACGGCGCGGGTGTCGTTGCCGGTGGCCAGGACGACGGCGCTGATGCCGTTCATGATGCCCTTGTTGTGGGTCGCCGCCCGGTAGGGGTCGTCGATGGCGAGCTGGCAGCAGGCGACGATCGCGTCGACGACGTCGGTCCCGCCGAGCTGCTCGGCCGGGAACGTCGCGCGGGCGCGGGTCAGCCGCCGGTCGGCCTTGTTGGAGAGGATCCGCAGCAGCACGCGCCCGCCGGCGATGCGGGCGACCTCGGGCGCGAGCGCCTCGGCCATCGTGTTGACGGCGTTGGCGCCCATCGCGTCGCCGACGTCGACGAGCAGGTGGGCGACGACGTGCGCGCGCCCGGGGCCCTCGACGACGCGGATCGTCAGGTCGCGCGGGCCGCCGCCGAAGCGGACCAGCACCGGGTCCTGCTCGGCGGCGAGCGCCAGCAGCGCCTCGCGCTGCTCGTAGAGGCGCGCCCGGGCCGCCCACGGGTCGACGACCTCGACCACCTGGATCTGGGCGATCATCACGGGCGGCGTCGAGGTGCAGAAGAAGCCGCCGCCGGCGCGGGCGACCGAGGCCAGGTTGCTCGCCGCGGCCACGACCGACGGCTCCTCGGTCGCCATCGGCACGAGCCGGTCGCGGCCGTTGATCGTGAAGTTCGCGGCCACGCCGAGCGGGACCGGCATCACGCCGATCGCGTTCTCGATCATGCCGTCGGCGAGCGCGAGCAGGTCGGGCGTCGGGGCGCCGAGCCCGGCGACGGTCGCCGGATCCTCGAGGGACGCTGCGACCCGGTCGGCCCGCTCCTGCGGGGACAGCTTGTAGAAGCCGGGCATCCGGCTGTTGACGGACATCTGGACGACCCTCCTGCACGGATCAGCGAACGAGGCGGGCGCCAGACAACCAGACGACCTGCGACGCGACAATGTGCGCTGCGACATAGTGCCCGGCCATGAGTGTGGAACTCGACGCGTCCAGCTCGCTGCGGTCGCTGCTCGCGCGGCTGGAGGAGCACGGCGCGCAGGCCGACTTCTCCGACGTCCAGGCCGCGGCGTCCACGCTGGACCCGGCCGAGGCCGCGCTGCGCGACGAGGACCTCGTCCGCCTGCGCCGCCTGCGCGACCGCCTCGCGCGCCTGGAGCAGCGCGAGCGCGAGCTGTCGGCCCTCTACGACACCGCCCGCGACTTCACCGGGCTGCGCGACGTCGAGCACGTCCTGCAGGCGATCGTCCGCCGCGCGCGCCAGCTCATGCGCACCGACATCGCCTACCTGTCGGCCTACGACGCCGAGCGCGACGACTTCTACGTGCGCGCCACCGTCGGCACGATCTCGGAGCGCTTCCAGCGCATCCGCGTCGCCAAGGAGACCGGCATCTGCGGCCACGTCGCGCGCGAGAAGTGCCCGTACTTCTCCAGCGACTACCTGCACGACGCGCGCTTCCTGCACCACAGCGGGATCGACGCGAGCGTGGGGGACGAGGAGGTCGTCTCGATCCTCGGCGTGCCGCTGCTGGTCGAGGACCAGGTCATCGGCGTCCTGTTCGTCGCCGACCGCTACCAGCGCGCCTACGCCACGCCGCAGATCGCGCTGCTGTCGTCGCTGGCCGCGCACGCGGCGGTCGCGATCGAGAGCGCGCGCCTCTTCGAGGCCAACGAGGTGGCGCTGGCGCGCGAGCGCGAGACGAACGCGCGCCTGCAGCGCCAGACGCGCGAGATCGAGGCGGCCGCCTCGGTGCACGACCAGCTCGCCGCGCTGATCGCCCGCGGCGGCGACCTGCAGGACCTGGCCGACGTCGTCGCCCGCGAGATGGCGGGCTCGGTCGTCGTGTTCGCGCCCGACGCGCGGACCGTGCACGCGGCGGCGGGAGCCGGCGCCCGGGAGCGGCTGGAGCGCCTCGGCGACCGGGTCCGCGCCGCGCTGGAGGCGAGCCACGCGGGCGGCCGCGCGATCGCCGTCGACGACGAGGACGGCGTCCGCGTCGCGGCCGCGGCCGGCGGCGGCGTGGTCCAGGGCGGGGTGCTGCTGGCCACCGACGAGCCGCTGTCGGCGGCCAAGGTGCGGACGCTGGAGCGCAGCGCGGTGATCGCCGCGCTCGTGCTGCTCTCGCAGGAGCGCGTGCGCGCCGCCGAGCAGCGGGCGATCGGCGACCTCGTCACCGCGCTGGTGCGCGGGCAGGGCGGCGACCCGGCCGGCCTCGCCCACGACGCGGCCCGGCGCGGGGTGGACTTCGACGCCGGCGTGACCGTGATGGCGGTCGACGCGCCGGGCCTGCCGGCGCCCATCGCCACCGACATCGTGCGCAACGTCCTGACGACGAAGGGGATCGCCGGCGAGGTCGACGGCGGGCTGCTCGTCCTCGCCGGCGCCGCCTCGGCCCGCGAGGTCGCCGGGGAGGTGCGCCGGCTCTTCGCCGCGCGCTGCGCCGAGCCGGTGACGGTCGCCTACGCGAGCGCGGTCGCGTCCCCGTCCGCCGTGCCGGCCGCCGCCGACGCCGCGCGGCGCAGCCTGGCGGTCCTGCTCGAGCTCGGGCGGCGCGGCGGGGTGGAGGACGCCGCCGCCCTGGGCCCGTACGCGCTCCTGTTCGGGGACCGCGAGCGGGGCGCGCTCGACGCGTACGTGCGCCAGTCGGTGCAGCCGCTGCTCGACCACGACCGCGACCGCGGCGCCGACCTGGCGGCGACGCTGCTCACGTACCTGGACCTCGGCCGCGACGTGCGTGCCGCGGCCGAGGCGCTGCACGTGCATCCGAACACGCTGCGCCAGCGGCTGCGGACGATCGGGCGCGTCCTGCCGCGGTGGGACGACCCGGCCCACCGGCTCGACGTGCACCTCGCGCTGCGGCTCGCCGCGCTCGCCCGCTGAGGGCGGGTGTGCTGGCGCACATCCACGGGCGCGCACACCGTCCTCGGGCACATTGACCGGCCCACGGATCGCCTGATCTGCTCCTGACGGTCACCGGCCGCCGCACTGCGGCCGGGACGATCACGGTCGAGAGGAGAGACACCATGAATGGGTCCGACGGTCCGCTGCCGCAGGACGCCGACACAACCCCCGAAGCGCCGGCGCGCGGGATGGACCGGGCCACGTTCCTCAAGCGCAGCGCCGCCGCCGGCGCGGGCGTCGGCGTGGTCTCCAGCATCCTCGCCGCCTGCGGCGGGGGCACGTCGGCCGGGCCCACCAACGCCGCCACCACCTCCGACGCGGCGCCCGCGGCCGGCGGCGGCGCGATCGCCGACAAGTACAAGGGCAAGACGATCGGCGTCGTCCATCTCACGTCGGCCGACGAGAACGAGGCCACGCTCGTCAAGGCGCTGCAGGAGGCCTCCGACCAGGCCGGGCTGGACTGGAAGTTCCAGGAGGCCGACTCGCAGGGCGACCAGGGCAAGGCCCAGGCCGCGACGCAGTCGTTCATCACCCAGAAGGTCGACGCGATCATCCCGCTCGTCGTCAGCGCCCGCCTGATCGAGAAGCAGCTCGCCGACGCCAAGGCCGCCGGCATCCCGGTCTTCGGCATGTGGACGTTCTCCGAGCTGAACCCGAACCTGACGATCGACTACACCTCGGTCCCGGCCGCCGACGCGTCCGCGCTCGCCGGCTACATGTTCAGCGACCTCTACACGGTGAAGCCGGACGGGCCGATCAAGGTCGCGCTCGTCAACACCGACCTGGACATCCTGCAGCCGCGCAACGCGATCGTGCGCGGGCTCGCGGCGCTGTACCCGCGGGTGGAGATCGTCGACAGCGCCGACATCGACCTCACCGACGTGCTCGGCAGCGCGGCGAAGATCACCAACGGCTTCCTGTCCAAGCACCCGGACCTCGACGCGCTGTGGACGAGCTACCCGCCGACCGGCCCGGCCGCCGCGGCCGAGGTGCTCGCGCGCAACAAGGGCGACCAGGTCCGCGTCTACACGCACGTCGCGCAGTCCTCCGGCCTCGAGGCGCTCGGCGACCCCAAGAACCCGCTGACGGCGATGCCGTGGCTGGACTTCGACTGGCAGTCCTACCACGTCGTCGGCTACATGCTCGAGCACTTCGCCGGGCGCGAGCTCGACCGCCTGGCCAGCTACGAGATCATCGTCCCGTTCCAGGTCTTCAACAAGGAGACCGTCAAGGAGGGCGCGACCGGCAAGGGCGTCGCGGCCGGCATCGGCTGGACGATGCTCGACGGCGTCTGGAAGCAGCCGCTCGTCGACAGCTGGAAGCAGACGTACGCGTCGTGACGGAGCCCGTGACGATGTCGACCTCCACCGCCTCCTCGCCCGGCGACCCCGTCGCCACCGCGTCGCCGCCGCCCGCCGTCCCCGACGCGGTGGGCGGCCGCGACGCCCTGCGCCGACGGCTCGGGGCGATCGGCGTCCCGCTGATCCTGCTCGCGCTCGTCCTGATCTTCCAGGCGATCAACGACGCGTTCCTCTCGGGCGACAACATCCGCACGATCTTCGAGTCGGCTGCGCTCCCGACGGTGGTCGCCTGCGGGCTCACCGTCGTGCTGGTGCTCGGGCAGTTCGACCTGTCGATCCAGGCGGTGGCCGGGCTCGGCACGACCGCGGTGGCGGTGCTGATGGCCAAGCACGGCATCGCGACGGCGCCGGCGATCGCCCTCGTCGTGCTGGGCGGCGCGATCGTGGGGCTCCTCAACGGCGTGCTCGTCGCCTACGCCCGCCTGGCCGCGCTGGTGGTGACGATCGGCATGGCGTCGCTGCTCAACGGCGCGGAGTTCGCGCTGACCGGCAGTCAGGCGATCTCGACCGGCATCCCCACCGGCTTCATCGAGTTCGCGCGCTCCGAGGTCGGGCCGATCCCGACGCTCGTGATCGTCGCGGCCGCCGCGGCGCTCGTCATCTGGCTGCTGCTGGACCGCACGGCGCTGGGGCGCGAGATGCGGGCGGTCGGCGCGAACGCCGACGCCGCGCGGTTCGCGGGCGTGAACGTCGAGCGGATGATCGTGATCGGCTTCGTCGTCGCCGCGGTGGCCGCCGCGGTCGCCGGCCTCCTGTACGCCGGGCGCCAGGGCAACGTGTATCCGCTGACCGGCATGTCGATCCTGCTGCAGTCGTTCGCCGCCTGCTTCATCGGCGCGGCGATGTTCCGCGTGGGACAGTTCAACATCCCCGGCACCATCGTCGGCTCGCTGCTGGCGGCGGTCGTCTCCAACGGGCTGCTGCTCGCGAACGTGGCCAACTACGCGACCTACTTCTTCCAGGGCGGCATCCTCATCGCGGCGATCCTGTTCGCCCGCGTCGTCGGCGGCCGCGGGCAGGAGGCGTGAGCGTGGCGCCGCGGCTGGAGGTGCGCGACCTCACGAAGGACTACATCGGCGTCCGGGCGCTGGACGGCGTCGGCTTCGCGGTGGAGCCCGGCGAGATCGTCGGGCTCGTCGGCCACAACGGCGCCGGCAAGTCCACGCTCAGCAAGATCCTCGCCGGCCTGGAGCGCGCGAGCGACGGCGACTTCGCCGTCGACGGCGTACCGGTGAGCCCGCGCTCGGCCGGCGAGGCCGTCCGGGCCGGCATCGGGCTCGTGCCCCAGCGCCTGGCGGTGATCGGCACGCTGACCGTCCGCCAGAACATGCTCCTGGGGCTGCGCGCGCATCGCGGCGCCGCCCAGGGCGACCCGGGCGCGAGCCTGGAGGCGATCGCCGGCGAGCTCGGCATCGCCGGGCTGCTGTCGCGCCGGGCCGACCGCATCGGGCCGGCGACGCAGCGGCTGCTGATGATCGCGCGCACGCTGCTGCGCGAGCCGAAGCTGCTGATCCTCGACGAGCCGAGCGCGGCGTTCTCGGCCGCCGAGGTCGAGCGGCTGTTCGCGATCGTCCGGCGGCTGCGCGAGCGCGGGATCGCGGTGATCTACGTGTCGCACCGCCTCGAGGAGGTCCTGGCGCTGTCGGATCGCGTCGTCGCGTTCAGCCAGGGCCGCGTGATCGCCGACCGGGCCGCCGCGACCCTGGACAAGGCGGCGCTGGCCGATCTGATCGCCGGCCGCCACGTCGAGCACGTGTCGACCGGGTCGGCGCCGGCCGCCGCGCCGGCGCGGCGCGACGGCGTCCCCGCGCTCACCTGCCGCGACGTGACCGTGGCGCCGAAGCTTCGGCGCATCGACCTCGAGGTCGGCGCGGGCGAGATCGTCGGCCTCACCGGCCTCGTCGGCTCGGGGCGCACGACCCTGCTGAACGCGCTGTGGGGCGTGGCCGCGCCGGTCACCGGCGGCGAGGTGCAGGTGGCGGGCCAGCCGTTCAGCCCCAGCCGGCCGCGCGCCGCGATGGCGCGCCGGGTGGCCTACGTGCCCGAGAACCGCGCCCGCAACTCGCTCGTCTCGTCGATGAGCGTGCTGCAGAACGTCACGCTGCCCACCGTGCGCCGCTATCGCTCCCGGCTGCGGCCGCTGCTCGGTCGCCGGCCAGAGCGCGAGGCGGTCGCGCCGCTGCTGGAGCGGCTGCGCGTGCGGCCCGCCGACGCGCTGCAGCGCCCGATCTCGGCCCTGAGCGGCGGCAACCAGCAGAAGGCGATCATCGCCCGGTGGCTGCTGATCGACGTCGACCTGCTCCTGTTCGACGAGCCCACCGAGGGCGTCGACGTCGGCGGCCGCGAGGAGATCTACGCGGTCGTGCGCGAGCTCGCGGGCCGCGGCGTCGGCGTGCTGCTGTCGTCCTCCGACGTGGAGGAGGTCGTCGAGCAGTGCGACCGCGTTCTCGTCATGCGCGAGGGGACGATCGCCGCCGAGCTGGCGGGCGCCGAGCTGACCGTCGATCGGGTGAGCCGCGCGTGCATCGCCTGACGAGGATCCACCCCCGACCCCCGGAGGACCCATGAGCACCCGGACCCTGGAGACGTTGGCGACCGACGGCGCGTTCTTCGAGGCCCCGCGCTGGCACGACGGGCGCTGGTGGGTGTCGGACTTCTACCGCCACCGCGTGATCGCCGTCGATCCGGCCGGCGAGGTCGAGGTCGTGGCCGAGGTGCCCGGCCAGCCGTCGGGCCTGGGGTGGCTGCCCGACGGCGACCTGCTGATCGTCTCGATGAACGACCGCGCGGTGCTGCGCCGCCGCCCCGACGGCACGCTCGCCGTGCACGCGGACCTGAGCGGGCTGGCGGCGGGGCCGCTGAACGACATGACGGTCGACGCCCACGGCCGCGCCTACGTGGGCAACTTCGGCTTCGACCTGTTCGGCGGCGAGGACCTGCGCGGCGCCGACCTCATCCGCCTCGACCCCGACGGGTCGGCGCGGGTCGTCGCACGCGACCTCGTGTTCCCCAACGGCGCCGCGCTGACGGCCGACGGGCGGACGCTGATCGTCGGCGAGACGTTCGCCGGGCGCTACACCGCGTTCACCGTCGACGACGACGGCGAGCTGCGCGACCGGCGCGTCTGGGCCCAGATCGGCGACGCGCCGCCGTACGGGCAGGTCGCCGACATGGAGGCGGGCCTGTCCTTCACGCCCGACGGCTGCGCGATCGACGTCGAGGACCGCGTCTGGGCCACGGACATCCACGGCGGGCGCTGCTGCCTGCTCGCCGAGGGCGGCGCGGTCGAGGACCAGATCGACGCGCCCGCCGGCCTCTCGTTCTTCGCGTGCGCGCTCGGCGGCCCCGGCGGGCGGACGCTGCTGCTGTGCGCGGCGCCCGACTACCAGGCCGAGCGGCGGGCCGCCACGTTCGAGGCGGTGCTGCTGACGACGACCGTCGACGTGCCCGGGGCCTGACCGCGTCCTGGCGCGACGCCGCGGTCCGTCGCGCGATTCCGGGGCCCATGCCGCGGGAATCCGGATCAGGTGCGGCGCTGCGTGCTCAACCCCTCGGTCTCCCCGTGCGCCGAGGCGATCGGCGGCGCCCGGCGGACCGTGCGGTCGTGCGCGGCGAAGCTCGGCGTCGTGAACCCCGACGGCCTGGCGGTCGCGGTGTCCGAGGCACTCACGAACGCGATCCTCCACGCCTACGTCGGCCTGGCGCCGCAGGACGTCGACGTGCGCGTCGACCTGACGGCCGATGCCGTCGTCGTAGTGGTCGGCGATCGCGGCCGGGGGATGCAGCCGCGATCCGACAGCCCGGGCATCGGTCTGGGCCTGCCGCTGATCGCCTCGCTGTCGCAGCGCTTCGACGTGGCCGCGCGTCCCGGGGGTGGGACGAACCTGACGCTCTGGTTCGCGCGCTCGGCCTGACGGTCCGGCCGGCTACTCGCCGCTGCGGCGGGCGGCGTCGCGCGCCTCGCGGGCGGCGTCGCGATCGGACGCGGACTCGCGCCGGTCGGCGGCCGACGCCTCGCGGTCCGCGCGAGCCTGGCGGATCATCTCGCGCTCGCGCTCCGACAGCGACGCCTCGTCGATCAGGCCGTCGCGGATCGCCGCCTCGAAGTCCCGCCTGGTGGCCTCGTCGTCGCGCTGACGGGCTCGTTCGTCTCGGTCCCGCGCCACGGCGAGATCGTACCCCGGGCGGCCGGGCGGCATGGGCCGATGGTGCGAGCCTGCGACCATGGCGGACATGGAGGAGACCCTGTGGCCGCGCGTCGCCGATCTGCCGCTCGTCGTCGAGTCCTGCGCGTACGAGCGGCTGCACGCGGTCCTCGCCCACGACTTCCAGCGCGTCACCACCCAGGTGCGCCTGACCGGCGCCGGCACCGACGGGCTGGGGGAGGACGTCTCCGTCCACGTCGAGGACGGCAGCTCGCTGCACGAGACGCAGCTCGCGCTGCCGCTGGCGGGCGAGTGGACGCTCGCGAGCTTCTGCGCGCACGTCGCGACGCTCGACACGTTCCCGGCGCCGCCGGAGTGGGACATGGCGCGCGGGATGCGCGCCTGGGCGTTCGAGTCGGCGGCGCTGGACCTGGCGCTGCGCCAGGCGGGACGGCCGCTGCACGAGGTCCTGGGCCTCGAGCCGCGACCGGTGCGCTTCGTCAACTCGCTCGGCCTCGGAGAGGAGCCGTCGATCGAGCACGTGCGCCGGCGACTGGCGCGCGCGCCCGGGGTGCGCTTCAAACTCGACGCGGAGCCGACGTGGTCGGCCGAGCTCGTCGAGGCGGTCGCGGCGACGGGCGCGGTGGACACGATCGACTTCAAGGGGCACTACGGCTTCGAGGTCGAGGACCCGGAGGCGCTCGTCGCGCTCTACGACCGGGTCATCGCCGCGTTCCCCGACGCGTTCCTCGAGGATCCGCACGACCTGCCCGAGATCGCGCGACGCCTGGAGGGCCGGCTCGACCGGGTCTCCTACGACGCGCCGATCCGCTCCGCGGCCGACATCGGCGCGACGCCGCTGGCGGCGCGCGCGGTGAACGTCAAGCCGTCGCGGATCGGGAGCCTGCGCGAGCTGTTCGCCGTGTACGCGAGATGCGGCGAGGAGGGCCGGCCGATGTACGGCGGCGGCATGGGCGAGCTGGGCGTCGGGCGCGGCCAGATCGAGCTGCTCGCCGCGCTGTTCCACCCGGACACGCCCAACGACGTCGCGCCGAGCGCCTACAACGAGGACGACCCGGCCGGCCCGCTTCCGCCGAGCCCGCTCGAGCCGCGCCCGGCGCCGGTGGGCTTCCGCTGGGAGGGCGAGTAGCCCCGGCGGGGTTGTCCCGCGGCTCCGACCGTGAGAGCGTGCGCCCGAGCCACCGCGAGCGAGGAGCGCACATGGCCACCATGGTCCCGCAGACCGACGTGATCACGCCCCGTGAGGCAGAGGAGGTCGAGCGGGCCAACGCCAGCGGCAGGGTCCCGATCGTGTTCGTCCACGGCCTGTGGCTGCTGCCCAGCAGCTGGGAGCGGTGGGCGGAGCGCTTCGAGGAGGCCGGGTACGCGGCGCTGACCCCGTCGCCGCCGTGATCGCGGGGCTCGAGCGCACGCCCGTGGTCATGGGGCACTCGACCGGCGGACCGATCGCGCAGATGCTCGCCGACCGCGGGCTCGCCCTTGCCACCGTCGCGATCGACCCGGGCCCGTTCCGCGGGGTCCTGCCGTTGCCGATCTCGACGCTGCGGGTGTCCGCGCCCGTGCTGGCCAACCCGCGCAACCGCGGCCGCGCGGTCGCGCTGACGTTCGACCAGTTCAAGTACGGCTGGGCGAACGCGCTCGGCGACGACGAGCGCCCGACTGCGGGCCGCTCCTGATCATCGAGGGCGAGAAGGACCACACGGTCCCGTGGGCGGTCGCCAACGCCGCCGACGAGCGCCAGCGCCGCAACCCGGGCGTGACGGAGATCGTCAAGGCCCCGGCCACTCGCTGACCATCGACCACGGCTGGCGGGAGGTCGCCGACACGGCGCTGGCGTTCGCGCAGCGGTTCCCGTAGCGCGGCGCGCTACCGGGCGGCCGGGCTGCAGGCGGTGCGCTGCCGCGCCACCGCCGGGGCCCGCGTCGCCTTGGCGCGGCGCAGTCTGCGCGCGCTCATAGCGCGCGGACGACGCGAGCTGGGACGCCCGCCACGAGGGTGCGCGCCGGCACGTCGCGCGTGACGACGGCGCCGGCGGCCACGACGGCGTCCTCGCCGACGGTCACGTCCTGCAACACCATCGCGCCCGCGGCGATCCACACGCCGCGCTCGACGCGGACCGGACCCGTCGTGATGCGCGAGCGGCGGGTCTCCGGGTCCGTCGGATGGCCGGAGCTGATCAGGTGCACGTTGGGCCCGATCATCACGTCGTCGCCGATGTCGATCCCGCCGAGATCCATCGCGGTGCAGCCGTGGTTGACGAACACGTTGCGGCCGAAGCGCAGGTTGCGGCCGCCGTCGGTGTGGAACGGCGGGAGCACCCGCACCGACGGATCGATCTCGCGGCCCGTCAGCTCGGCCAGCACCGCGCGCATGGCATCGAAGTCGCCGGGCGGCAGCGCGTTGAGCCGTCCGAGGATCTCCCACGCCCGCTCGACGTCGGCGCGAAAACCGGGCGGCGGGCGGTGGGCGGGACGGGGCACGGCGGCGGAGTGTGCCGCCGCCACCGGATGCCTGGACGTGTGGCACCTGGCATCCGGTATGCGGACGCCATGTGCCACACGTGCCCCGGGGAGGTGCGGCGCGTCAGGTCGTGGCGGCCGCGCCGAGCATCGGCGCGTAGATGCGCTCCTGGTCCTCGGGGAGCGAGGCCTTGACCTGGCGGCTGCGCTCGTCGACGAGCACCTCGGGCCGCCCCGCCTCGAGCGCGTCGAGCGCGGCCGCGGCGACCTCGGCGGGCGCGACCTTCGGGGCGTCGACGTGCGCGGTGAGGTCGGTGTCGACGAACGCGACGTGCACGCCCAGGACGTGGGTGCCCTGGCCGGCGAGGGCGAGGCGCGACGCGTTGGACAGGCTCCAGGCGGCGGCCTTCGTGGCGGAGTACGTCGGCACCGGGGGCAGGGTGTGGAAGGACAGGACCGACAGCATGTTCACGATCGCCCCGCCGCCGTTGGCCGCGAGCACGGGCGCGAACGCCTGCGTGGTCGCGAGCAGCCCGAGGACGTTCACCTCGAGCTCGGCGCGGGCGTCGTCGAGCGACACGTCCAGCAGCGGCGCGGAGCGGCTGATGCCGGCGTTGTTGACGAGGATCTGGACGTCGGACAGCTCGCGGGCGGCGGCGGCCACGGACTCCGGTCGCGTCACGTCCAGCGCCACCGGGACGAGGCGCGGATCGGTGACGGTCGAGACGTCGCGGGCGCCGGCGTAGACCTTCGCCGCCCCGCGGTCGAGGAGGGCCTCGGCGAACGCCTTGCCGATGCCGCGGTTGGCGCCGGTCACGAGCGCGACGGTGCCTTCGATCTGCATGATGCCTCCTGGAGCCCGAGTCTGGATGGTGCGGATCATCCTCGAGCAGCGGGCGTCGCCGAGATCGTGCACGCCGCCACGCGTCCCCACGGGCACCGGCCCAAGCATTAGGCTCGCCTCGACGTCGGGCGGGCGCCGCCCGACCGGACACGCGAAGGAGCCAGCGTGGCGCGGGCCGCGACGGAGACGACGACCGGCCGTGCAGGGATCGGCGACCCGCCGCTGATCGAGCGCGAGCGCGAGCTCGAGGCGTTCGCCGACGTGCTGGCGCACGCGGGGGAGCGGCGCGCCTGCCTCGTGGTGATCGACGGGCCGCCCGGCATCGGCAAGAGCCGCCTGGCCGACGAGCTCGCCGCGCGCGCCGACCATGCCGGCGTCCGCGTCCTCGCCGCGCGCGGCGCGCACCTCGAGCGCGAGTTCCCCTTCGGGGTCGTGCGCCAGCTCCTCGAGCCGGCCCTCGCCGCGGCGCCCGACCGCGAGGGCCTGCTCGCCGGCGCGGCCGCGTCGGCCGCACCCGTCTTCGAGCCCGCCGGCGTCCCCGGCGGCGCGGGCGACGGCTCGTTCGCCGCGCTGCACGGGCTGTACTGGCTGACCGCCAACCTCGCCGAGGAGCGGCCGCTCATGCTGCTCGTCGACGACCTGCACTGGGCCGACCCGCCGTCGCTGCGCTACCTGGCGTTCGTCGCCCGGCGCCTGAGCGGCTCGGGGATCGTGCTCGCGCTGAGCGTCCGCAGCGGGGAGGCGGGCACCGACCCGATGCTGCTCGCCGAGCTGGCGGCCGCCCCCGAGGCGCTGCGCATCGCCCCCCGGCCGCTGACGCCGGCCGGGATCGCCGGGCTCGTGTCCGACCGCCTCGGCGGGGCGCCCGAGGCGCCGTTCACCGCCGCCTGCGCCGAGGCGACCGGCGGCAACCCGCTCCTGCTCGGCCAGCTCCTGTCGTCGCTGGCCGACGAGGGCGTGCGACCGGTCGCCGCCCAGGCGGCCGCCGTGCGCAGCATCGGCCCGCGCGCGATCTCGCGCACGGTGCTCGTCCGCCTGCACCGGCTCGGCGAGCACGCGGTCGCCGTCGCGCAGGCTCTCGCCGTCCTCGGCCTCGTCGAGCAGCGGACCGTCGTGACGCTCCTCGGGCTGAGCGAGGAGGAGACGGCCGCCGCCTCGTCGGCGCTGGCGCGCGCCCAGATCCTCATGCCCGACCCGCCCGCCCGGTTCGTCCACCCGCTCGTGCGCGACGCGATCTACCACGAGATCCCGTTCGGCGAGCGGGTGATGCGCCACGCGCGGGCCGCGCAGGTGCTGGCCGAGCGCGGGGCGCCCGCCGAGCAGATCGCCACCCACCTCCTGATCGCGCCGCGGCGCGGCGATCCGTGGGTGGTCGACGTGCTGGCCGACGCCGCCGCCGCGGCGCGGGCGAAGGGCGCGGCCGACATGGCCGTGTCGCTGCTGACGCGGGCGATCGAGGAGCCGCCGCCCCCGGACCGGCGCCCCGGCCTGCTGTTCCAGCTCGGGCTGGCGGAGGTGCTGACGTCAGGTCCCGCCGCGGCCGAGCATCTGCGCGAGGCGTGGCGGACGCTCGACGATCCGCGCCTGCGCGCGCACGCCGCGGGGATCCTCGCGCGCACGCTGTTCTTCACCGCGCCGGCCAGCGACGCCGCCGACGTCGCCCGCCGGGCCGCGGCCCAGGCGCCGCCGGACCTCGTCGACGAGCGCCAGGCGCTGCGCGCCACCGAGCTGGCGGCGGTCCGATACGGGATCGGGAGCCGCCGCAGCGCCGAGGAGCTCGACGCGATCGCCGTGGAGGGGGAGGGGCCGGGCGCGCGGATGCTCGCGTCGATGGTGTCGTTCTGCCTGGCGATGACGGGGTCGCCGGCCGACCGCTGCGCGTCGATGGCGGAGTGGGCGCTGGCCGACGGCGTGCTCGTCGAGGCCGACCCCGGCCTGTTCCCGGTCCCCGCGCTCATGGTGCTGACGATGGCCGACCGCGACCGGGCGATGGACGAGTGGGAGGCGCTGCTGGACCTCGCGCACCGGCGCGGGTCGCTCGTGGGCGTCGTCAGCGTCAACCTGTGGAGTGCCCGCACGCTGCTGTGGCGCGGGGAGCTGCGCGACGCCCAGGAGCGTCTGGAGGCCGCCGGCGAGCAGTTCGCGCAGTGGGGGAGGACGCGGTCGCGCGACACGTACGGTCCCGCCTTCCTCGGCGCCACGCTCCTCCTGCGCGGCGACCTCGACGGCGCGCGCGCCGCGCTGGCCAGCGGCCAGACGGACGACGACGGCAGCGACGGCTACGCGCAGCTCGCGCGCAGCCGCACCGAGCTGCTGCTCGCCGAGGGCCGGTTCGCCGAGGCGCTGGCGCTCAGCGGCGACCTGGAGCGCCACGACGCCGCGATCGCCTCGTTCCCCGGCTGGCTGCCGTGGCGGTCGCTGCGCGCCCGCGCGCTGGCCGGGCTCGACCGTCCGGACGAGGCCGTGGCGCTCGCCCGCGAGGAGCTGGAGATCGCGCGCCGCTTCGGCGCCGCCGGCGTCGTCGGCCGCTCGCTGCGGACGCTCGGCCTGGTCGACCCGGGCGACGGCATCGCCCGCCTGCGCGACGCCGTCGACGTGCTGGAGCGCTCGACCGCCCGCTACGAGCTCGCGGCCGCGCTGACCGACCTCGGCGCGGCGGTCCGCCTCGCCCGCGAGCCGACCGAGGCGCGCCCGCTGCTGCGCCGCGCGCTCGAGCTGGCCCACCAGTGCGGCGCGGACGCCCTCGAGCAGCGGGCGCGCACCGAGCTGTACGCGACCGGCGCGCGCCCGCGCGCGGCCGAGCGCTCCGGGCCCGCCGCGCTGACCGCCGCCGAGCGGCGCGTCGCGGAGATGGCGGCGGAGGGGCGGACCAACAAGGAGATCGCCCAGGCGCTGTACGTGACGCTGAAGACCGTCGAGGTCCACCTGTCGAGCAGCTATCGCAAGCTCGGCATCGGCTCGCGGCGCGAGCTGCCCGCCGCGCTCGCCGGCCGGCCCTAGGGTTCGAACGCGGTTCAAACATTGGGGTCGCAGACTGGTGGCGACCGCGATGTCAGGGGCGCGGCGGGAGCGGATGCTCGCCGCCATGTTCACCACCACGCAGGACCTCACCCACATCGCCGGCCTGCCCGCCGACCGCGTCGTCGTCGCGGGGGACCCCGGCTTCGACGACGCGCGCGGCGCGTTCAACGTCCTCGTCGACCAGCGGCCCGAGGCGATCGTCCGCGCCCGCGACGAGCACGACGTCATCGCCGCGGTGCGCCACGCTCGCGCCAGCGGCCTGCGCGTCGCGCCGCGGTCCACCGGCCACAACGCGGGCCCGCTCGGCGCGCTGGACGGCACGATCCTCCTGGACGTGTCGGGCCTCGACGAGGTGACGATCGACGCGCCCGCGCGGCGCGTGCGCGTCGGCGCCGGCGTGCGCTGGGAGCAGGTCGTCCCGGCCCTGTCGGACCTCGGGCTCGCGGCGCTGCACGGCTCGTCGCCCGACGTCGGCATCGCCGGCTACTCGCTCGGCGGCGGTATGGGCTGGCTGGCCCGCAGGCACGGGCTGCAGACCAACAGCGTCACCGCGTTCGAGCTCGTCACCGCCGACGGTCATCTCGTCCGCGCCGACGCCGTGCACGAGCCCGACCTGTTCTGGGCGCTGCGCGGCGGCGGTGGGAGCTTCGGCGTCGTGACCGCGATCGAGTTCGAGGTGTACCCGTACGCCGAGCTGTTCGCCGGCGCCGCGTTCTTCCCGTACGCGCGCACGCGCGAGGTGCTGCACGCCTGGCGGGAGCTGCTGCCGACGCTGCCCGACGAGCTGATGACGTGGGCGGCGATCCTGCACTTCCCGCCCGACCCGGCGCTGCCCGACGCGCTGCGCGGGCAGTCCTTCACGGTCGTGTGGGGCGTGTTCACGGGGACCGTGGAGGAGGGCCGGCGGCTGATGGCGCCGATCCGCGCGCTCGGGCCCGCGATGGACACGTTCGCGATGGTGCCGCCGGCCGCGCTCGGCGACCTCGCGATGGACCCGCGCGAGCCGCTGCCGTTCCTCAGCGGCCACCAGCTCCTCGACGACGTCGGGCCGGCCGGCATCGACGCGCTGGTCGACGTCGCCGGGCCGGGCTCCGACGCCGCGATCTCGATGGTCCAGCTCCGTCACCTCGGCGGGGCGCTGGGCCGCCGCGACGTCGGCGCGGGCGCCCGCGCGACGCTACCGGGGACGATCTGCGCGTTCTCGCTCGGCGTCGCGCCCGACGCGGCGACCGCGCAGGCCACCCGCGCCACGCTGGCGCGCATCGACGAGGCGCTGGCGCCGTACCGCGCCGGCGACTATCCGAACTTCGTCGAGGAGCCGTCGGACCCGAGCGGGTTCTTCGACCCGGCGACGTGGCGGCGCCTGCGCGAGGTCAAGGCGCTGTACGACCCGGGCGACCTGTTCCGGGCCAACCATCCGATCCCACCGGCGAGCTAGCGCTCGATCTCGTCGAATCCGTGCCCGCCGCGCCCGACCAGCAGCCACATCACGGGCGCGGCGAGCACGATCAGCGCGAGCGCGGGCACCGCGGCCCGGGAGTAGGCGGACACGCCCGTCGCCGTCCACACCTCGGTCGCGAGGGTGTCGAAGCCGATCGGGCGCAGCAGGAGCGTCGCCGGCAGCTCCTTCATCGTCGACAGGAACGCGAGCGCGGCGCCGGCGAGCAGACCGGGCGCGACCAGCGGCACCGTGACCCGCGCCAGCACGGACGCCGGGCCGTGCCCGAGCCCGCGCGCCGCCTCCTCCAGCCGCGGGTCGACCCGCTCCAGCGCGGCGCGGATCGCCGACAGCCCCTGCGGGAGGAACCGCACGACGTAGGCGGCGATCAGGACGGCGAGGCCGCCGTAGAGGGCCGGCGTGTACCTGGCGGCGAAGAACACCAGCGACAACCCGACCACGACGCCCGGCAGGGCGTTGGAGACGAACGACCCGCGCTCCAGCAGCCGCGTCCAGCGGCGCGGGTGGCGGACCGCGAGCAGCGCGACGGGCAGCGCCGCCACCGTCACCGCCGCGGCGGCGAGACCGGCGGCGAGCAGCGTCCGCAGCGCCGGCTCCCACAGCGTGTCCAGCGCCGCGTCGAACGACGGCGCCCGCAGCGTCCACCACACGACGACGACGATCGGCAGGACGAGCGCGACCGCGACCACGGCGGCGCAGAACGCGAGCGCCGGCGCCGTCCAGGCGCCCAGGGTCACGCGCGCGGCCCGGCGCGCGGCGCCCGGCGACACGCGCGCCTGGCCCAGGCGGCCCGAGGCGCGCGCCTCGAGCATCAGCACCATGACGGTCAGCGCGACGAGGACGAGACCGAGCACGGCGGCCGGGGTGCGGTCGAACAGCGAGCGGTACTGGAGGAAGATGACCCGGGTGAGCGCATCGAAGCGCATCAGCGACACCACGCCGAAGTCCGACAGCGCGTACAGGGCGACGAGCAGCGCGCCGGCCCCGATCGACGGCCGGACGGCGGGCAGCGTGACCCGCCACAGCACCCGCGCGCGGGTCTGACCCAGCGAGCGCGCCGCCTCCTCCAGGCTCGGGTCGAGGCGCCGCAGCCCGGCCGCGGTGAGCAGGAACACGTACGGGTACGTCGCCAGCGTGAGCGCGGCGAGCGCGCCCGCGAACCCGGAGATCTCCGGGAGGCCCAGGAGGCCGCCGCGACCGGAGGCGGCGATCAGCGCGAGCGCGAGGACGTAGCTGGGGATGACGAGCGGCAGCGCGAGCAGCACGGTCCACAGCCGGCGCCCGGGCAGGTCGGTGCGGGTCACCAGCCAGGCGGCGGGCACCCCGATCGCCACCGCCGCGCCGGTGGTGGCCGCCACGAGCCCGCAGGTGCGCGCCACCAGCTCGACCGTGCGCGGCCGGCCAAGCACGTCGAACGCGTCGGCCCCGCCCTCGGCCACCCGCACGACCAGGTAGACGAGCGGCAGGCAGACGAGGGCGACGACCGCGACGGCGGCGACGACGAGCGCCACCGGCGGGCGGCGGCTCACGACGTCAGGCCGACCTCGTTGAGCATCCGCAGCGTCGGCTCGAGCTCGTCGCCGAGCTGGTCGAGCGTCACGTCGGGGCTGACGAGCTCCTCGAGCGGCGGCAGGTCGCCGACCGGCTCCACGCCCGCGGCCAGCGGGTACTCGAACGTGTTCTCGGCGAAGTAGGTCTGCGCCTCGGGGCCGAGCAGGAAGCTGACGAAGCGCTCGGCCGCCTCCTCGTGATCGGAGGTCGCGAGGATCCCGACGCCGGCGGCGTTGACGAACGCGCCCGGGTCCCCGGGGGCCAGGAAGTGGTTGGCCACCTTCAGGTCGGGGTTCTCGCGCCGCAGCTCCTCGAGGTAGTAGTGGTTCACGAACCCGGCGTCGATCTCGCCGGCGTCGATCGCCTCGATCGTCTGCGTGTTGTTCTCGTACAGCTTCGCCTCGTTGGCGGCGAGGTCCTCGAGCCACGCGCGCGTGCGGTCGTCGCCCGCGTCGAGGCGCATCACCGAGACGAACGCCTGGAAGGAGCCGTTCGTGGGCGGCAGCCCGACACGGCCCTTCCACTCGTCGGAGGTGAAGTCGAAGATCGTGTCGGGCAGCTCGCCCTCCTCGACGCGCTCGGTCGAGTAGGCGACGACGCGGGCGCGCGCGGAGGTGCCGACCCAGCGGCCGTCCGGGTCGCGGTAGCGCTCGGGGACCGCGTCGAGGTCGTCGGCCGGCAGCTCCGCGAGCTGGTCCTCCACGGACCCGAGCGCGCCGACGTCCTGGGCGAAGAAGACGTCGGCCGGGCTGTTGTCGCCCTCCTCGGCGATCGTCGCGGCCAGCTCCGCGGTGTCGCCGTAGCGCACCTCGACGGTCAGCCCGCTCTCCTCCTCGAACTGCTCGATGAGCGGTCCGACGAGCTCCTCGTTGCGCCCCGAGTAGATCGTGAGGTCGGTGTCGTCGCCTCCGCCGCACGCCGTGATCGGCACGCAGGCGAGCAGGACGGCGGACAGGGAGAGCAGGCGCTTCATGCGGATCCTCCGGGGTCGGATCAGAACGTGACGACGCGTCCGTCGTGCACCGTGACGCGCACGCGCGCGCCCAGTGGCACGGCCTCGTTGGATGGGCGCTGGGAGCGGACCGTCGTGCCGTCGGGCAGGCGGACGCGGTAGAAGACGTCGTGGCCGAGGAACGTGCGCTCGACCACCTCGCCCTCGGCGTTCGCGTCGACCTCCAGGCCGACGAGCTCGGGGCGGACGAGGACGTCGACGGCGCCCTCGGCGGCGGTGGCCGGGGCCGGGAACGCGCCGACCGGGGTCGACACCACCGTCCCGCTGCGCGTGCCGGGCAGGATGTTGGCGGCGCCGACGAACTCGGCGGTCCACCGATCGGCGGGCGCGAAGTACAGCTCCTCGGGCGTCGCGACCTGGACGATGCGGCCCTCGCGCATCACGGCGATCCGGTCGGCGAGCGTGAACGCCTCCTCGCGGTCGTGGGTGACGAGCACGACGGTGACGCCGGCGGCGCTCAGCAGCGTCGCGAGCTCGGTGCGCATCTCGGCGCGCAGGAGCGGGTCGATCGCGTTCCACGGCTCGTCGAGCAGGACGAGCGCGGGCTCGGGCGCCAGCGCGCGGGCGAGCGCGACGCGCTGCTGCTGGCCGCCGCTGAGCTCGGACGGGTAGCGATCGCCGAGATCGCCGAGGCCGACGAAGTCCAGCACCTCGCGGGCGCGCGCCTCGCGGCCGGCGCGCGTAAGGCCGAAGCCGACGTTGGCGAGCACGTCGAGGTGGGGGAAGAGCGCGTAGTCCTGGAAGACCATGCCGACGTGGCGCCGCTCGGGTGCCACGAACGTGCCGGGGCCCGCGACGGTGCGGCCGTCGATCGCCACCGTGCCGGCGTCGGGGCGTTCGAAGCCGGCGACGACGCGCAGCGCCGTCGTCTTGCCGCAGCCGCTGGGACCGAGCAGCGCGACGAACTCGCCGCGCCCGACGTGCAGGGAGGCGGCGTCCACCGCGGTGACGGGGCCGAAGGCCTTGGAGATGCCGTCCAGGGCGAGCATCGCGGCCTGGAGCTTAGGGGAACCTAACGCGATGTGGGGAGCCGCACCGTGACGCGCAGCCCGCCCTCGTCCCGCGGCACGAGGGCGAGGCTGCCCTCGTGCGCCTCGACGATGCTCTTGACGATCGCCAGGCCGAGCCCGATGCCGGCGTGGTCGGTGCGCACCCGGCCCGTGCCGCGCTGGAACGGCTCGGCGATCGTGGCGACGACGCCCGGGGCGAGCCGCGGCCCGGTGTTCTCCACCGTCAGGATCGCCTCCTCGGGCCCGACCCGGGTCGTCACACGCACGACGCCGTGATCGGGCACGTTGTGGACGATCGCGTTGTGGACGAGGTTCGTCGTCATCTGCAGCAGGAGCGGATGCGAGCCCACCGCCGGCGCCACGTCGCCGGCGGTCTCGACGGACACGCCGCGGCGCTCGGCGAGGGGGAGGAGCGTCTCGATCGCCTCCTCGGCGACGAGCGACAGGTCGACCTCCTCGCTGACGAACGCGCGCTGGTCGGCGCGGCTGAGCGTGAGCAGGGCCTCGGTGAGGTGGATGGCGCGGTCGTTGACGAGCCGCAGCCGCTCGACGAGGTCGTCGTCGCGGCTGCCGTCCTTCTCGGCCACGTCGAGCAGCGTCTGCGTGATCGCCAGCGGCGTGCGCAGCTCGTGGGACGCGTTGGCGGCGAACCGGCGCTGCTGGGCGACGAGCGCCTCGAGCTGCTCGAGCATCCCGTCGAACGCGTCGGCGAGCTCGCGGAACTCGTCGCGGCGGCCCGGCAGCCGGATCCGGTGGCCGAGCGCGCCGGTCGCGGCGATGCGCGTCGCGTCGGTGATGCGGTCCAGCGGGGCGAGCATGCGGCCGGCGAGGATCCAGCCGCCCGCCAGGCCGAACACGAGCAGCGCGCCCATCACGGCGGCCGCCCGCGGCGCGAACACGCGCAGGAGCTCGGACCGGATCGGGAAGACCCCGTCGGGGCGGTCGGTGGGGTTCACGAGCATCGCCTTGTCGGGCACGTAGCGCAGGAGGAAGACCCACACCGCGGCGAGCAGCAGCGCGCCCGCCAGCATCAGGAAGCCCGCGTAGCTGAGCGTGAGCTTCAGGCGCACGCTCAGGCCGGGCGCTCTATTCACCGTCGTCCTCGAGCCCGGTGTCGATGCGGTAGCCCGCGCCGGGGACGGTGGCGATGAGCCAGGGCTCGCCGAGGCGCTTGCGCAGGCCGGAGACCGTGATGCGCACCGCGTTGGTGAACGGATCGGCGTTCTCGTCCCAGGCGCGCGCCAGCAGCTCCTCGGCGCTGACGACCCCGCCCTCGGCGGCGACGAGGATCTCCAGCACCGCGAACTGCTTGCGGGTCAGCGGGACGTAGCGGCCGTCGCGGTGGACCTCGCGGCGGAACGGGTCCAGCCGCAGGCCGGCGATCTCGCGCACGGGCGGCCGATGGTGGGCGCGCCGCCGGTCGAGCGCCCGCAGCCGCAGCACGAGCTCGCGCAGCTCGAACGGCTTGGTCAGGTAGTCGTCGGCGCCGAGCTCGAACCCGGACTCCTTGTCGTCGAGCCGGTCGGCGGCGGTGAGCATGAGGATTGGCATGCCGCTGCCCGACGCGACGATGCGCTGCGCGATCTCGTCGCCGGACGGCCCGGGGACGTCGCGGTCGAGGACCGCGATGTCGTAGGCGTTGACGTCGAGCAGCGCCAGCGCGGTGTCGCCGTCGCCGGCGACGTCGGCGGCGATGGCCTCCAGCCGCAGGCCGTCGCGGATCGCCTCCGCCATGTAGGGCTCGTCCTCGACGAGGAGCACCCGCATGCGCCCGAGGCTAACGAGCCCGCATATCGCCCGCGTATCGAAAACGCCATACGGGGCCGCAACAGGCCGACCCGTTCACTGGCGCCATGCCCCACCGCCGACCAGACCGATTCACGCCCGGGGCGCGTCGCGTGCGCCGCCGCCGCGTCGCGGGCCTGCTCATCGCCGCGGCGGTGATCGCCGCGGTGATCGTCGCCGCGCGACCGGCGTCCTCGCCGTCGCGCCAGACGACCGCGACCCCGGTGGCCACACCGGCGATCGAGCCGGTCGTCGAGCTGCGCCGCGCGCCCCGCGGCGCGCCGGCGCCGCCGGGCGTCGCCAACCTCGATCGCGCGCTGCGCCAGGCGCTGCGCCGGGCCGAGGCCGACGCGGTGCGCGACGGCGTCGCGCTCACCGTCGTCAGCGGCTGGCGCTCCGCCGAGCGCCAGGCCCAGCTCCTGGAGGAGGCGATCGCCACGTACGGCTCCTACGCGGAGGCCGCGCGCTGGGTCGCCACGCCCGAGACGTCGGCGCACGTCTCCGGCGATGCGATCGACGTCGACACGGCCGCGGCCGACTGGCTCGCCGCGCACGGCGCCGCCTACGGGCTGTGCCGCGTCTACGACAACGAGCCCTGGCACTTCGAGCTGCGCCCCGACGCGCCCGCCGGCGGCTGCCCGGCCACCTACCCCGACCCCACCTACGACCCGAGGTTGCACCAGTGACGAGACCGCTCCGGCCGCTGGCCGCCCTCGCCCTGATCCTCGCCCTCGCCGCCGCCGCCGCCGGCTGCGGCGGCGACGACGACGCCTCGACGGCGAGCACCGCCGCCGCGACGAGCGCGGTCCAGGACCGCGCGGTGGCGTTCGCCACGTGCATGCGCGAGAACGGCGTCGACGAGTTCCCCGATCCCGACGCGTCGGGCGAGCTGACCATCGACGGCGTGCTCAACGGGTCGTCGATCGATCCGGGCTCCCGCACGTGGACCCGCGCCGTCGAGGCGTGCCGCGACCTGCAGCCGCCCGGCTTCACCGGCGACGACGAGGTCACCGACGAGGAGCGCGACACGCGCCTGGCGTTCGCCGAGTGCATGCGCGAGAACGGCGTGCGCGACTTCCCGGACCCCGTCGACGGCGAGCCGCTGGTGAACACGAACCGGATCCCGTCGGCCGCGACCGAGAGCGGGATGGGCGTGCTCAACGCGGCGATGCGGGCGTGCGCCGACCTCGGACCGCAGGCCGACGGGGGTCAGCCGTGAGCCGCGCGACCCTGGCCGCGGCGGTGGTGCTCGCCGGGGCGCTCGCCGGATGCGGCGCCGACTCCTCGGGCGCCCCGGACGCCGAGGCGCCGGCGCCCACCGCGAAGGTGGAGCGCGGGCCGCTGGCCGACCGCGTGTCGCAGCCGGGCGTGCTGACGTTCCGCGCGCGGCCCGACGGGGCGCCGTACGTCGCGATCAACCAGGCCTCCGGCGTGTACACGCGGCTGCCGGAGCCCGGCGACCGCGTCGGCTGCGGCGAGGCCCTCTACCGCGTCGACGACCGGCCCGTGCTGCTGCTGTGCGGCCGCGTCCCGGCCTTCCGCGACCTCGCCGCCGGGGAGACGGGTCCCGACGTCCGCGTGCTCAACCGCACGCTCCGGCGCGCCGACGCGGGTGACGGGACCGATCCGCGCGGGGATGCGTTCACGTCCGCGACCGCGCAGGCGCTCGTGACGCTCCAGCGCGCCCGGGGGATGGAGGAGACCGCGACGCTCGAGCTCGGCGACGCCGTCGTCCTCCCCGAGCCGGTGCGCGTCGCGAAGGTGAGCGGCGCGCTCGGCGCGCCGGCGCGCCCCGGGACGCCGGTGCTGACCGCGACCTCGCTGCGCCCGCAGGTGCGCGTCGACCTGGACCCGACCCAGCGCAACGCGGTGCGCCGCGGCGACCGGGCGCGCGTCGCGCTGCCCGACCACACGACGCTGACGGGCCGCGTGGCCAGCGTCGGGCCCGCCGCGCGCGCCGACGGCGCGGTGACGATCCCCGTCGCGATCCGGCTCGACCGCCCGCGCCGGGCGCGCGGGCTGGAGGGCGCGCCGGTCGAGGTCGAGATCGCGACGGACGGGGTGCGCGACGCGCTGAGCGTCCCGGTCACCGCGCTCGTCGGCGAGCCGGGCGGCGGCTTCGCGGTCGAGGCGGTGCGCGCGGACGGGCGCCGCGAGCGCGTCGCCGTGACGCTCGGCCTGGTCGACACGGTGGCGGGTCGCGTCCAGGTCGAGGGCGACCTGCGCGCGGGCGACGACGTCGTGGTGCCGGCGTCGTGAGCGGCGAGGTGGTGCTCGAGCTCGCCGAGGTCACCAAGGTCTACGGCGAGGCGCCGCCGGTGCGCGCGCTGCGCGGCGTGTCGTTCACCGTGCGGCGGGGCGAGCTCGCCGCGATCGTCGGCCCGTCGGGCTCGGGGAAGTCGACGCTGCTGCACGTCGTCGGGACGCTGGAGCCGCCCACGAGCGGCGCGGTCCGGGTCGGCGGCGTCGACGTCGCGGGGATGGGCGACGAGGCGCTCTCGCGGCTGCGGGCGCGCGAGATCGGGTTCGTGTTCCAGCAGTTCTTCCTGGCCGAGCACGCGACCGTGCGCGAGAACGTCGCCGACGGGCTGCTCTACGCCGGAATCCCCGTCGCGGAGCGGCGCGAGCGGGCCGACCGGGCGCTGGAGCGGGTCGGGCTCGCGCATCGCGCGTCGTTTCGCCCGTCGACGCTGTCGGGCGGCGAGCGCCAGCGGGTGGCGATCGCCCGCGCGCTCGTCGGCGAGCCGTCGATCGTCCTGGCCGACGAGCCGACCGGCAACCTCGACAGCGCGACCGGCGCGTCGATCATGGCGCTGATCGACGAGCTCAACGCCGCGGGCGCCACGATCCTCGTGATCACCCACGACGCGGACCTGGCCGAGCGCCTGCCGCGGCGGATCCGGGTCCTCGACGGCGAGGTCGTCGCCGACACGGGGGTGGCGCCGTGAGCCTCGGGGATCGGGTGCGGGTCGCGAGCGTCGGGCTGCGCGCGCGGCCGCTGCGCGCCGCGCTGTCGGCGCTGGGGATCGCGATCGGCACCGCGGCGATCGTGGCCGTCCTCGGGCTGTCCTCCTCGTCGCAGGCGGGGCTGCTCGCCGAGATCGACCGGCTCGGGACGAACCTCCTGACGGTCGAGGCCGGGCAGCGCCTCACCGGCGGCGAGGCCGTCCTGCCGGTCGAGGCGCCGGCGCGCCTGACGCTGCTGGACGGGGTACGCGACGTGGCCCACAGCGCGCGGCTCGAGGACGCCCACGTGTACCGCAGCTCCGAGATCCCGGTGGCCGAGAGCGGCGGCCTGCAGGTGCGCGCGGCCAGCCTCGGCCTGCCCGCGGTCGTGGGCGCCGGGGTGGCGCGCGGTCGATGGCTGAACGCCGCCACCGCACGGCTGCCGGTCGCGGTGCTCGGCGCGTCCGCGGCGCGAAGGCTGGGCCTCGGGCCCGGGCAGCGGATCTGGCTCGGCGGCCGCTGGTTCGAGGTGGCCGGCGTCCTGGCGCCCGCGCCGCTGGCGCCCGACGTCGACCACAGCGCCCTGATCGGCTACCCGGCCGCGCGCGTCCACCTCGGCCATGTGAGCGCCGGCGGCGAGGACGGCCCGCCGAGCACGATCCACGTGCGGACGGACACCGGGCGCGAGACGTCCGTGCAGCCGCGGCTCGCGGCCACCGCCAATCCGCAGGCGCCGAGCGAGGTGAGCGTCAGCCGCCCGTCGGACGTGCTGACCGCCCGGGCGGCGGCCGCCGGGGCGTTCGACAGCCTGTTCCTCGGGCTCGGCGCGGTCGCGCTGGTCGTGGGCGCCGTCGGGGTCGCGAACATCATGATCATCTCGGTGCTGGAGCGGCGCTCGGAGATCGGCCTGCGCCGCGCGCTGGGCGCCACGCGGCGGCAGATCCGAGCGCAGTTCCTGGGGGAGTCCCTGCTGCTCGCGCTGCTCGGCGGCGTGGCCGGCGTGCTCGCCGGCGCCGCCGCCACCGCCGTCTACGCCGCCGCGAAGGGCTGGACGGTCGTGATCCCGCCCGAGGCGTGGGCCGGCGGGATCGGCGCGGCGGTCCTCATCGGCGCGGTCGCCGGCCTGGCGCCCGCCGTGCGCGCGTCGCGGATGTCGCCGACGGCGGCGCTGCGGACGGGGTGACACCGTCAGTCGCCGGCCAGCACCGTGGGGAGGCCGAGCCGGGGGAACAGGCCGGCGTCCCGCGGGAACCCGGTGATCCCCGCGATGCGGTGGCCGGCGATCGCGAACACCATGACCCCGTAGGCGTCGTGGCGGCCGGTCGCGTCCTCGTCGGCGTAGGCCGCCAGCCCCGGCTGGCCGTTGGCGCCCACCTCGACGCACGGCCCGCTGGCGGGCCGGGAGGGTCTGCAGCGCGGCGATGGAGGCCAGCGCGACGCTCTCGCGCTGCAGCGCCGGTGCGCTCGACGGTCATGCCCCGAGACGGACCCGGCGCCCCGGCGAGGCATGCTCGCCGTCAGGCACGAGCGCGGATCGCGGCGGCCCGGCGGATCAGGTGGTCGCGCTCGGCGACGTTCGTGGCCCGCCGCGCGGCCTCGGCGTAGCAGTCGGCGGCGGCGGCCAGCGCTCCGTCGCGCTCGAGCAGGTGGCCGCGCGCCGCGTGCCAGCGGTGGCGATCGCCGAGCGTCTCCCGCAGCCGGTCGGTCTCGCGCAGGCCGGCCGCGGGGCCGTGGACGTGACCGACGGCGATCGCGCGCCCGAGCACCGCCGCCGGGTCCCGACGGACCGGGTCGTCGGTCAGCGCGACGAGGTCGTCGTACCAGGCGAGGATCTGCGGCCAATCCGTCTCGTCGGCGCTCGGCGCGTCGTCGTGCAGGGCGGCGATCGCCGCCTCGATCTGGTAGCGCCCGGGACGCTGCAGCGCCAGCGCGGACTGCAGCACGCGCACGCCCTCGGCGATCTGGCGGGTGTCCCAGCGGCGTCGGTCCTGGCGGTCGAGCGGGACGAGGCGCCCGTCCGCGTCGAAGCGCGCCGGGAGCCGCGCGTGGTTGAGCAGCATGAGGGCCAGCAGCCCGCGCGCCTCGGGCTCGTCGGTGGCGAGCGTGAGCTGGCGCGCCAGGCGGATCGCCTCGGCGGCCAGGTCGACGCGGCCGGCGTGGCCGGCGGTGTAGATCAGGTAGAGGACGCGCAGCACCACGGCGAGATCGCCCGGCGCATCCAGGCTGCGACCCCGCAGCGTCCGCTTGGCCCGGCTGATCCGCTGCGCCATCGTGGCCTCCGGCACGAAGAAGGCGTCGGCGATCTCGCGCGTCGTGAGGCCGCCGACCGCGCGCAGCGTCAGGGCCACCTGCGAGGCGGGGGAGAGGTCGGGATGGCAGCAGCAGAACGCCAGGAAGAGCGTGTCGTCGCCGACCGCGTCGCTCGGCGGGGTCGGCGGCTCGGCGGCCACGGCGTCCTCCCGGCGGCGCCGCGCCGCCTCGCTGCGGCGCGCGTCGACCAGGCGCCGGGTCGCGACCGCCGTCAGCCACGCGTGCGGGTCCTGCGGCGGATGGTCCGGCCACGTCCGCAGCGCCTCGACGAGCGCCTCCTGCAGCGCGTCCTCCGCCGCGGCGAAGTCCTCGCCGCGGCGCACCAGACCGGCCAGCACCCGCGGGACGAGGACGCGCAGCGCGCCCTCGTCCACCGGGCCGGCCGTCGCGCCGGTCACGCCGCCTCCGCGTCGCCCGCCGGGCGCTCCCACATCACCTCGCGGACGTCGATCCACTCGCACAGCGGCTCGCCGCCCGGGCCGGGCTCCGACGACGCGTAGGCCGCGATCTCGAGCGCCCGCTCGTGGGACTCGACGTCGATCATCCACCAGCCCGCGATGAGGTCGCTCGTCTCGGGGTGCGGCCCGTCGGTGGTGACCGGCGCGGCGTCGGGGCCGCCGTAGCGCACCCACGTGCGCGTGGGCGCGAGTGCGCGCGCGTCGACGTACTCGCCGTTGCGCTCGAGCATCTCGCTCACGTGGTTCTGGAACGCCATGTGCGCCTCCACGTCCTCGGGCGCCCACTGGTCGATCGGAGGCACGGACCGGTGCGGCTCCGGGCCGCCGCGGTAGTGCTTGAGGAGCAGGTACTTGGGCATCGTCGGCCTCCTGTCGTCACGGGCCTCGCGGATCGAGGCCGTTCACCTGGTGAGCGGAGCCGCGCGGCGATCCTCGACATGGAAGCACTCGGCGCCCGGAACGGGCCGCCGAAGGGCTACTGTCGGGGGATGGCCTCCACCGACGGTCGAGGCATCGACGCGGCGTTCCTCGCCCAGCTCGCGCGCGACCGCGAGGCGTACGCGCTGCCCCCGCGGCTGCACGAGCTGTGCGAGCGGTTCGCCCGCCGCACGCTGGCGCTGCTGTTCCCGCACTTCGCGGCCGAGGTCGGCGGCCGCGCCGGCGACGTCGCCGAGGAGCTGGCGGCGGTCGAGCGCGAGCTCGCCGACGTGCTGCGGCTCCCCGAGACGCACTGCGCCTCGCCCGACACGGTCCTGGCGCGGTTCCTGGCGGAGCTGCCGGCCATCCGCGAGGCGCTGCTGCTCGACGCGCAGGCGATCTGCGACGGCGACCCGGCCGCGCACTCCGTCGACGAGGTGATCCTCGCCTACCCGGGCTTCCGCGCCACCGCCGTGTACCGGCTGGCCCACCAGCTCCAGGGCTGCGACGTCCCGCTCGTGCCGCGCGTGCTCACCGAGATCGCCCACCGCCAGACGGGCATCGACATCCACCCGGGCGCGCGGATCGGACGGTCGTTCGCGATCGACCACGGCACCGGCATCGTGATCGGGGAGACCGCCGTGCTCGGCGACCGCGTGAAGCTCTACCAGGGCGTCACGCTCGGCGCCCTGAGCGTCGACAAGGGCATGGCGCGCACCAAGCGGCACCCGACGATCGGCGACGACGTGGTGATCTACGCGAACGCCACGATCCTCGGTGGCGAGACCGTCATCGGCAACGGCAGCCGCATCGGCGGCAACGTCTGGCTCACCCGCAGCGTCCCCGCGCAGTCGGTCGTGACGCCCACCGCGCGTGTCGACGAGCGCACCCGCGGGGATGAGCTGCTCGAGTTCAACATCTAGCCCCAGGAGCCCAGCGTGAAGGCGGCCAACATCCTCGAGACCATCGGCGACACGCCCCACATCCGGATCAACCGGCTCTTCGCCGGCCACCCCGGCGTCGAGGTGTGGATGAAGGCCGAGCGCGCGAACCCGGGCGGCTCGATCAAGGACCGCATCGGCCTCTCGATGATCGAGGACGCCGAGCGCCGCGGCGCGATCGGGCCGGGCAGCACGATCATCGAGCCCACGTCCGGCAACACCGGCATCGGCCTGGCGATGGTCGCGGCGGTGCGCGGATACCGGCTCATCCTCGTCATGCCCGAGTCGATGTCGATCGAGCGGCGCCGGCTCATGGCCGCCTACGGCGCCGAGCTGGAGCTGACGCCGCGCGAGGGCGGGATGAAGGGCGCGATCGCCCGCGCCCACGAGCTCGCCGCGCAGATCGACGGCGCCTGGATCCCGCAGCAGTTCGAGAACCCGGCCAACCCGCAGATCCACCACGACGCCACCGCCGCCGAGATCCTGCGCGACTTCCCCGACGGGATCGACTTCCTCATCACCGGCGTCGGCACCGGCGGCCACATCACGGGCGTCAGCGAGGCGCTCAAGCCGCGCTTCCCCGGGATGCAGACGTTCGCGGTCGAGCCCACGAAGTCGGCCGTCATCAGCGGCGGGGCGCCCAACCCGCACCGGCTGCAGGGCATCGGCGCCGGGTTCGTCCCGGCCAACCTGCACGTCGACACGCTCGACGGCACCATCCAGGTCACCGAGGAGGCCGCCTACGAGTACGCGGTGCGCTGCGCGCGCGAGGAGGGCATCTTCGTCGGCCCGTCGTCGGGCGCGGCGCTCGCCGCGGTGGCGCAGAAGCTCCCGGAGATCCCCGAGGGCAGCACGGTGCTGACCTTCTGCTACGACACGGGCGAGCGGTACTTCTCGGTCGAGGGCCTGTTCGTGGCCGACGGGACCGACGTGCAGGTCGCCGCGCGCTCCTGAGCCGCGCCGGCGGCGCGATCCGCCTCACGAAGGCGCAACACGGCGCTCCGTACGGTCGCGCCGATGAGACGACAGACGACCACACGGCGCGTCCTGGCGGGCGCGCTGCTCGCGCTCGCCGTCGCGCCCGCCACGGCCGACGCGATCGTCGCGAGCAGGCCGGCCGCGCGGACCGCGGGCTTCAACGGCTCGCTCCAGCGGATCGACTCGCCGCGCTCGGACCTGCACGTGTGCGGGGCGACGCTGATCGCGCCGCGCTGGGCGGTCACCGCCGGCCACTGCGCGCGGTGGGTGCACGGCGACGTCCAGCAGCCGCTCACCGGCCACCCGTACGCGTGGCGGGTGCGGTTCGGCTCGCGCAGCACCCGCTCCGGCGGTCGGCTCGTCCGCGTGACGGGGTTCGTGCGGATCGCGAAGACCCTCGACCCCGACGGGGACGTCGCGCTCCTGAAGCTCGCGCATCCGGTGCGCGTCACGCCGGCGCGGGTGGCCACGCGGACGCCGCGGCCCGGCGCGAAGGCCGCGATCCTCGGCTGGGGGTTCACCGATCCCGACGGCGACGAGAGCGGCTACGGCGACTTCGAGAGCCCGCGCGCGTACCCGCGGATGCTGCGCACCGCGAGGACGCGGGTGTGGCCGAAGCGCGTGTGCGCGCTGGAGGCGCGGACCCCGGCGCTCTGCGTCGGCGGCGAGCACGGCCGGCCCAACCCGAGCAACATGGACTCCGGCGGCCCGGTCTTCGTGCGCGAGCGCGGCCGCCTGGTGCTGGCCGGCACCGTCAACGGCGGGTCGCCGACCGGCCGTCCCGGGCCCTCGTGGTACACGGACCTCAGCGCGCATCGCGACTGGATCGGCGCCTACACGTCGGGGCGCCGGACGATCCCGTCCGACCCGCCGATCGCGGGCGACGGCCTGGCCGGGACCGCAGGCCTCGACGGTTGCTCGGCCGCCGTGTTCCGCCCCGAGGCGTCGCAGGACGCCGACCGCGCGCTGCTGCTCACCAACGGCCACTGCGTCGAGCCGCGTCCGGCGCCCGGCGAGACGAGCGCGGAGCGGCCCGAACGGCGCACCGTGACGATCAACGGCGCCGACGGCAACCCGATCGTCCGCACGTCGACGACCCGGCTGCTGACCGCCACGATGAGCGGCACCGACGTCGCCGTCTACCGGCTCGCCGACACGTACGCGCAGCTCGCCCGGGCCGGGGTGAGGGCGCTGGCGCTCGCCGACGAGGGCCCGGCGCCGGGCGACCGGCTGACGCTGCGGTCGGGCCGCTGGCAGCAGCGCTTCTCCTGCCGGATCGAGGCGGTGGTCCCGGTCCTGCGCGAGGGCGGCTACGAGCAGCGCGACGCGCTGCGCTACGCGGCCGACCCGGCGTGCGAGCCCGGGCCGGGCACCTCCGGGTCGCCGCTCGTCGACGAGCGGGGCCGGATCGTGGCCGTCCACAGCACCCACCACGCCGGCGAGGGCGCGCCGTGCGACGAGGGCAGCCCCTGCGAGGCCGGCCCCGACGGGGCGACCGCGGTGGTGCCGGGCGCCGGCTACGCGCAGCGGATCGGGATCGCCACGCGCACGTCGAGCCCGCCGCCGTCGCGGGGCGCGATCTCCAGCGCGCCGTCGTGGACCCGGGCGATCCGGTCGGCGAGCGCGAGGCCCAGCCCGTAGCCGTCGCCCGCCGTGCGGCCCCGGCCTCGCAGGAACGGCTCCGACAGCCGGGCCGCCTCCTGCGGGGTGTAGGGGTCGCCGGTGTTGGAGACGCGCAGCCAGGCGGTCGCGTCGTCGCGGCCGGTGGCGACGTCGACGCGGCCGCCGGCGGTGTTGTGGCGCACCGCGTTCTGGACGAGGTTGGCCGCGAGCCGACCGAGGAGCGCGGCGTCGCCCGTGGCGGGAGCGGCGGCGAGGTCGGCGTCGACGACGAGGTCGCGCTGGCGCGCCAGCGGCCGGCTCTCGTCCACCGCGTCCGCGGCGATCGCGGCCAGGTCGATCGGGCCCGACGCCGCGCCCACCGCGCCGGCGTCGGAGAGGCGCAGGAGCGACTCGGTGAGGGCGACCGCCCGGTCGTTGGTCATGCGCAGGCGCTCCAGGAGCCGGTCGCGCTCGGGGCCGTCGGGCTCGCGCTCGGCGACGTCGAGCAGCGTGCGGGTCACCGCCAGCGGCGTGCGCAGCTCGTGCGCGGCGTTGGCGGCGAAGCGCTCCTGGACCGCGAACGCCTCGTCCAGGCGCTCGAGCATCTCGTCGAAGCGGTCGGCCAGCAGGCCGAACTCGTCCGTCCGGCCGGTGAGGTGGATGCGATGGCCCAGGCGACCCTGCGCGGCCTGCTCGGTGGCGGCGGTGATGTCGCGCAGCGGGCGCAGGATCCAGCCCGCCAGCAGCCAGCCGCCGGCCAGGCCGACCACGGCGAACCCGGCCAGGACGAGCGCGCCGTAGCGGACGATCGCGTCCAGGATCTCCTGGCGCGAGGCGACCGTGTCGCCGGCGTCGCGCGGGTTCGCCGCGGTCAGCGGGTAGTCCGGCACGTAGCGCGCCACGAGGTAGACGGCGCCGAGCATCGCGGCGCCCGCCACGAGGAGGAAGCCCGCGTAGCTGAGCGTCAGCCGCAGCCGTGCGCTCATGGGCGCGGCTCGCGCATCCGGTAGCCGACGCCGGTGACGGTCTCGATCGGGTCCGGCGGGCCGAGCGCCTTGCGCAGCGTGGACATCGTCACGCGCGGCGCGCTCGTGAACGGGTCGGCGTCGCCGTCCCAGGCCTTCTCGAGCATCGTCTCGGCGCTCACGACGCCGCCGCCGGCGCGCATGAGCAGCTCGAGCACCGCGAACTGCTTGCGCGTGAGCCGCACCGGGCGGCCGTCGCGGTGGACGGTGCGCCGGAACGGGTCGAGGCGCAGGTCGCCGCACTCGAGCACCGGCGGCGCCGCGGCCGGCGGGCGGCGTGCGAGCGCGCGCAGGCGGACGAGCAGCTCGGCGAACGCGAACGGCTTGACCAGGTAGTCGTCGGCCCCGCGCTCGAACCCGTCGACGCGATCGGCGACCCGCGCGGCCGCCGTCAGCATCAGCACCCGCATCTCCGGGTGGTCGCGGACGATCGCCGCGCACACCTCGTCCCCGTGCGTGCCCGGCAGGTCGCGGTCGAGGACGACGACGTCGTAGGGCTCGACGGCGATCCGCCGCAGCGCCTCGTCGCCGTCGTAGGCGACGTCGGCGGGGATCGCCTCCCGCCGCAGCCCGGTCTGCAGCGCCTCGGCCAGGAACGGCTCGTCCTCGGCGATCAGCACGCGCATCGTCCATCCAGGCTAGGAAGCGGGGTGTTGCGTTCGTGTCTGGCGGAAGCGTGGGGAACGACCCGCGCGACATCCCCGGCTGACGGGGAGGCCGCGGTCGCCGGCGACTACCCGGTGCTCCGCATCGAGCCCGACACCGGCTGAGCCTCCGGCGCGGTCTCGGCGTCCTGCGTCGCCGCCCAGGTGCCCAGCAGCCGCATCGCCTGCTCTGACGCGGAGCCGGGCTCGGTCGCATAGGCGAACAGCCAGCGGTCGCCGTCGTGGAGCTGGAGCGTCTCGGTGTGGACGACGAGGTCGCCGACGACGGGATGGCGCAGGCGCTTGCGGCCGCGGCAGCGCGTGTCGACCTCGTGGTCGGCCCACCACGTGCGGAACTCGGGGCTCGCGACCGACAGCTCGCCGACCAGCGCCTGCAGCGCGCCGTCGCGCGGGTAGCGGCCGACGGCCTCGCGCAGGACGCCGACGCTGGCGCGGGCGATCATCTCCCAGTCGGTGAACAGCTCGCGGGTCGCCGGCTCCAGGAACACCCAGCGCGGATGGCTGGAGACGGGGGAGGGCATCGCCTCCAGGCCGACCAGCAGCGCCCGGCCCAGGCGGTTCATCGCGTGCACGTCGCCGCGGACGTCGACGACGAAGCCGGGCAGCGAGAGACCGTCGAGCAGCATCCGCGCGCCGTCGTCCAGCGGCGGGATGTCGAGCCGGCGCGGCTCGGGCACGGCGACGGTCGCGCGCACGAGGTTGTGCAGATACTCGCGCTCGACGTCGGCGAGGCGCAGCGCCCGCGCGATCGCGTCGAGCACCTGGTCGGAGGGCTGCAGGTCGCGGCCCTGCTCCAGGCGGGCGTAGTAGTCGAGGCTGACGCCGGCGAGCATCGCCACCTCCTCGCGGCGCAGGCCCGGAACGCGCCGCGGACCGTGCGGCTCGATGCCCACGTCCTGCGGTCGCAGCCGCGCCCGCCGGGTGCGCAGGAACTCGCGGAGCGCGTCGTTCTTGGGCATGGGGCCACGGTACCGGCGCCGGAGCGCGCGCTGGGTGGGACGCTGCGTCCGAGGTTGAGCTCCCCCTCTGGTGCCCGCGCCGCCGCCGCCTCAGGGTGCTCGGCATGAGCATCACGACCACCCAGACCGCACCGCTCGGCGCGCGCACCGTCCACCGCATCGGCTTCGGCGCGATGCAGCTCGCCGGGCCCGACGCCTTCGGCCCGCCCGCGGACCCGGCGGCCGCGCGCGCCGTCCTGCGCCGCGCGGTCGAGCTCGGCGTCGACCACATCGACACCGCGCAGGTCTACGGCCCCGACGTCGTCGACGAGCTGATCGCCGAGGCGCTGCATCCGTACCCCGACGACCTCGTCATCGCGACGAAGGTGGGCGGCGCCCGCGACGCGCAGGGCGCCTGGATCCCCGCCTCGCGTCCCGAGGAGCTGCGGGCGACGCTGGAGGCCGACCTGCGCCTGTTGCGGCGCGAGCGCATCGACCTCGTCTACCTGCGCCGCGGCGTGGGCGGCCCAGCGGCCGACGAGGTGCCGCTCGCCGACCAGCTCGGCGCGCTCGTCGAGCTGCGCGCGCAGGGCAAGCTCGACCTGATCGGCCTGTCGACCGTGTCGGCCGGCGACGTCGACGCCGCCCTGGAGATCACGCCGATCGCGGCGGTCCAGAACCCGTTCAGCATCCTCGACCGCGCCGACCGTCCCGTGGTCGAGCGCTGCCGCGAGCGCGGCATCGCCTACGTGCCGTACTTCCCGCTCGGCTCCGCGTTCGGGGGCGGCCCGGCGGCGCTCGCGGCCGACCCGGCGATCGCCGCCGTCGCCGAGCGCCATGGCGCGACGCCGGCGCAGGTCGCGCTCGCGTGGCTGCTCGCCCACGACGGCACGCTCCTCATCCCGGGGACGAGCTCGATCGCGCACCTCGAGGAGAACGTCGCCGCGGGCGCGGTCCGGCTCGACGCCGAGGACCTCGCGGCGCTCGACCGCTGACGTCAGGCGGCGCCGGCCGGCGCCGCGTCAGGGTCGTGGAAGACGGCCTCGACGTTGTGCCCGTCGGGGTCGAGCACGAACGCGCCGTAGTAGCCGGGCGAGTACTCGGCGCGCGGGCCGGGCGCGCCGTTGTCGCGCCCGCCCGCCGCCAGCGCGGCGGCGTGGAAGGCGTGCACCTGCTCGCGGTCCTCGGCGGCGAACGCGACGTGCGTCGATCCGGGCTCGTAGTCGAGGGAGATGATGAAGTCGTCGAGGCCGGACGGGCCGAAGGCGGCGGACCGCTCGTCGCGGGCCACGTTGAGCTCCCCGAAGCCCAGCGGTGCGAGGGCGGCGCGGTAGAAGGCGCGGCTGCGCTCGAGGTCGCGCACTCCGAGGGTGATGTGATCGATCACGACGCGTCGTACGGGCATCGCCGAGGCCGTACCCGGCCCGTGCGCGAGGCAGACGCGATCCGTCGCCGTGTCAGGATCCCCACGAGGTGAGCGTTGACCGCAACGGCCTGTGGGTGGTGCTGGCGGTGTGCCGCGCCGCCGCGATCGTGCGCGAAGGGTGGCGGCTGCGGCGCCTGCCGCCGGCGACGTCGCGGTGCGAGCGGGTCGGGCGGTTCGTCGACGCCACGCTGACCGCGCTGGGGTGGGGGATGCTGGCCGCGTTCGCGCTCACCGTGATCGCGGTCGCGCTGGAGGCCGCCGGGCTCTGACGCGTGGTGCGCCTCGCGCCGCGCCGGACCGCCCGATGCGCGACGATGCGGCGAACCGGCGAAGGAGGCGAAGACGACGTGGTGGCGATCTGCGCGACGTGCGGAGTGGAGCACGCGGAGGCGGTCGGGACGTGCGCGATCTGCGCGGACGAGCGGCAGTGGGTGCCGGCCGCCGGCCAGCAGTGGCGGACGCTCGAGGAGCTCGCGGCCGCCGGCCACCGCACCCATGTGCGCGACGTCGAGCCCGGCCTGTTCGGGCTCATCGTCGAGCCGAGCGTCGGCATCGGCCAGCAGGCGCACCTCGTGCAGACCCCGGCCGGCAACGTCCTGTGGGATCCGCCCGGCTTCGTCGACGACGACGCGATCCGGCGGCTGCGCGAGCTCGGCGACGTCGTCGCGATCACCTCGAGCCACCCGCACATGTTCGGCGCGCAGGTCGAGTGGAGCCACGCGCTCGGGCGCGTCCCGGTGCTCGTGAGCGAGCCCGACGCCGGCTGGGTCCAGCGGCCCGACCCCGTGATCGAGACGTGGAGCGAGCGGCGCGAGATCGTCGACGGCGTGACGCTCCTCCGCCTGGGCGGCCACTTCCCCGGCAGCGCGGTGATCCTCTGGGCGGGCGGCGCCGGCGGGCGCGGCGTGCTGCTGGCGTCCGACACGATCCAGGCCAACCCGGACCGGTCGTCGACGACGTTCATGCGCAGCTACCCGAACCGGATCCCGCTGTCGGCGTCGGTCGTCGAGCGGATCGCGGCGGCGGTCGACGGGCTCGCCTTCGACCGCCTCTACGACAACTTCGGCCGCACGATCGACACCGACGCGAAGGCGACGGTCGCGCGCTCGGCCGCCCGCTTCGCCGGCTGGGCCCGCGGGGACTTCGACGACCTGACCTAGCCGGCCGGCCGCCGGGACGGCGGCGACGTGTACGCCCGCGTGATGCGCCGCGACACCGACTCGGGCGGCTTCACCGGCTTGACGTGGCGGCGGCCCTTCGGCGGCGTCAGCGGCCGCGTCGGGTAGCCGACGCGGAACACGCGCGGGTCGTCCGTCGGCGTCGCGCGCAGGGCCCGGGACGTCGACGTCACGACGTCGTCGCCGCCGGCCGCCCCGACCGACCCCCACAGGTCGTTCAGCAGCGACGAGAACGCGCCGGCGAAGGAGCTGACGGGCGCCAGCGCGTAGACCTGCACCTGGAGGTCGACCGACGACGCGCCGGGGCTCGAGGGCGAGATCGCGATCGCGTCGTTGTCGTTGCCGCCGGTCTGCAGCGCGCAGACCTCGAAGTCGCCCGAGCTGGGCATCGGGTCGACGCTGCACGACTGACCGGTCGTGGTGTCGGTGATCGTCGCGCCGTTCGGTCCGGGGTTGGCGAACCACACGACCGTCGTGCCGATCGGCCCCGAGAACTGCCCCGTGCCCGTGCAGTCGATCGACTGCCGGCCGGCGACCGTGCCGGCGCAGACCTGGCCGGCGGCCAGCGTCGGGGCGTCGCCGGGCGGCGTGAAGGTGATCGACGGGTCGAAGTCGGAGGCCTCGTAGTTGCCGCTGTTGGGCGTGCACACGTACGCGGAGCTCGCCTGACCGGCCACGCACGCCGCGTACATGTTCGCCCCGGCGCTCCCGATGCTGCCGTCGAGGTCGTCCTCGATCGTCACGTAGTAGACGGAGCCGTCGGGCATGACGTACGTGACGTAGGCGTCGGCGCCGTAGCCGAAGTAGGGCGCGTAGTACGCCCACGTGTCAGTCCCGTTCCAGGTGCCGAAGGCGGCGGCGATCGCGTTCCACGGGGTGTTGGACGGGTGGTCCGAGCCGTCCGACCAGACGCCGTCGGAGCTCAGCGACGCGGTGCCCTGCACGAAGATGCAGTTGTTGCCCGGCGCGTAGCTCGGGCAGTTCGCGACCGTGTTGCCGGTGTCGTTCACGATCGACGGGGTGATCGTCCACACCTCCGCCGGCGCCGTGGCGGGAACGGCTGCGGCGATCGTCAGGACCGCCGCCGCGAGGACCATCCGTGTCCGTGCCATCGGCCGATGCTAACCGCGCGTCCGGTCATGGATCGGACCGCGCTCAGCCGAGGCGGAAGTCGGCCAGGCGCAGCCAGCGGGTGATGCGGCCGTGGTCGATCGAGATGCCCACGCGGGCCGTCTTCCCGGCGCGGGCGCAGCGGGCGCCGGCGCGGTGGGTGAGGCGCAGGACGCCGACGATGAGCCCCGGCTCGGCCTGGCCGCGCATCGGCTCGGTGCCCACCAGTCGCGCGCCGCAGCGCAGCGCCTGGTTGAACGCGCGGGCCCGGTCCCTGGTGCGAACCTCGACGATGGGTCCGCCGGGCGCGGCCCGGGCGATCGACGGGAGCGCGAACAGCCGCGCGGCGCGGGCGACGTCGCCGTCGCGCATCGCCGCCGCCCAGCGCCGCAGGACGCGGTAGTCGGCGGAGGGCGGGAGGCCGCCCTCGGGTACGGCGAGGGTCCCGCTCGCGGGCGAGGTGGCCGAGTAGGTCGGCGGCTCGGACGGCGCGGTCGGCCCGCCGGAGGCGCCGCCGCCGCACGCGGCGAGAGCCAGGCAGACGAGCGCGGCGAGGGCGCCGGCGGCGCGCATGGGAAGCAGTATCCCGCACCGAAATCCTGAGGTTTGCACGCGCCCGCGCGGGGTGGGTACGGTCGCATCGATGCCCCGCCGGGGATGGCGCGCCACGATGGCGATGCTGGTGCTCTTGCTGATCGCAGCGCCGTGCGCGCGCGCCGGCAGCGCCCCCGCCCCGATCGTCGTCGACGCCTCGAACCCGTTCTACGTCCTGGGCGTGACGTACTCCGCGCCGTCGGGGCAGGTCACGTCCGGGACCAAGGTCCGCGGGTGCGTGATCGAGCCGTACGTCGACTGCCGCGGCGCGCGCCTCGCCGGGGCGTACCTGCAGGGCGCGTTCCTGTCCTACGCGAACCTGTCGCGCGCCGACATGCAGCGGGTCAGCTTCAAGGTCGGCGGCATGGCGTTCGCGAACGTCCGGCGCGCGAACCTGACCGGGGCTGACCTGTTCGGCACCGGCCTCGTCGGCGCCGACATGCGCCGCGCGATCCTCCGCGGCGCGACGCTCATCCAATCCGACTCGGCCGGGATCGACCTGCGCCACGCCGACCTGCGCGAGCTCCAGGGCACGATGCTCTCGGCGCCCGACGGCAAGCTCAACGACGCCGACCTGCGCGGCGCGACGCTGCGCGGCGCGACCCTGTCGGGCGCCGACCTGCGCGGCGCGAAGCTCGACGGCGCGGACCTCTCGCTCGCCGAGCTGACGGGCGCGCGGCTCGACCCGGGCGCGCTCGACGGCGTGACCCTGTGCAACACCACGCTGCCCGACGGCTCGAACGCGGCGCCGCAGCCGTCGTGTCCGAACGCGCCCGTCTTCGGCCCGCCCGGCGCGACGTTCACGATCCCGCCCGAGGACCCGCTCTACGCCGGCGCGGCCTACTGGGCGACGAACCCGACGCCGCGCGGCGGCTACGTGCTCCGCGGCTGCACGATCAACCCGCGCGCGGTGTGCCCGGGCGCGCAGATGGTCGACGGCGACCTCAGCTCGTCGTCGCTGGCCGGGGCGAACCTGACCGGCGCGGACCTGTCGGGCGCGAACCTGCGCGGCACCGAGCTGACCGACGTCGTGGCGCCGCGCCTGAAGGCGGTCGGCGCGGTCTTCACCAACAGCACGACGAGCGGGTCGAACTTCCGCGGGGCCGACCTGCGCCGAACGACCCTGTCGTTCGCCGCGCTGTCGCTCACCGATCTGCGCGGCGCCGACCTGCGCGAGGCGGACCTCGCGCTCGGCGACCTCGTCGCCTCCGACCTGCGCGGCGCGGACCTGCGCAAGGCCGACATCAGCGCGTCGAACATGATCGGCGCCGACTTCCGCAACGCCGACCTGCGCGGCGCGAACCTCACCAACGCCGACCTGACCGGGGCGAAGCTCAAGGGCGCGAAGCTGAAGGGCGCGATCTTCTGCAACACGCCGATGCCCGACGGCTCGGTGCGCAACCCCTACGAGGGCATCTGCCCGACCCAGCGGACGGGCAACACCGGCAGCTAGTCACGGCCCTCGCGCCGCTCCTCGCGCAGGCGCTCCTCGTGCTCCAGCCGCTCCTCGAGCCGCTCGGTGCGCTCCTTCTGACGTTTCTCGAGCGACTCCAGCTCGGCGGCGCTCGTCGGCCCGAACGTCGCGGTGACGATCGCGATCGCGACGGCGACGATCACCAGGCCGACGGCGACCGAGCCGATCAGCTGCGCGCGGTGGGAGGGGCGCTCAGTCATCGGCCAGGAACTGCCCTGCAGAGGTCAGCCAGGTCAGCGACAGCAGGGCGAACACGGCCAGGCCGAGGACGGGGAGGAAGCGGCCGGCGGACGTCCACCAGCGCAGCACGGCGATCTTGACGGCGAGCACGACCAGCAGCGCGCACCCCGCGACGGCGTGCAGCACCGCGTCGTCCGCGAAGCCGAACACGCTGACGCACATGAGCGCGACGACGACGAGCACCACCACGATCGCGTCGCCCGATGCGCGGTGCGTCCACGACGCCGCCCGGGCGCTGAGGAACGACGGCCGCACCCTCCCGTAGCCGACCGAGATCAGCGCGAGCTGGTAGACGGCGAGCGCGAGCGCCACGGACGCGAGGACGACCTTCACCTCGACGGCGTTGCCGAAGGTGATGCGCTCCACGAGGTCGCCCATGCCGGGTGTGTGCCCACCCGGGGGCGATCCGACGCGGAGAGGCAGGGACCGATGAGTCCCCGCGGTCGCCGCAGTCACCACCGACATGACCGACAGACGAGTCGTGCTCAAGATGGTGATGTCGCTCGACGGCTTCGCGACCAGCCCCGACGGCACCCACGAGTGGATGTTCGAGTGGTTCGGCGACGACTCCGGGGCGTGGACCCTGCGGGCGTTGCGCGAGGCCGGCGTCCACGCGATGGGCCGCCGCAGCTACGAGATCATGGGCCCGCACTGGGCCGCGTCGGAGGGCCCGATCGCCAGCGCGATGAACGGGACGCCGAAGGCCGTCTTCTCGCACACGCTCGAGACCACGGACTGGGGGCCGGCGGAGGTCTTCCGCGACCCCGGCGCCGGCATCGCCGAGCTGAAGGCGCGCGACGAGCCCGGGACGATCCTGGTCCACGGCGGCCCGGGGCTGGCCCGGTCGCTGACGCGCCTCGGCCTCGTCGACGAGTACCAGCTCCTGACCGTGCCGATCGCGATCGGCGCCGGGCGCAGCCCGTTCGCCGATCTCGCCGAGCCCCTGAAGCTCGACGTCGTGGAGGAGCGACGCTTCCGCAGCGGCGCGCTCGCGCAGATCCTCACGCCACGCCCGCGGCCGTAGCAGCGCTGGCCGCATGGCCGGGCGCGCTGGTAGGGTCGCGGCGCTCCCGAGCCCAAGGACGGCCTGTGATCTCAAGGATGATGCGCCGCGTCGCCGTGCTCCTGATCGCCGCGATGGCGGCCGGCGCGAGCACCGCGCACGGCGACGCGCAGTTCGTCTTCATGGACGCCACGAACACCGGCTTCTCGGCGTCGCCGCAGCTCGTGAACGCCGAGACGCCGTGCTATCCGCAGGCGCGCGGCGTGTTCGCCCCCGGCGTCACCCAGCCGACGGCGCTGGGGGCGTTCCTGTCGAGCAACGGCGCGGCGTGCCAGGGCCAGGGGATCCCGCAGTCGTACGAGACGTGGCTGTCGTACGGCCAGACCGTGACGGGGACGTCCACCGGGGGCGCGGGGGTGACGGTGGTCGTCTGGGAGGGCGGGACCGGCGCGGTCGACTACGTGGCCTCCGATCCCTTCGGGGGCTCCGCGACGCTCTCCTGCGCGACGCTCGGCGCGCAGAGCGAGACGGAGCTGGGCCTCCGGCCGATCGAGTCGTTCATGACGGTCGAGACCGACGGGACCCGGTGCGTCACGCAGTGGATCCCGGGCGCCGGGCCGTCGCGGCTCGCACGGGCGGCGCAGGCCGGCCCGGTCGGCGTCCACACCCGGTTCGTCGACAGCCTCGCGACGATCCGCGGCCGCCACGCGCTGGTGCGGATCCAGGGCTTCGGCGAGATGGGCGCCCGCGCGCGCGAGCGCGTCGTCCTGCGCACGATGTCCGGCAAGGTCGTCGGCAAGGGCACCGGCACCGTCGTCGTCGGCGACCCCGCGACGACCGTCCGCGTCGGCCTCGACCCGCTGACCCGCCGCACGCTGAAGGCCGGCCACGAGCTGAACGTCCGCGGCATCGTGAGCCGGGCCGACGACACGCCCGGCACGGGCGACACGATCCACCAGCTCGTCGTGCGGACGGAGCGCTAGAGGCGGGGGAGCCGGCGCGCCGCGGGCAAGCGTGCCATCGTCCGCCCGGATGAGCTCCGAGCGGATCGCGTGGGCGGTCGAGCGGCTGAACCTGCAGCCGCACCACCGCGTGCTCGAGGCGGGCTGCGGGCACGGCGTCGCCGTCTCGCTCATCGCCGACCGGCTCGACGGCGGCTCGGTCCTGGCCATCGACCGATCTCCGAAGATGATCCAGGCGACGGCCCGGCGCAACGCCGCCCACGTCGCGGCGGGCGTCGTCACCGTGCAGCAGACCGAGCTCGCCGACGCCGACCTGGGCGACGAGCCGTTCGACCGCGTCCTCGCCATCCACCTGCCGGTCCTCCAGCGCGGCGACGCGGCGCGGGAGCTCGCCCTGCTGCGCGCCCACATGGCGCCCGACGGCGAGCTGCACGTGAGCTTCCAGCCGCATCGCCCCGCCGAGGTCGAGTCGATCGTCGCGCACGTGCGCGGGGCGCTCGAGGCCGGCGGCTTCGCGGTCGCGCGCGTCGAGGTCGCCGACCTGGCGTCCGGCCGCGCGGCGTCCGTCGTCGGTCGTCCCGCCTGACCGCGGCCTGGCTAACGTTTCCGCGGTGACCGCTATCGATGTGGACGCGCTGCGCGAGTCGCTCGAGGCCCGTCACCCGCGGTGGGTCGAGCGGACCCTCGGCCGGGCGCTCGACGACGTCGCCGCCGCGCATCCGGACCGCCCGTTCGTCATCGCCGAGGATCGCGCCTGCACGTACGCCGAGCTCGCGGCCTGGTCGCAGCGCATCGCGCGCGGCCTGGTCGCCGGCGGGGTGGGAGCCGGCGATCGCGTCGCGCTCGTGCTGCCCAACGGCGCCGCGTTCGTGGCCGCGATCTTCGGGATCGCCCGCGCCGGCGCGATCGCCGTCCCGCTGAACCCGCGCCTGCGCGAGCGCGAGCTCGAGCACGTCCTGCGCCAGTCGGGGGCCGTCGCGCTGCTGACGGTCTCGGCGTTCCGCGACGCCGCGATCGCCGAGGCGCTCGACGCGATCGCCCCCGGCTGGGACGCCGGCGACCCCTCGCTCGGAGCGCTGCGCCACGTGATCCTCTGCGAGCCCGGCCCGGCGCGTCCCGGCGCCACGGCGCTCGCCGCGTTCGAGCGCGACGCCGACCCCGACCTGGACGCGGAGCTGGGCCGCCGAGCGGCCGCCGCGGCGCCCTCCGACCCGGCGACGATCTTCTACACGTCCGGCACGACCGGGGTGCCCAAGGGCGTCGTCCTCACGCACGACATGGAGCTGCGCAGCGCGTACGGGTCCGCCTACACGCGCGCGTTCGAGGACGGCCGGCGCATCTGCTTCGCGCTGCCGCTGCACCACGTCTTCGCCTACGTGGAGGGCATGCTCGCGGTGCTGTTCGTCGGCGGGGCGATCGTCGTGCAGGCCGTGTTCGATCCGCACGCGACGCTCGCCGCGATCGCCGAGCACCGTGCCCACGAGGCGCTGTTCGTCCCGACGATGACGCTCGCGGTGGTCGACGCCGCCCGCGACGCCGACCACGACCTGTCCTCGCTGCATGCGGTCATGTCCGCCGCCGCGGTGTGCCCGGCCCGGCTGTGGCGCGACGTCGTCGAGATCCTCGGGGTCAGCGAGCTCGTGACCGGCTACGGCATGACCGAGACCTCGGCGGCGACGACGTTCACGATGCCCGGCGACCCGATCGACCTGCTCGTCGAGACGGTGGGGCGTCCGAAGCCCGGCGGCGTGGCCGCCGGCGGCGCGACGCTGGCGCGCTACCGGACGGTCGACCCGCACAGCGGCGAGCCGCTGCCCGACGGGGCGGAGGGCGAGCTCGTGGTCGCCGGCCCGATCGTCACGCGCGGCTACCACGACGCGCCCGACGCGACCGCCGAGGCGTTCGACGCGTCGGGCTGGCTGCGCACCGGCGACCTGGGACGCGTGCGGCCCGACGGCTACCTCGAGCTGACCGGCCGCAGCAAGGACCTCTACAAGTGCGGCGGCGAGCAGGTGATGCCCGCCGAGGTGGAGGCGGTGATCACCGAGCTCGACGGTGTCGAGCAGGCGCACGTCGTCGGCCTGCCCGACGAGCGCATGGGGGAGGTGGGCTGCGCGTTCGTCGTGGCCGAGCCCGAGGCGCGGGACGCCGAGGCGATCATCGAGCACTGCCGCCGCCGGCTCGCGCGGTTCAAGGTGCCGGCGCACGTGCTGTTCTGCGGCGCCGACGAGCTGCCGCTGACCGCGTCGGGCAAGGTGCAGAAGTTCGCGCTGGCCGAGCGGGCACCGGGACTGCTGTCGGGCGCGGCCGCGCGATGACCGGCGCCGTCGTCGCGGGCGTCGGCCGCGCGCTGCCCGAGACGGTGGTGCCGAACGCGCCGATCGCCGCGCGGCTGGGCGTCGACGAGGCGTGGATCGAGTCGCGCACGGGGATGCGCGAGCGGCGCGTGCTGGCCGAGGGCGAGCGCCTGTCCGACCTGGCGGCGCGGGCGGGGACCGGCGCGCTGGAGGACGCCGGGATGGCGCCCGGCGACGTGGACATGATCCTCGTCGGCACGACGAGCTCGGACGAGATGAGCCCGCACACCGCGGCGATCGTCGCGGGCGAGCTCGGCGCGGACGGCGCCGCCGCGATCGACCTGAGCGCCGCCTGCACCGGCTTCCTCTCCGGGCTCGCGCTGGCGACGTCGGCGATCGAGAGCGGCCGCTCCCGGGGCGCGCTCGTGATCGGCGCCGACGGCCTGTCGCGCTACCTCGACCCCGACGACCGCGGCTCGGCGATGCTGTTCGGAGACGGCGCCGGCGCCGTCGCGCTGCGCGCGGTCGACGGACCGTCCGGCGTCGGTCCGGTCGCCCTGCACTCCGACGCCGGCGGACGCGACCTGATCCGCCTGCCCCGCGACGAGCTGCGCATCCGCATGGACGGGCCCGTCGTCTTCCGCCACGCGGTGCGCCTGCTGTCGGAGGTCACGCGCGAGGCGGCCGAGGCGGCGGGCGTCGAGCTGGGGGAGATCGACCTGTTCGTCTACCACCAGGCCAACGGCCGCATCATCGCGGCCGTCGGCCGGGAGCTGGGGCTGCCGCCCGAGCGGGTGGTCGACGTCGTCGACCGCTTCGCCAACACGTCGGCCGCGTCGCTGCCGATCGCGCTGTCGGTCGCAGCGGAGGAGGGGCGCCTGGCGCCCGGCGCCCGCGTCCTCCTGGCGGCGTTCGGGGCCGGCCTCGTGTGGGGCGGGACCGTCGTGCGCTGGGGCTAGGGCTCAGGCCGGATAGGCGACGCGGTAGTGCAGGTGCGTCACGCCGCCCTCGCCCTCGAGCACCCTGGTGCGCTCGAGCTCGACGCCCGCGGGGAGGTCGCCGAACAGGGGACGCCCGCCGCCCAGCACGATGGGCACGAGGTGGATCTCGAGCTCGTCGAGGACGCCCGCCTGGAGCCCGAGCTGCGTGACCGCGGCGCCGTGCACGAGCACGTCGCGGTCGCCGGCGGCTGCCTTGGCGCGGGACATCGCCGTGGGCAGGTCGTCGAGGTAGGTGACGAGCGGCCAGCCGCTGATGTCGATGCCGGGCTCGCGACGGCTGTAGATGAAGATCGGGACGCCGTCGTGGTGGTCCCCGCCCCAGCCGCCGGCCGGCTCGAACGTCCCGGGGCCGGCGACGATCGCGCCGGTCGACATGAACTCCTGGACGATCTGCCCGTTGACCCCGCCCGAGGCGAGGCCCCCGTCGGTGAGGACCCAGTCGTGGAGGCGCTCGCCGCCGTCGCCGAGCCCGTTGCCGGGGCCGGCGTTCGGGCCCGCGATGAACCCGTCGAGCGACATGGACATGTAGAGCACGCTTGCGGACATGGTCGTCCTCCCGGTGAGATGGGGCGGTGGGGTCGCTGTTGAGACCGCCGGCCGGCCGCCGGCTCATCGCTCCGCGCGCGCCCACTACGATGCCGCGCCATGACGAGCGCTCAGGCCGACGGACCGGCGCAGCGCGCGGCCGCCGGGGCGATGGGCAGCGGCTACGCCAAGCACTCCGGGGTCCAGCACTCCGCCGAGAGCAACGGCATGCCGATGCTCGCCCGCGCGCTCGAGGCGGTGGCCCTGCCCGCGGAGGGCGCGCCGTTCCGCGCGGCCGATCTGGGCGCCGCCGCCGGCACGAACTCGCTGGACCCGATGCGCGCGGTGGTCGAGGGCGTGCGCGCCCGCACCGGGACGGACACGCCGGTGACGGTCGTCCACACCGACATCCTGGCCAACGACTTCAACGCGCTGCTGACCAACGTCCTGACCACGCCCGGCACCTACGCGGCGATGCCCGGCGTGTTCGCCTTCGCGGAGGCCCGCTCGTTCTACGAGCGCCTGTTCCCGGCCCGCGAGCTGCATCTCGCGTGGACGGCGATCGCCGTGCACTGGCTGTCGCGGGCGCCCGAGACGATCGCCGACCACATCTTCAGCACCCGGGCGCCGGCCGACGTCCAGGCGGCGTTCCAGAAGCAGGCCCGCGACGACTGGGCCGCGTTCCTCACGCACCGCGCCGACGAGCTCGTGCCGGGCGGCCAGCTCGTGGTGGTCGGTGGCGCCGCCGCCGACGACCGCTCGAGCGGGGCGGAGGGCCTCATGGACGCGGCCAACGCGGTGCTCGTCGAGCTGGTCGGCGACGGGACGCTGCGCACGGCGGAGTACGCGCGCATGACGATCCCGACGTGGAACCGCACGCGGGCCGAGTTCCTGGCGCCGCTGCAGGACGACGGCCCGCTCGCGCGGGCCTGGCACGTCGAGGAGCACGACCTCCTCGCGCTCCCCGACACGCTGCTCGAGGCCTACGAGCGCACCGGCGACGTGCACGCCTTCGCCGACGCGGTCGCCGAGTTCTTCACCGCCGCGTTCGTCCCGTCGCTGTGGAGCGCCCTGGACGGCGCCCGCGACCCGGCCGACGTGACCGCGCTGACGTCCGCATTCGAATCCCGCCTGAAGGCGCGGATCGCCGCCGACCCGCGAGCCGTCGAGACGCACTGGCACGTCGTCCTGCTGCGGCTCACGCGGCGCGAGCGCGACTGAGCCGTCGCCGGCGCTGCCCAGCGACCGGCGCGGGCGCCGGCACCCGGGCGGCCTGCGGCGCAGCCGCGATCCTCGCCTGGTGGCGACGCCGCAGCGTCCGGACCACCGCGACGGCGAGGACGACGGGCGATGCCGCCAGCGCCAGCGCGAGCGCCGCCAGCAGCAGCGCCACGCCGAGCGCGATGAGCGGCGTGACGACGAGCACGATCGCCGGCACGCACAGCAGCAGGCCGGGGGCGACGGTGCCGCCGACGATCAGGAAGTCGATCCCGAAGAGCACCCCCGCGCCGATCTGCAGGACGCTCGGCTGGCCCTCGGCCGTTCTGGCGGATCTGGTCATCTCAATACGCTCCGATCAGTCGGTTGGCCTCGGCGAGACCGGCCGCGAGGCTGGTGGTCTCGATCAGCCAGGGCAGGCCGTCCGGCCGCGGATCGATGCGCAGCTGCAGCGCGCCGTCCTCGAGCACGGTCACGGCCACGAGGTCGGGCCCGCACCAGAACTCGGCGTTGCTGTTGCTCGCCTCCTCCGGGCTGACCACGGACACGTGGATCCGGGGCATGGTCGGCTCCCCTCAGCTCGTGACGGTCTGGGGCAGCCAGTCGGCGAGCCGCAGCTCGCCGATGCGCGCGCCGGGCCCCGGGCGCAGCGAGCCGTCGTCCAGCTCGGTCCCGTAGTACGTCGCGTGCGGGTCGCCCTCGATCCGCCGCGGGTCGCCGTTGACCCGCAGCACCCGGCGGGCCAGCTCGTCGAGCGGGAACGACTCGGGGCCGGCGATCTCGACGACCGCGTTGCGCGGCGAGCCCTGGGCCAGCGCGGCCAGGCCGACGACGACGTCGGCGGTCGCGATCGGCTGCATCAGCGCCGTCGGGAGCCGGATGACCTCGCCGTCGTACGCCGCGTCCGCGATCCGGCCGACGAACTCGAAGAACTGCGTCGAGCGCAGGATCGTGTACGGCGTCGGGCCGTCCTGGATCGCCTGCTCCTGGGCGTGCTTGGCGCGCAGGTAGCCGCTGTCGGGCAGCGCGTCCGTGCCGACGATCGACAGCGCGATGTGGTGGCCGACCCCGGCCGCGCGCTCCGCCTCGAGCTGGTTGGCCGTCGAGGTCGTGAAGAACTCCATCACGGCCGCGTCCTCGAACGAGGGCGAGTTGCTGACGTCGACGACCGCGTCCGCACCGCGCATGACCTCCGCCAGCCCAGCGCCGGTGAGCGTGTCGATGCCGGTCTGGGGCGAGGCGTTGACGGCCTCGTGGCCGGCCTCGCTGAGCTTCTCGATGAGCTGGGAGCCGATCAGGCCGCTCCCGCCGATCACGACGATCTTCATGGTGGTCCCTTCGGAAGGGGTGGACGGGATGGGATGGCGGTCAGACCGCGTGGACGGCGGCCGCCTCGGTGACCAGGTGCGCGACGGCGCGGGCGTGCGACACGCCGACCGCATGCGAGCCGCCCGGCACCTCGATCGTCCGCCTGGCCCGGCAGCGCTCGGCCATGTGGTGCTCCAGCGCGGCCGGGATGTTGCGATCCAGCTCGCCGAAGAGGAACCACGACGGCACCTCGCGCCACAGCGGGAGGTCGCCCGACGGCTCCAGCAGCGCCTCCTGGGTGACCGGTCGCTGGGTCACGGCCATCCGCTGCGCCTGCTCGCGCGGCAGGTCGGCGGCGAACTGGTCGTGGAACGTCTGCGGGTCGATGTAGAGGTCGGTGGTGCCGTCGCTGCGCGGCACCGGCCGGAGCGCGTCGCCGAGCGTGCTGCCCGGGAACAGACCCGCGAGGGAGAAGGCGCTCTCGCCCGCGTCGGGCGCGAAGGCGGCGACGTAGACGACGCCGGCGATCTTGCCGGCGTCGGCGCGGACGTTGGTGGCGACCATCCCGCCGTAGGAGTGGCCGACGAGGATGACCGGGCCGCTGATCGAGGCGACGAGATCGCTGATCGCGGCGGCGTCGCCGGCGAGGCCGCGCAGGGGGTTGGACGCCGCGACGACGTCGAGGCCCTGCTCCTGCAGCGAATCGACGACCCCGTCCCAGCTGCTGTTCTCCGCGAACGCGCCGTGGACGAGTAGGACGGTGGGGGCCATGGTGGCTCCTTCTCGTTGGGGATCTCCACGGTCCCACCGGGTGCACCGCGTCGAATCCGTGACGAGCCCTGGGCTCGTCCCCAGTGCGCCCCCGGGCGTCGCCGGTAGAGTCGGCCCGTGGCGATCGCCGGCGGCACCCCGGGGTTGCGCGGCCGCGAACGCGAGCTGGGGGAGCTCGACGCGCTGGTCGCCCGCGCTCGATCGTCGCGCAGCGGCACGCTGGTCGTCTCGGGCGAGGCCGGGGTGGGGAAGACGGCGCTGCTGGACGGCCTCGTCGACCGCGTCTCCGCTCGGGTGCAGGTCGCGCGCATGACGGCCTCCGAGGCCGAGGTGGAGCTGCCCTACGCGGGCCTGCAGCTGCTGTGCACGCCGATGATGGCCGCGGCCGCGCGACTGCCCGCGCCGCAGCGCGAGGCGCTCGAGGCCGCGTTCGGCCTGCGCGATGCCGACCAGCCCAATCCGTTCCTCGTCGGCGTCGCCGTGCTGGGGCTGCTCGGCCAGACCGCCTCCGAGCGCGCGCTGCTGTGCGTCATCGACGACGCGCAGTGGCTGGATGAGGTGTCGGCCCGCGCCGTCGCGTTCGTGGCCCGCCGCCTGAACGACGAGGGCGTCGCGATCGCCATGGCGATGCGCGTGGTGGAGGAGCCGTTCGCCGACCTCCCGCAGCTCGCGATCGCCGGGCTCGGGGACGCCGACGCCCGCGAGCTGCTGCGCGTCGCGCTGCCAGGGACGATCGACGCGCGCGTGCGCGATCAGCTGATCGCCGAGTCGCGCGGCAACCCGCTCGCGCTGCAGGAGCTGCCGCGAGCGCTCAGCGCGGCCGGGCTCGCCGGCGGCTTCGCGCTCGCCCGGTCGACGCCGTTGGAGAGCCGCATCGAGCAGAGCCTGGCCGCACGCTTCGCGCCGTTGCCCACGCCGACGCGCATGCTGCTGCTGCTGGCGGCCGCCGACCCGACCGGCGACCCGGCGTTGCTGTGGCGCGCGTCGGAGGCGCTCGGCCTGGACGCCGGCGCGCTCGGTGCCGCGCAGCAGGCCGGCGCGCTCGTCGTCGGCGCGCGCGTGGCGTTCCGCCACCCCCTGATGCGCTCCGCGGCGTACGGCGCCGCGACGCCCGACGACCGCCGCGCCGTCCACGCCGCCCTGGCGGCGGCGACCGACGTCGAGCGCGACCCCGACCGCCGCGCGTGGCACCGAGCGAGCGCGACGCTGTGGCCCGACGAGGAGATCGCCGACGACCTGGAGCGCTCCGCGGCTCGCGCGCGCACCCGCGGGGGGATCGCCGCGGCGGCGGCCTTCCTGGAGCGCGCCGCCGAGCTGTCGCCCGACCCGGCGCAGCGCGCGCGGCGGCTGCTGGCCGCGGCCGAAGCCAAGCATGACGCGGGCGCGTCGGAGGCGGCGCTGCGCCTGCTCGACTCCGCGCGCGACCACCCGCTCACCGCGCTGCAGGAGGCGCTGGTCGCCCGCCTACGGGCGCGCGCCGACTACACCCTGCACCGCGACGCCGGCGCGGTCCGCGACCTGCTCGCCGCCGCCCAGGCGCTGGAGCCGCTCGATCCGGCCCTGGCACGCGACACGTACCTGCTCGCGCTCTCGGCGGCGATCAACGCGGGTCGGCTGGACGAGTCGGGATCTGCGGCGGCGGTGGCGACGGCGATCCTCGACGCGACCGCCCGGGACGCCTCCGACCGGGCGCTCGACCTGATCCTGCGCGGCCAGGCGCTCCTGGTCGCCGAGGGGCAGGCCGCGGCGCTGCCCACCCTGAGGCGCGCGTGGCGCGCGTTCGCCGAGCAGCCGCTGGATGCGCTCGAGGTCTCGTGGATGTGGTTCGGCGCGCGCGCCGCCCAGGATCTGTGGGACGCGGACGCCATGCGCACGCTCGCCCGCCGCCAGGTGGAGCTCGCGCACGAGAGCGGCGCTCTGACCGTGCTCTCCAGCGCCCTGAGCCAGCTCATGGTCGTGCACGTGTTCGACGGCGAGCTCGACGCCGGCGAGGCGGCGTGCGACGAGATCGACGCGATCCTCAGCGTCACCGGACAGCCGCTGCCCAAGGCGGGCCGGCTGTTCCTGGCCGCCTACCGCGGCCAGGCCGACGAGGTCGCGCACTGGGCCCGCGAGGTCCGCGCCGACGGGCACGCCCGTCACGAGGGCTACGCGCTCAGTGCCGCGAACCTGGCCGAGGCGGTGCTCTACAACGGGCTCGGGCGGTACGCCGAGGCGCTGGAGGCGGCGCGGCGCGAGCTGCCGCACACGGCCGAGCTCTACCACGCGATGCGCGCGCTGCTGGAGGTCGTGGAGGCCGCGACGCGCACCGGCGAGGCGGCGACGGCGCAGGAGGCGCTGCAGCGATTGCGGGAGGTCACGGAGCCCGTCGGCGACAACGACTGGGCCCAGGCGATGCTCGCCCTCGCCGAAGCCCAGCTCGCCGACGCCGACGCCGCCGAGGTCCGCTACCTCAGGGCGATCGAGCTGTTCGGACGCGTGCCCGTGCCGATGCTCGTCGCGCGATCGCAGCTGCTCTACGGCGAGCTGCTGCGTCGCGGCCAGCGGCGCGTCGACGCCCGCGCGCAGCTGCGTCCGGCCCATGAGGTGCTGTCGGCGTGCGGCTACCACGCGTTCGCCGAGCGGGCGGCGCGGGAGCTCGCGGCGACGGGGGAGACGCTGCGTGCGCGCACGCCGGAGTCGCTGGACGTGCTGACCGACCAGGAGCGCAACATCGCCCGGCTCGCGCGCGAGGGCCTCACCAACCGGGAGATCGGCGGCCGGCTGTTCATCAGCGCGCGCACGGTCGAGTACCACCTGCGCAAGGTGTTCCAGAAGCTCGGGATCGGCTCGCGCGCGGAGCTGAAGCAGGCGCTGGACGCGCTGGACTGACCGTCAGACCGGAGGCGCCACGAAGCCGCCCAGGCGCTCCTGGACGAGCGTCGCGAACCGCATCGTCGTGCGGTCCTCGAGGTAGGCGCTCACGGCCTGGATGCCCGCGGGCAGCCCGTCGACCATCTGGCGCGTCGGGATCGCCGTGGACGGCAGGTTGGCCACGGTGATCAGCCCGGGCCAGCAGAGGTTGGCCAGATACGGCGCCGGCTCGCCGTCGATCTCGACGGTCCGGTGCAGCTGGGCGGTGTGGTCGACGCCGGTGTGGTCGTGCGGGAACGCCACGGTCGACATGACCGGGCACAGGAGGATGTCGACGTCGCGGAAGAACGCCTCCCACCGCGCCTGCAGGCGGACGCGGTCGTCGAGGCGGCCGAGCCAGTCGCGGGCGGTCATGCGCGCGCCGCGGCCCATGCGCGCCGCGAACGTGCGGTCGTCCGGGCTCGCGTCCGGGGCCAGGGCGCGGAACGCCTCGTAGATCGGCTCGGGCGCGCCGCCGCCGAACGTGCCGAAGAGGATGTCGAAGTAGACGTCGAGCGCGTGCTCGGTGTCGACGGGCGGCTGCGCCAGCGTCGTCACGCGGGCGCCGGCGCCGCGCAGCTCGTCGACGAACGCCTCCAGCGCTCGGCGGTACGCGCCGTCGACCGGCGCGCCGTCGGCCTCCAGCAGCACCGCGACCCGGAAGTCCTCGAGGCGATCGTGGCGCGGCTGGGGGAGCGCCCAGCGCTTGCCCTTGCGGTCGAGGGCGTCAGGGCCGGCGATGACGTCCATGCCCAGCGCGAGGTCGCGGGCGTCCCGCGCGAGCGGCCCCCCGACGGCCATCTCGATCGGGCCGTACGACTCGGGGGCCGGCGGGATGTGGCCGCGCAGCGACACGACGCCGTAGCTGGGCTTGTGCCCCCAGACGCCGCAGAAGTGCGCCGGGCAGCGGATCGAGCCGCCCACGTCGCTGCCGACCTCCAACGGGGTCATCCCGGCGGCGACCGCCACGGCCGACCCGCCCGACGACCCGCCGGCGGAGCGGTCCGGGTGCCACGGGTTGCGCGTGACGCCGTACACGGCGTTGTAGCTCTGGTGGTCGGCCGCGCCCTCGGCACGTTCGTCTTGCCGAAGATCACCGCGCCGGCCTCGCGCAGGCGCACGGCGACGTCGGCGTCCTGCGTCGGGTGGTGGTCGGCGAGATGCGGGAACCCGCACGTGGCCGGCATCCCGACGACCTCGTAGACGTCCTTGATCGTCATCGGCAGGCCGCCGAGCGGGCCGGGGTCCTCGCCGCGGGCGCGCAGCTCGTCGACCCGCTTCGCCTGCGCTCGCGCGCCCTCCTCGTCGAACGCCACGATCGCGTTCAGGCCCGGGTTCACCGCCGCGACGCGCTCCAGATGCAGGTCGAGCAGCTCGACCGCACCGACCTCGCCGGTGCGCAGCAGGTCCACGAGATCCGTCGCCGATCGCCAGAGCATGCCCGGCTTTCTATCGGAGACAGGTTTCGCCCGTCGGCGGCCGGGAAGCCGCAAGCTCGCCCCTCAGCCTCTGGAGCCCCCATGCGCGCGATGACGTACCGCGGCCCGTACAAGCTGCGGGTCGAGGAGAAGGACCCACCCCGGATCGAGCATCCGAACGACGCGATCGTCCGGGTGCAGCTCGCCGCGATCTGCGGCTCCGATCTGCACCTCTACCACGGGATGATGCCCGACACCCGGATCGGCCATACGTTCGGGCACGAGTTCATCGGCGTCGTCGACGAGGTCGGGCCGTCGGTGCAGAGCCTCCAGGTCGGCGACCGCGTGATGGTGCCGTTCAACATCTTCTGCGGAAGCTGCTGGTTCTGCGCCCGGGGCCTGTACAGCAACTGCCACAACGTGAACGCCAACGCCACCGCGGTCGGCGGCATCTACGGCTACTCGCACACCACCGGCGGCTACGACGGCGGGCAGGCGGAGTACGTGCGCGTGCCGTTCGCCGACGTCGGGCCCGTGAAGATCCCCGAGTGGATGCACGACGAGGACGCGGTGCTGCTCACGGACGCCGCCGCGACGGGCTACTTCGGCGCGCAGCTCGGCGAGATCGCCGAGGGCGACACCGTCGTCGTGCTGGGCGCCGGGCCGGTCGGCCTGATCGCCGCGCAGTCCGCGTGGCTGATGGGCGCCGGCCGGGTCATCGTCGTCGACCACCTCGCCGAGCGGCTGGAGAAGGCGCGCGCGATGGCGCACGCCGAGACGCTCGACTACGACGAGCACGACGACATCGTGGTCGAGCTCAAGCGGCAGACCGACCACCTCGGCGCGGACGTGGTCATCGAGGCGGTCGGCGCCGAGGCGGACGGCAACTGCCTCATGCACGTCGCGGGGGCCAAGCTGAAGCTGCAGGGCGGCTCGCCGGTCGCGCTCAACTGGGCGATCGACGGCGTGCGCAAGGGCGGGACCGTCGCGGTGATCGGCGCCTACGGGCCGGTCCCCAACGCCGTGAAGTTCGGCGACGCGCTGAACAAGGGGCTGACGCTGCGGATGAACCAGACGCCGGTGAAGCGCCAGTGGCCGCGGATGTTCGAGCACGTCCGCAACGGCCACCTCACCCCGCGCGAGATGGTGACCCACCGATTCCCGCTGGAGGGGATCGCCGACGCCTACCACGTCTTCTCGGCCAAGCTCGACGGCTGCATCAAGCCGCTGATCCTGCCCACCGCGTCGTAGAGGAGCCGACCATGCCCGATCACGATCTGCCGATCGCCTACGTGCCCGACGCGCCGCGGATGCGCGAGACCCCGGAGCAGCTGCGGGCCCGCATCCCCGGCTGGGGCGTGGACCTGGACCCCGCCGATCGCCCGTCGCATCCCAAGCTGCAGCACGCCCCCGAGCGCACCGGAGCGCACTGGCGCTTCCCCGAGCGCCAGCCGGGCGGCGAGGGCCGCGAACGCTCCGTCGAGCACGCGTTCGTCACGCCGGTGTTCGGCACCGCCCAACCGCTGCACGGCGCCTCCGGGGCCGTTCGCCGCCTGGCCTATCGCCGGTTCAGCGAGGCCCGGCTCGCCCACTGGCTCCTCCTGATGGCGGGCGACCGCATCGACGCCTGGGGCAGCCACGTGCGCTCGCTCGCGTCGCCGCACCCCGACAACCCGGTGACCCAGACCGGCGTGCGCGCGGAGCTGTCCGCGCGTGGGACCGCGCGCAGCGGCCGCTCCGACCGCCGCCACCACCTGCTCGACCCGGTGATCGTCGCCGGCCCGTGGGTGGCCGTCGCCGGCGCGGCGGTGCTCGGAGGGCGACGGCTGCTGCGTCAGCTCAGATCGTCGTAGGACCCGGGCGCGCCGGCGCCGCCGACCGCGAGTCACACGATGGAGATCCCGTCGCCCAGCAGCTTGGCGCCGATGACGAGCAGCACCACCGCCATCACCGCGCTGCTGTGGGCCGCCAGCCAGGTCTTCGTCCCCTCGAGCGCCCGCGCCGCGCGCTCGCCGCTGACGAAGAACATGACGAGCGGAGCGGCGACGCCGACCGTGCCGATGGCGACGAACACCGCAAGGGCGACGAACCGGCTCGCGGCCGACGCGCCCGTCTGCACGATCGCCACCGAGGCGCCCACGGTCATGATCAGGTTCTTCGGGTTCACCGCCGACAGCGCGACGCCCATCGCCGCCGCCCGGGACGCCGTGAACTCGTCGACGGCACGCATCCACGCGGGGAGCTCGGGCTCGCCATCGCCGCGGGGGCGCGTGCGCCATCGCCGGACGGCGAGCGCGATCAGCACGGCGCCGAGGGCGACCTTCAGCCAGCCGACCCCGCTGGACGCGCCGCCGTCGTCGTCGGCGCCCGCGCCCTTGGCCACGAGCAGCACCACCACGCCGACCACGGCCAGGCCGACGAGCCATCCGGCCAGGAACGCCGGCCCGTTGGACCGCGCCCGCGGCGTCCCGAGCATCAGCACGACGCCGACGATCGGGATCGGGCTGATCGCCACGACGACCGCGAACGACAGGACCTGCCCGATCGCCTCCTGCACCGGGGACTAGACCTCTGCGGCCGCCGCGAGCGCGTCCATTGCACGACGGACTATCTGCGGTTCGCCGGGCGGCGGCAAGTCCCGGCCTCAGCGATCGTGCTCGCGGGCGTGCAGCAGCAGGGCCGCCTCGAGGTCGAACCGCCGGTCGGCCACGGGGCGTCCCAGCAGCTGCTCGGCGCGCCGCAGGCGGTACGCGACGGTGTTGACGTGCACGCCGAGCCGCCGGGCGGTCGCCGCCTGGCTGCCGTTCTCCTGGAGGTAGACGCGCACGGTCGCGCGGATGCGGCCGGTGGCGTCGTCCGGCGCCGCCAGGGCCCCGAGCTCGCGCTCGGCGAAGCGGGCCGCGCGGCGCGGATCGCCGGCCAGGAGCGAGGCCGCGCCCAGGTCGCGGTAGCGCACCAGGCGCTGCGCGCCGCGACCGTGGCGCAGCGCGAGCTGCGCCTCGCGGTGGCTCTCGCAGAAGCCGTCGACGCCGCGTCCGGCCTCGCCGAGGGCGAGCGTGGCGCCCTGGAGCGGCTCGTGGCCGGCGAGCGCGCGTTCGACCGCGGCCAGGTCGCCGGTGGCGAACCAGGCCCACAGCGCCTGGGATTCCGCGCGCACGACCAGCGTGGGGGAGGCGACGGCGCGCCCGGTGCGCAGCACGGCCGTGCGCGCCGCGGCCGCGGTGTCGTCGCAGATCAGCGCGACGTGCGGCGCGTCGGCCAGGGGATAGCCGAGCTCGCGCTCGATGGGCCGCACGTCGCCCACCAGCCCCGCGAGCACGCCGCACACCGCCTCCGCGCGGCGCGCCTCGCCGGTGTCGGTGCGCCGGGTCAGCTCGTCGCGGTAGGCGTCGGTCACCGCCGCCGGCACGGCGTCGAAGTAGCCGAAGAGGAACCGCGCGGAGACGTCGTACAGCTCGTTGAGCACCGCGGGGTCGGTGGTGCGGGCGGCGCACTCGCGCGTCCACTCGCTCCAGAAGAGCCGGTGGCCGAGGTCGTAGGCGCGCAGGAGCACCGAGAGGTCGGCGCCGCGGCGCGCGAGGTCGCGCGCGTAGAGCAGCGCGTCGTGCGGGGCGTGGGGGATGGTCAGGTCGTCGCCCCGGCGCAGGATGGCGAGCTTCAGCGCGAGGTTCGCCCGGTTGCTGGCCCGGTAGGAGTCGTCGTCCAGGACGTCGGGCACCTCGGCCGCGATGGTCCGGGAGATGTCGTCGAGCAGCGTGTCGAGCGACGCCTCCAGCGCGGTGGCGGCGTCCCGGATGATGTCGACGGTCGCGGTCTGCATCGCTCTCCTCTTCGATGCCCGATCGGACGTGGCGCGAGCCCACACCTCTCGTCCGCCGCTTGTGGGAATCCCACATATGCGAGCTCGCGGATCATCGCAAGGATCGCGCCATGATGCTCACAGGACGCACCGCGCTGATCACCGGCGCGGCGGGCGGGATCGGGCGGGCGGCGGCGCTGCGCTTCGCCGGCGCGGGCGCCGGGGTGCACCTCGTCGACCGCGACGCGCAGGCCCTCGAGGACGCCGCGGAGGCCGTCCGCGCGACGGGCGCGACGGCGGTCACCGCGTCGGTGGCCGACGTGACCCAGCCCGACGAGGTCCGGGCGTACGTCGACGCGGCGCTCGCCGCGCACGGCCGCATCGACGCGTTCTTCAACAACGCCGGCATCGAGGGCCCGGTCGCGCCGATCGCGCAGTACCCGATCGACGCGTTCCACGCGGTGATGGCGGTGAACCTCACCGGCGTCTTCCTCGGCCTGCGCTTCGTCCTGCCCGTCATGCTCGAGCAGGGCAGCGGCGCGATCGTGAACACCGGGTCGCTGGCCAGCGAGCGCGGCCTGCCCGGGACCGGCGCCTACAACGCCACCAAGCACGCGGTGCTCGGGCTGACCCGCACCGCGGCGACCGAGGCGGGCCCGTCGGGCGTGCGCGTCAACGCGGTCCTGCCCGGCATGATCGACACGCGGATGCTGCGCTCGCTCGCCGGCGAGCTGGGCGGCGACGTCGACGCCGGCCTGGCCTTCATGAGCCAGGTGGCGTCGCAGGGGCGCACCGGCCAGGCCGACGAGGTCGCCGCCGTGGTGACGTTCCTGTGCAGCGACGACGCGTCCTTCGTCAACGGCGTCGGCTGGCCCGTCGACGGCGGCGCGCTGGCCACCATCCCCAACCCGACCCCCGAGGAGGCAGCCCAGTGAACCCCACCGGCGACCTGACCCCGACGATCAACCGGTTCGGGCTGGACGACTTCGTCCTCAACGAGGCCGACCGCCCCTGGATCCAGTCCGAGAAGCTGCCGTTCATGCGCTGGCAGCCGGTGCGCTTCGACATCGCCCGGGGCGGCTGGACCTTCGTCGTGCACATCACGACCTCCGGCGTCGTCGGCCGCCACCAGCACCACGGCGAGGTCTTCGCCTACGTGATCGAGGGCAGCTGGCGGTACGCCGAGTACGACTGGGTCGCCCACCAGGGCGCGTTCGTCCACGAGGCGCCGGGCGCCATCCACACGCTGATGATCGACGACCCGGCCGGGATGAAGACGCTCTTCGTCGTCAACGGCGCGATGGACTTCTTCGACGAGAACGACAACCGCGTCGACCAGGAGACGGTCTTCTACTTCGTCGACCGCTACGTGGCGCACTGCGAGGCCAACGGCCTGGAGGTCGACCAGCGGCTGTTCTACTGACGCTGCACGGCGTCGTGACCCGGATCCTCGACGCCGGCGCGGAGATCATCGGCCGCTCAGCCGTGCCGGCCTTCTGCTTCGACGGCGGCGGCTTCGTCGGTGGCTTCGAGCCCCCGTTGCTGAACCCGCGCGACCCCGCGCACGTCCCGGGTCGTCGAGCGGCAGCGCCGCGCTCGTGGCCGCCGGCGAGGTCGCGTCCGGATCGCGACGAAGCCGTCCATCATGCGCGTGCCGAGGCGCAGCGGCTGGCCGGCGCCGCCGGGTCGACCTCGTCGTGCTCGTCAAGGTCGTCGAGGACCGCGAAGCTGCCGAGCGCCGCGGTGACGTGGGTCGCGTACTCGGCCGCTTCGGCGTCCGTGAGCTCGAAGTGATGCCGGCGCGCGCCGCCGTAACCCGCGGCGGCCGCGTCATCGCGAGGCGGCGGACGTGAGAGAGTGCCGCTCCAACTCAACGGGAGGAGTGACATGCGGACCTTCATCGCCTGTGTGGTCACCGCGATGGTGGCGGTCGTGGCGACCGCGAGCGCCGCCGGCGTGCTGACGCTGCGCCCTGGCGAGGACCTGATGATCCAGGGCTATCCGTACACGTGCCAGTCGACGAGCATGACGCCCAACTTCTCGTGCTCGTACAACGCCCTCGACCGACCGGCGCGGACCCCGATCATCTCGACGTACGGGAAGCGACGGGTCGAGGTCCAGTCGCAGGCACGTCCGCGCATCAAGCTCAGCGGCGGCGTCTACACGACCACCTTCTCGCGCTGAGGCGGCGCCGTGCGGCCCCGCACGAGGTCGGCGCCCGACTCGCCGATCATCAACACCGCCGCGTCGATCACCCGCAGCCGCGCCACGCCGCGCACGCGCAGCTGCGGGTCGACGACGGCCAGTTCGTCGGTGCCCATCCGGGCGCTGCCGCAGAAGTGGAACGCGGTGTCGGCGTTGGAGCGGATGTGGTCGAGCAGGGCGTCGTCGGACTCGGCCTCGCCGCCGGGCTCGATCTCCTGGACGTCGTGGCGACGATGGCTCCCGCGGGAGCCGACGACGACGACGTAGTCGTACGTGATCGGCTGGCCAGACACAGGGAGCCGCCTGGACGGTTGGACCGTCGGCTACCCGTGTCCGGAGCGGGATCCCGCCGCGGGCGGGTTCAGCCCAGTTCGGCGAGCAGATCGGCGACGCGTCTGGCGATCTCGTCACGCACGGCCCGCACCGCGTCGATGGGCCGATCTGCGGGATCGGGGAGGTCCCAGTCCAGGTAGCGCTTGCCGGGGAGGTAGGGGCAGGCGTCGCCGCAGCCCATCGTGACGACGACGTCGGCCCACTCGGCCATGGCGTGGCTGAGGAGCTTGGGTGTCTCGCCGCGGAGATCGATGCCGAGCTCGTCCATGACCTCGATCACCTGCGGGTGGACGCGGTCGGCGGGGGTGCTGCCGGCCGAGCGGCCTTCATGGCGTCCGGCTGCGGCCTGGTTGAAGAGCGCCTGGCTCATCTGGGAGCGGCCGGCGTTGTGCAGGCAGACGAACAGGACGTTGCTCATGGGGTGGCTCCGGGCGGGGTGTGGGGGACGCGAACGTGCTGGTAGGCCAGCGCGCCGACCAGGGCGCCGGGGATGGGGCCGGCGATCCAGACCCAGAAGTCGGCCCAGGTGCCGGAGCCGAGCGCGGGGCCGAAGGAGCGGGCGGGGTTCATCGAGGCACCGGAGACGGCGCCGCCGATGAGGATGTCCAGGGCGACGACGACGCCGATGGCGATCGCGGCCCCGGCACCGACGGCTCTCGTGTCGGTGGCCACGGCGACGATGACGAACATCAGCAGCGCGGTGAGCAGCAGCTCGTAGAGGACCGCGAGGCCGGGGCTGACGGTGATGGCCGTGGCGCCCAGGTCGCCCGGGTCCCCGGGCCAGCAAGCGTGCAGCAGCAGGCCGGCCAGGCCGGCCCCGGCGAGCTGCGCGGCGATGTAGGCGACCGCGTCGCGGCGGGGGAAGTGGCGCGTGGCGGCGAACGCGATCGTCACCGCCGGGTTGATGTGCGCGCCGGACAGATGCCCGGTGGCGTAGACGAGCGCGGCGATCGCGAGCCCGGAGACGCCGGCCATCGCGGCGAGCCCGAGCTCGGCGCGCCCCGAGCCGGCTTCGGCGGCGGCGCTGCCGATCGCGAACACCAGCGCGAAGACGGCGATCAGCTCAGTCGTCGCGCGGCGCGAGAGGTCGGGGCGGCCCATGCCGGGGTGAGGCTATCCATTGACATTTCTCGATTCAATAGATAGACCTATATAGATGGCGGTCGATCTGGAGCTCACCCCGAAGACCAAGCGCCCTGCGGGCGAGCCGTGCTGCGACCCGGTCGTGTATCCCGACGTGCAGCGCGAGCAGGCTCAGCGCATGGCCGCCGTGGCCAAGGCGCTCGGCGACCCGGTTCGCCTCACGCTGCTGGACGTGCTGCGCAAGCACGCCGGCAAGGTCTGCGTCTGCGAGCTGGTGCCGCTGTTCGAGCTCTCGCAGCCGACGATCTCCCACCACCTGAAGGTCCTCAGGGACGCCGGGCTGGTCGACAGCGAGCGCCGCGGCCTGTGGGCCTACTACTACGCGCTCCCGGAGCGCCTGGAGGAGCTGACCGCATGGCTGAGCTGACCACCACCGATCCGACGGCGACCAGCTCGTGCTGCGCGCCGCAGACGCAGGCGACGTGCTGCGAGCCCAGCGACAAGGCGGGCTGCTGCGGTCCCGAGCACGAGGCCGGCACCTGCGGTTGCTCCGCCTCGCCCGGCATCGACGATGTCCGTGATGCGTAGCGTCGAAACGGGAGCTCAGCTTCCGAAGAGCGCCTCCGTCAGCGTCGTCTGCGCGGTGAGGTCGAGGGCGTCGGCGGACCGGCCGAGCGCGACCTGGTAGGCGCCTTCGTCGATCCGCCACCGTCCCGCACCCGCGTCGAAGCGCGCCAGCAGGCGGCGGTCCGCGGTCAGGTTCACCCGCGCCGACTCGCCGGGCTCGAGCTCGACCCGCTCGAAGCCGAGCAGGCGCATCCGCCGATCGCCGGCCGCCTCGGTCAGATACAGCTGCGGGACGTCGGCGCCGGCCCGCTCGCCGGTGTTGGTCACGCTGAACGTCGCCGTGACGGTGTCGCCACCTTCGACTTCGAGGTCGCCGTACTCGAACGTCGTGTAGCTCAATCCGTGGCCGAACGCGAACAGCGGCTTCGCGCCCGTCTTCGCGAACCACCGGTACCCGATCTCCGCGCCTTCGTCGTAGGCGATCGTGACCGGCGTTCCCCACGGCGTGCCGAGACCGGGCAGCTCGGGCCGCGGCGTCTGGTCGAGGCTCTCGGGGAACGTGATCGGCAGCCGGCCCGACGGGTTCACCGCGCCCGTCAGCACGTCGGCGATCGCCTGCCCGCCGGCCTGGCCGGGATACCAGGCCTGCACGATCGCCCTCACCTTGTCGCGCCACGGCATCGACACCGGGTTCCCCGTCTCCAGGACGACGATCGTGTTCGGGTTGACGGAGGCCACGGCGTCGATGACGGCGCCCTGGCCCCACGGGAGCGAGAGGTCCGCGCTGTCGAATCCCTCTCCCTCGACGCGGATGCCGAAGGCGATCACCACGTCGCAGCGCTTCGCCGTCAGCGCCGCCTCGGCCGGCGTGTACCCGGGGTCGAAGTCGAACTGCGCGTGGGGGAGCGCCTTCTGGAGCTCCTCGAGCGGCGACGGCGGGAACAGGAACAGATTGCGGTGCTTCCCCATGACGCCGGCGCCGCCGATCTTGATGACGCCGGCGAAACCGCCCACCGGGGCGACGGCGCCCGAGCCGGTGCCGCTGACCACCCCCTGCTGGGCGTAGCCGCCGATCACGGCGACCTTGACCGGCTGGTCGGTCGCCAGCGGCAGCGCGCCGTCGTTCTTCAGGAGCACGATGCCCTGGCGCGCCCCCTCGAGCGCGATCGCGTGGTGCTCGGCCATGTCGACCTCGGGAGCCGGCCCCCACCGGTCGGCGCCGACCGCGAAGAGCGAACGGAGGATGCGCCGGACCATGTCCGACAGGCGTTCCCCGGACAGCTCGCCCCGGGCGTACGCATCGACGAGCTCGTCCGTGAACGGCTCCTTTCCCCACAGGAGCGCGTCGGCCTGGACGCCCGACTCCTGGTCGAGCCCCTTGAGCGCGAAGTCCCACCGCGGCGTGGCGCCCCAGTCGGACATGACCCAGCCCCGGTAGCCCCAGGCGCCCTTCAGGACGTCGTTGAGGAGATGCTGGTTGCCGCCGGCGTACTCGCCGTTGATCTTGTTGTAGCCGCTCATGATCGCGCCGGGCTGCGAGCGCTCGATCGCGATCTGGAACGTGAGGAGATCCGACTCGCGATGGGCGGCGGGATCGATGATCGCGTCCAGCCAATGGCGGTTCGTCTCGTTGCAGTTGAGCGAGTAGTGCTTGAGCGTCGAGACGACACCCTGGCTCTGGATGGCGTTGACCTGCTCGGCGGCGAGGACCGCGCTCAGGTACGGGTCCTCGGAGTAGTACTCGAAGTTGCGGCCGTTGCGCGGGTCGCGGGCCAGGTTGCAGCCGCCGGCGAGCTGCACGTTGAACCCACGGACCCGCGCCTCGCGGGCGATCGCCTCACCGCCCCGTCGCACCAGGTCCGGGTTGAAGCTCGATCCGAGCGCGATCAGCGCAGGGAACGCGGTCGCGCCCTCGTCGTCCGGCCGGTAGCCGGGGTTCGTGACGCCCATGCTCGCGTCGCTGCTCTGGATCGCCGGGATGCCGAGCCGGGGGACACCGGGCGTGTATCCCGCGCTCATGTTCGTGACCTCGTCGGGGATCCGCGGGTCACGCCCTCCGGTGGCGCCTCCCGGCACGTGGCCGAAGATGCTGATGAGGAGCGAGAACCGCTCGTCGTCGGTCAGCTGCTCCTCGACCTCCCGTGCCCGCTGGTCCGCCGAAGTGGTCGCGGCATTCGCCTCCGCATTCGCCTCCGCCTGGCTCGTCATCACGTCCTCCTCCCGGGTGACCTGGACACCAGCGGCCCTCGGGTCGGAACGAGGCGGCGGCAGCGATCACCGGGGCGGTCACGCGCCGACGTAGCGGCACCGAGCGTCTCTCCAGCAGGGCGATCCTACGCTCCGTGTCGGTGACGTGCCAGCGTGCGCAGGTGAGGGCACCCGCCGGTCCGCGAGATGTCGTCCTGCAGCGAGGTCAGGGGCAGTGCTGCCCGGCTGCGCCCTGGGCGCGGGCGAGGTCGCGCCTGGCGCCGGCCAGCTTGCGGCTGAGCGACCGCTTGCGCTTGGCAGACGCCCGCGCGAACTGCTTCTGCAGCGTCGCGATCCTGCGGGTGATCTTGGCGACGCTCGCGTTGGCGGCGACGCACGCCGGCGGCTCCTGAATCGTCAGCTCGACGGTGACGGGCGCGCGGTACAGCGGCCGCTGACGCTCGGACATCGCGCTGCAGTCGTTGGGGCGCGGGCCGGCGGACCAGCCCTTGCCGATCGCGATCCAGTGGGTCCCGGGCGGGGCCGTGTACGTGGTCACCCACGTGTACGTGTCGTCGAACGGGGCCTCGCGGGTCTCGGCCCGCTCGCCCCACGACCCGTTCGAGAGCGAGGTGTAGCGCGCGGTCGCCGCGATGGTCCCGGGCACGTCGGCCCACTGGACGAAGATGATGGCCGAGCAGTTGCCCGGGGCGTCGGGCCGCTGCCCGTGAGCGAAGACGTACTCGCCGGGGACCGTCCTGGTGACGGTCGCGGCCGCTGCGGCGGAGGCACCGACGGCGGCGAGCACGAGCAGCGCCGCGAGGGTCGCGGCGAGGCGAGACAGGCGCACGAGGGGAGGACCTTTCGTGATCGGGACCGGGCCGCGACCGCCGAGGAGCACCGTCGGCCCGGCCGCGGGGACTGGTGCGCGCAACCGTACAGCGAGCCTCTAACAGACCGCTAACACCGCGCCGGCGGGCGGAGTCGGCGTCGCCTCGCCGTGCTGGAGAACGAGGCGCGGCGCGCCGCGATGCGACGGGCCGCGCTCGTCTGACGCCCACCCGGAGCTGGAGGTCTACCGGGCCGGCGCGATGGGCGACGCAAGGCGGCAAAGGGACCGCCACTTGCGGTCGTCATCGCTCCCGCGCTCGCCGATCCGGTGGGCGCGCGTGTGCAGGAGCTCCACGAGGTCCGCCGTGTGGCGGAAGGGATCGGCGATCGCCCGGCCGCTGTCGAGCGCGACCGCGGCGAGGATCTCGCCGCCGACAGGCGCGACCAGCACGTCGCCGTGCGGGGCGGGCGCGCTGTCGAGCGCCGCGAGGCGCAGCAGCGTCGCCTCATCGTCCGGACGGGCGAGGCGGATCTGGATCGTCGGAAGGGTCATGGTCGGCTGCATCGGTCCTGCCTCCGCGGCGTTGCTCATTGGGGTGTGCATCCTCGGCTCCCGGATCTCGCTTGCTGAACCGTGCAGCAAGCATCCGCGAGCGTCGGCTGCGGCACATCGGGGGCACCCCCAGGCCCGACCCCAGACTTGAGGTGACGATCCCCAGGAGCGCCCGGGGGACGACCGAACGAAGACGAGGAGCCGGTCGCGCCCGTCGTCGCCCGACCAGACGAAGACCCGCATGCCCGGACTCCGAAAGGCGAATTACGCCCGCTCAGCGGGCGTAATTCGCCACTCGTGCCGATCTCAGCCCCCGGCGCACGGGCGGCTCGTCGACCCAGCCCGGCCGGGACTCGTAGGCCGCTGACGGGAGGCGTCGTCGGCCCGGCCAAACGTCAGCGCACAGGCGAGCGCGGTCGTCAGGGCTCGTGCAGCGTGGCGAGCCACCCCGAATTGCGGCTCAGCCGCCGGCTGGCCAACGCGTCACGCAGGACCGCCCGAGGTCCCGGGTGGCGTTGTCGAGGTCGTAGCGGCGACCGTGGTCGCACTCGGCGCTGAGCAAGCGCGACATTGCGACGGCGATCGAGCGATGAGTTACGCGGCCCCGGCGCGTCTCTGCAGGAGACGCCTCGCAACCAGTGATCGAGAGATCGACGATGGGGGCGGGACCATAAAGCGGACACGCGCTGGAGGAGTCATGAGCAAGCCGACGACAGAGGCGACCCAGGAGCTGATGGTTGAATCGTGCTGGGGCTGATGGAGGCTCTGGCGTTTTGTGATCAGGCCAGGGTCTTGTCGCCCTGGCGGGCAGCGTAGAACCTCTGCTCGAACTCGGCGGGTGGGAGGTCATCGAGGTAGCCGTGCAGGCGTTGGGTGTTG
>DATMSA010000035.1:0-8436 GCA_035565675.1 Capillimicrobium sp. | reverse complement strand
CGACGCGGCGGCCGCGGACATCGCGGCCGTCCGCGAGGCGGCCGCCGGCGCCGGCCGCGACCCCGACTCGCTGCGCATCGTGCTGCGCATCGTGGAGTCCGAGGGCCGCGCCGCCGAGGTCGCCCGCCACCTGCCCGGCCTGGCCCGGGCGGGCGTGCAGGAGGTGATCGTCGACCTCGACTGGGAGACCGGCGACCACCGCGAAGCCCACGACGCAATGGAGCACGCGATCCGATGACCACGTTCCCGACCACCGTCACCACCGACCGCCTGATCGGCGAGGTGTGCAGCGTCGAGCGCGACCTCGACGAGTTCGCCGCGATCTGCGCCGACGCGGAGCTGGGGGAGATGATGTGGCCCGGGGACCTCGGCGGCGCGCGGACCCGCGAGCAGAGCGCCGCCTGGCTGGCCAAGTACGAGGCGCACTGGAACGCGGTCGGCTTCGGGCCGTGGACCGTGCGCGAGCGCGACGGTGGCGCGATGATCGGGCACCTCGGCCTGTCGTACACGGTCGTCGCCGGCCGCGCCGAGGTCGAGGTCGGCTGGGTGGTCAAGCGGGAGCGGTGGGGCCGAGGCTACGCGACCGAGATCACCCGCGCCGCGCTCGAGCACGCGCCCGGCATCCGCGGCCTGACGACCGTCGTCGCGTTCGCGCTGACCGACCACGATCGCGCGATCCGGACGATCGAGCGCTGCGGCTTCCAGTACGAGTGCGACACGCACGTGATCGGCCTGCCGCACAAGCTGTACCGCCAGACGGTCGGCACGCCCTACCGCTGACGCCCCGCCGGACGGGACGCCGCGCGATCCCTGCTAGCGTCGCCGCCGTCGCGACGTACGGACGGGTCGCGGGACGGAGGTCAAGGGTGTCAGGGAGGGTGCTGGCGCCGGTCGCGGCCGGCGTGGTGGGAGCGATGGTCGCCGGGCTCGTTGCGGTCGCCGGCGCCGCGGGCGACGGCGTGCCCGATCCCGAGGGCGGGACGATCCCGCCGCCGCCGCCCGCGACGACGGCCCCCGCGCCGCCGCCCGCCGCCGGCGGCGCGCCGCGGATCGTGCAGTTCCACGCCCCGCGGCGGTTCTGGTGCCTGCCCGCGCACCCCGGCCAGGCGCAGGTGACGATCGGCTGGAGCGTCCCCGCCGCCACCGCCGTCACGGTGCTGGTCGACGGGCGCCGCGTGCCGCTGCGGATCCGCCGGCGGGCGCCGTTCGCCGTGCTGGCCGGGACGCCGTCGGGCATCGGCGCGACGGTCGTGTTCGCGTGCCGCTCGGGCACGCGCCACCGCGTCGAGATCCGCTGGCGGGCCGGCGACTCGCCGCCGGCGCGCAAGGTCGTCTCGATCCGCCGGGCGGGGCGCCGATGAGCGGCCGTCCGCTGACGCGCCGCGAGCTGCTCGCCCGCACCGGCACGGCCGCCGGCGGCGCGGCCCTGCTGGGCTCCGGCGTCCTCGGCACCGCTCGCGCGCTCGGCGCCGAGCCCGGCGCGCCCGCCTGGCTGGAGCCGGAGGTCCGCGCTTCGCGCGACGGCCGGCTGGCGACGCAGCTGCGCGTCGCCGAGACCGAGGTGACGATCGCCCGACGGCCCGCTCGCGCCGTCGTCTACGACGGGAGCTTCCCCGGGCCGACGCTCGAGGTCCACGCCGGCGACGAGCTCGCGATCGACCTCGTCAACGACGCCCGGCAGGTCACGAACCTGCACACCCACGGCCTGCACGTCTCGCCGCGGCGGCCGGGCGACGACGTGCTGCTCGACATCGAGCCGGGCGAGGCGTTCGGCTACCGCTACGCGATCCCCGCCGACCATCCGGGCGGCACCTTCTGGTACCACGCCCACCGCCACATGCTCACCGACAACCAGGTGTTCGGCGGGCTGTTCGGCATGCTCGTCGTGCGCGGCGAGCTCGACCGGCTGCCGGGCATCGCCGGCCTCGAGGAGCGCGCGTTCGTCTTCGGCCAGATGGAGGTCGTCGACGGCCGGGTCGCCGACGCGGACACGAGCTCGCTGTCCGACCAGGTCACGCTCGTCAACGGCCGCTACCGGCCGGCGCTGTGGATGCGCACGGGCCGGACGCAGCGCTGGCGGCTGGTCAACACCAGCTCGGTGTTCCTGCGCGTGCGCCTCGACGACCACCCGCTGCACGTCGTCGCGATCGACGGCAACGCGCTGCCGGCGACCACCGCTCACGACGTGCTCGAGCTGCCGCCCGGCGGCCGCGCCGACGTCCTCGTGCAGGCGCCGCGCGCGGGCACGTTCGCGCTGCGGTCGCTGAGCTGGGAGGAGTACGGCGTCTTCTACTCGAGCATGGTGCCGGTCCCGCAGGTGCTCGCCACGCTCGTCGTCGAGGGCCCGCCCGCCGAGCCGGCGCCGCTGCCGACCACGCTGCTGGCGGTCGACGACCTGCGCGACGTGCGCGTGGATCGCCGGCGCACGTTCCGCCTGGAGGAGCGCGAGCCGCGGGGCGTCGGGCCGCTCGACGCGTTCGAGTACTACATCAACGGGCGCATGGTCGACGTGTCACGGGTCGACGAGCAGATCCCGCTGAACGCGACCGAGGAGTGGGTGATCCGCAACCTCACCTACGAGCCGCACCCGCTCCACATCCACGTCAACCCGTTCCAGGTCGTGGCGATCGACGGCGACCGCCGGCGTGGCGAGGACCACTACCGCGACTCGGCGCTCGTGCCGCCGTACGGCAGCCTCACGATCCGCCACCGGTTCCTCGACTTCACCGGCGTGTTCGTGATGCACTGCCACATCCTGTTCCACGAGGACCACGGCATGATGCAGATCCTCGAGGTGTACGGGAAGGACGGCCCCGGGCCCAAGCGCCTGCCGGGTGGCGGCCATGGCGGCGGCCACCACCACTGAGCTCAGCGGGCGCGCTCGAGCCGGAGCTGGTCGACCGTGAGGGGCCGGTCGCTCGACAGCGTCAGGCGCGTGACGCCGCGGCGCAGGCGCAGCGTCCCGAACGGCAGCGCCAGCAGGCGCTCCGACGCGGCGCGCGCGGAGCGCCGGACGGCGGAGCGACCGGACCGGCGCAGCGCGACCGGGCCGGCGCCCGGCTGTCCGAGCACGTCGAGCACGACCCGGTAGCGGCCGCCCCGCGGGACCCGCACGCGCAGGGTCGCCAGCCGGTCGCCGCCACGGGCGGGCGCGAGCCGCAGGCCCTCGTAGCCGTGGAGGCGGCGGTCGGACACCGTGGTCGCGCGGGCGCCGCGCGCCCGGCGGACCACCGTCTCGGCCTGCGCGACCACGCTCCCGTCGCCGCTCGGCGCCGGCAGGTGCTGCGAGAGCGGGGCCGGCGCCCCGAAGTCGGGCGTCCCGTCGGCGCGCCAGGTGAACGGCTGGGCGCGCACGGTGCGCAGGCCGCCGGTGAAGCAGCCCTTCTCCTCCTCGGTGGCGTGGTAGACCATCCAGTGCTCGCGCCCGTCGGGGGAGGTGAAGAACGAGCCGTGCCCGGGGCCCCACACGCCGCGCGCCGGGTCGCCGGCGAACACGGGCTCGGGCACCTTCGCGTCGCGCCAGGTGGCGGGGTCGAGCAGGTCGGCGTCGGCGGGGACGGTCAGGCGGCCCATCGCGTAGTGGCCGCTGCCGCACCAGCTCGCCGAGTAGATCACGTGCAGGAGCCCGTCGCGCGTCAGCACCTCGGGGCCCTCGTTGATCGCGAACGTCGCCTGCTCCCATGGCAGCGTCGGCTCGGAGATGACGACCGGCGCGCTCGCGACCGTCCACGGGTTCGACAGCTCCACCAGGCGCAGGGACGCGGGCGCGAACGTGTCGCCGGCCGAGTAGATCAGGTAGCGGCGGCCGCGATCCTCGAACACGGTGCCGTCGATCGCGAACGGCTCGGGCAGATCGAGGCGGCCGCGGTCGCGGTACGGGCCGGCGGGGCTGTCGCCCTCGCTCTCGAGCACGTACATGCGGTGCGTGCCGAACGTGTGGCCGTTGGCGGCGTAGTACACGTACCAGCGCGGGCGGCCGTCGGGGCCGGTCAGCCGGTGGATCTCCGGCGCCCAGATCTCGCAGCAGCGCTCCTCGGGCTCGACGACGCCGTCGGGCGGCCACAGCTTGCGCGGCGTCGCGCCGGCCAGGCCCGTGAGCGTGCGGGCGCTGCGCAGCTCGATGCGCCCGGCGGTCGTGTAGGTCAGCCAGTAGCGGTCGGCGTGGCGGAACAGCCACGGGTCGGGCGTGTCGTCGCCGGCGGCGGTCTCGGGGACCACGGGGTTGCGCATCGCGCTCGCCGCGGTGGGGAGCAGCAGGGCGGCGAGCAGGGCGATCAGCAGCGCGCGCCTCACAGCCAGCCCGCCAGTCCGAACGAGACGGCCAGGACGACGTCGACGGCGGCGATCGCGCCGACGATCCGCAGCCGGCCGCGCATGTCGCGCTGGTCGAAGACCCACGCCGCCACGAGGAAGAACGTCATGTAGCCGAACACGACGATCAGCGGCACGAACGGGACGTCCCACCACCAGTAGTCCCAGTGGAACGTGCCGGTCCACTCGAGGAAGATCTCGACCGCCACGCACAGGCACGAGAACAGGAACGCGAGCAGCCAGCGGTTCGGGATCCCGAGGATGCGCATCCGCGGATCGGGCGGCAGCATCTTCACGAACACGATCCCGGTGATCAGGAACAGGAAGATGATCTCGACGTTCCAGCCGATGAGCACCAGGAAGCTGGTGTCGCCGGTCACCGCCCACAGCGGCGCGCGGTCGGAGATGTGGAAGAACGCCGAGTTGACGAGCTCGTTGAACACGTCGGTGAGGAAGAAGCCCAACCCGGCGAGGACGACGTCCCAGCGCCGGCGCTCGACCTCGACCGCGTAGACGTAGAAGACGAGGCCGAGCAGCGTGACGCTCGACCAGGTGAAGTTCGAGCCGTCGCGCAGGATCGACAGCGCCTCGCGCGAGGTCTCGCTGATCGCGGCGGTCATCGGGCCGGGGTGAAGCGCCACCCGCGCTCGGGGATCACGATCTCGTGGCGGGTCGCGCGCAGCGTCACGGTCTCGAAGCGGCCGTCGCGCTCGATCGCCCCGTACTGCTCGCGCGGCTCGTCGTCCAGTCCGCGCCCGCGCGGCTGCTGGCGCAGCCCGTCGACGTGGTGGAGGGTCGCGCGCCAGGTGCGCCCGCTCCTCTCGCGGACGATCAACCTGGCGGGCGAGCAGTACGTGTCGAAGCGGCGCAGCTCGGCGGTCGTCCCGTCCTGGCGCATGACCCAGCGCGACTCCTCGCCGCGCCCGAGGCTGCGGCGCACGGTGCCGCGGCGCGGGTTGTCGAGGATGCGCCCCTGCAGCGGCTGACCGGTCGCGTGGAAGCGCCACGGGGTCTTCGGGGAGGCGGCGAGGTCGCGCTCCCAGTAGCCGGTGCGGCCCTGGCGGCGGCCCTCGACGCGGAGCATCCCGTGGACGGCGTCGGCGCCGACCTTGTGGATCGAGATCCGGTCGGTGATCGTGCCCGGGATCTTCGGCTGGTGCTTCCACGGCTCGGCCGGCAGCTGGATCGGCGCGCCGTCGCCCTTGCCGCGCTGGTCCTCGTAGGCGTACTCGAAGAAGACCGGGTCGTGGCCGGAGATGTCGAAGTCGTACAGGCGCGTGAACATGTCGCCGTGCGCGCCGATGACGAACAGGTGCGAGCCGCTGGCCGACAGGTTCACGGCCTTGAAGCGGCCGCGGACCGGCCCGCACGCCTCGTAGCTGTCGTCCAGCGGCAGCCACGGGTCCCAGAACGTCAGCCGCCGGCCGCCGTCGCGCAGGCCCCAGATGTGGGAGACCTTGTACTCGCCGACCCGGGTGCGGTTGCCGGCCGGGTCGGTCCAGTTGCCGTCCTCGGCGCGGGAGAGCACCGACCACGACCACGCCTTCGTGCCGCCGGGGAGCGCGAACCCGGGGCCCTGCCACAGCGGCGGCCCCCAGCGCGACGTCCAGTTCCACAGCGTCGCGTCCTTGAGCGCGTGGTCCATCGTGTAGATGCGCCGCTGCGAGTCCAGCGCGACCAGCTCGTCGTCGTCGGCGGCGATGCCGATGAGGCGCCCGGCGAGGCATTCGGGCAGCGGCACCTGTCGCCACGGGTCGCCGCGGCCGCGCAGGCGCGTGTAGAGGTTGCCGTCGCGCAGCGCGAAGTCGTAGAAGCGGTTGAAGGTCTCGGTCGTGCCGCGGAGGTCGACCCGCTCGGGGAGCAGGCCGGCCGGCGCCTGCGGCCAGGTGGCGGGCGGCGGGCCGCTCGGGTCGGCGCGCACGGGGTCGGGCTCGCCGCCGGTGCCGCCGGGATGCAGCGCGAGGCAGGCGGCCTCGACGGCGGGATCGGTGGTGGGCGTCTGCGCGTGCGCGCCCGCCGCGCCCGCGAGGAGGAGGGCGGCGCTCGCCGCGAGGACCCGGAGCATGGGCGCGACCGTACCACAACTGGTCAGACCAGTTGGTCAGTCGTCGAGCGGCGCCTCCAGCAACGCGGTCGCCTCGCGGATCGCGGCGGCCGCGTCGCGCGCCCGCATCGCCGCGCCGAAGCGGCGGATCGCGTCCGCGTCGCCGGGGCGCATCGCCTCGGCGAGCGCGGGCTGGTGGGGCAGCGAGCCCATCAGCGAGTTGAAGGCCAGGCGGTAGGCGACGTTGCCCGAGCCCTCGACGACGCGGCGCCACATGGCGGCGTAGGCGTCCTCGAGCGCGGCGACGTCCCCGCCCACCAGCGCCGCGGCCGCCTCGGCGCGCTCGGCGATCCGCGCGAGCGTGGCGTCGTCGGCGCGGGTCGCGCACCGGCGCGCCGCGTCGATGCCGACGACCGCGCGCAGCTCGATCACCGAGCGCCCGAGGTCCTCGTCGCCGATGTCGCCGCCGTCGCGCGCGAGGTCGACGAGGAGGTCCAGGCCGCTGGCCTCGCGCCAGTCGAGCACGCGGGTCGGGCCGCCGTGGGTGATGCGCACGAGGCCGGCCTGCTCCAGGCGCTTGAGCGCCTCGCGCACCGCCTGGCGGTTGACGCCCAGGCGCTGGGCCAGCGCGCGCTCCGACGGCACCCGGTCGCCGGGCGCGAGCGTGCCCGCGACGATCTCGGCCCGCAGCGCGTCGTGGACGCGGTGGGACGCCAGCCGCGCGGGGCCGTCGGAGCTCATCGTGTGGTGTGTAGCACCTATCTGGTGACAGGGCGTCAGGCACTGGTAGCGTCGCGCCATGCACCGTGCACTCGTGTTGATCGTCGCCGTCGCAGCCGGGATGCTCGCGTCGGCGACCGCCGCCCTGGCGCAGCTCCAGCAAGGGGAGCCGACCCGCACCTCGCAGCAGCTCAAGCGCGACGTGATCATCGACGCCGACCTGTGGGACCGCCGGCCACGGATGATGGCCGCCGGTCTCGGGTTCACCCAGATCATCGGGGTCCCCGGCATGAGCTCCAACGACCTCGCCGCCAGCGAGGTCGCCGTCCGCGCCGCCGGCGGGGCCTGGAACAAGCTCACCTGCACCGAGACGCCCACGCTGGGCGACTACACGTCGGCCGTCTCGCCGACGACGGTCGCGTTCGGCTTCGGGTTCCCGACGACGCTCTCCTCGGGCCTGCCGGTCGAGTTCAGCTGGCCCGTGCTGCCCTCGACGCTCGACCCGACGGACTTCCGCGTGACGTTGAGCGACGGCTCCGTCGTCACCCCCGAGCTGGCCGCGCTGCAGCCGAACTTCGAGTACAACGAGCGCGCGGTGCCGGTGCTGTTCGGCAAGTTCGGCAACCGCCTGCCGGCGAGCGACCCGGCGTCGGTCTACGTCGTGCGCACCGAGGTCGTCGCCGACGACACCCCGCTGAAGCTCGTCGGGCCCGGCGGGCGCACCGTCAGCGCGGTCGGCATGTACGCGACCGCGTCGACGAGCCCTTACGGCGACCCGAACGCGCCCGCGTCCGAGCGCACCGGGCCGCGGCTGGCCGCCGCGAAGCTGACGCGCATGTCGACCCGCGGCGAGAACGCCCCGGCCGCGTTCCGCACGAACCTGCCCAACGACGGCGTCTCGCTGTACGGCGACGCGGCGAAGTTCCGCCTGCGGATCTTCACCACCGGCGGCTTCTCGCCCGACGGCGTGCTCGGCATCAAGCCGACCGAGTTCGAGCGCTACTTCCGCCTGCGCGTCCGCGGGAAGAACGGGCGCACGGTCCTCATCACGAAGGCCAACCGCGACTACCGCGTCGCCGGCGGGCGCCTGCGCGTCCTCGGGCTCGCGGACCTCGGTCGCAAGCAGGACTCCTACGACGACTGCTACAGCGAGGACCGCGACAACCAGATCGACATCGTGCTCGACGGCGACGCGCGCGCGATGCGGCGCATCACGCACATCGACATCCCGGGCAGCGGCCGCTACGACCCGCTGTACAACCCGGGCGGGCCGGGCAACGACCCGACCCCCGGCGTGCGCTACACGGTCGGCAGCCCCGCGATCTCCCAGCCGGTGATCCAGGCGCTGCGCGACCCGATGA
>DATMSA010000034.1:0-8204 GCA_035565675.1 Capillimicrobium sp. | reverse complement strand
CGACGCCGACGTGCCGGTCCGCGTGCTGAGCGACGGCGACGACACCGCCGCGGCCGCCGGTACGTCCGGCGATGCGCCGACGGTCACCGACACGGCCGGCGCCGTGCAGGCCGGCGAGCTGAGCCTCGCTGCTCCGGTGCGGGTCGTCAGCGAGGGGAACGGCACCGGTGGCGGGGACGCCGGCGGCGGCACGCCGACGGTCGACGGCTCGACCGGCGCCGCGCAGATCGCGCCGGTGGACCTGGCCGCGCCCGTGCGCGTGCTGAGCCCCGGCGACGACGTCGAGGGTCCCGGGGACGGGACCCCCGGCGGCGAGGACCCAGGCGACGGCGGTCCTGGCGACGGCGGTCCCGGCGATGGCGGGACCGACGACCCGGCCACGCCCGGCACGGGCGACGAGGGGACCGGCACGCCGCCGGCCACCGCGGCCGGCGCGCCGTCCGGCGAGGCCGGCGACACCACCGGTGGCGGCCCGGCCGACGACGGCACGGCCGGCTCCGGCGGCGGCGGGTCGGCGGGCGGGGACGCCTCCGCCGGTCCCGGCGACGGCGCGTCGCGCGGCGGCCCCGACGGCGCCACGACCACCGTCACCGCGGCCAGCGAGGACGCGGTCACCGTGCCCGCCGCGGCCGTGACGTCCGGCCCGGCCGAGCTGCCGACGACCGGTTTCGGCCTCCTGCCGCTGCTGCTGCTCGGCGGCCTGCTGGTCGCGGCCGGTGCGGCGCTGCGGCGCGCGGCGGCCGCGCGATGACGACGCGCCAGGGTGGGGCCGCCGGGCGGGCGGCCCCACCCGACGCGCGAAGCACTCACCCTCCACCCGCTCCCCACCGCCACGTGTGGCACATGGCGTCCGCTATGCGGATGTCATGTGCCACACGTCCCCCGGTGGAGGCGGCCGCGTCGGGGGAGGAGCCGCGCGTCAGGCCGCGCCGTCGTCGCCGCGCGACGCGGTGACGAGCTTCGAGCCGGAGCTGCTCGACGTGAACCACCGCACCGCGCGCGGCAGCAGGATGCGGACCGCCGCGGCCAGCCAGTAGTACCGCGGCGTGTAGCGCTCCATCCGGCCCTTGAGGACGCAGTCGGCGATCGCGTCGGCGACCACGCCGGGCTCCGAGACGAGCACGTTCGGCAGCCCGCGCTGGGGGAAGCCCTCGGTGTGGATGAACCCGGGCAGCACGAGCGCGACGTTCACGCCGTTCGCGCGCTCCTCGGCGCCCAGGGCGTCGCTCCAGCCGCACAGCGCGAACTTCGACGCGCAGTACGCGCCCGCGCCCGCCCGCGCGATCCGCCCCGACGTCGAGGACATGTTCACGATCGTCGACGGCGCGCTCGCGCGCACCAGCGGCAGCAGCGCCTCCGTGAGCCGCACGTGCGCGTCGAAGTTGATCGCCATCGTGCGCCGCACGTTCTCGTAGCCGCCGTCGGCGAACCGCGCCCGCCAGGACGCGCCGGCGTTGTTGACGAGCACGTCCAGCCGCCCGCCGTGCTCGGCCTCGACGTGCGCGCGCACGCGCTCGGGCGCGTCGTCGTCGGTCAGGTCGACGGCCACGGACGTCGCCGGGCACGGCAGCCGCTCGGCGAGCTGCGCGAGGCGCTCGCCGCGGCGCGCCACGAGGACCATCCGCGCGCCGGGCTCGCGCGCCAGGCGCAGCGCCGTCGCCTCGCCGATGCCGCTCGACGCGCCCGTGATGCAGATCACCATGGGCGGCAGTCTGCCGGTCGGGGCCCGCGGGCGTCGGTCACCCGCGCGCCACCGGCGCGGCGTCGCCCAGCGACGCCTGCGGCACGGCGAACGCGTCGACGAGCGCCCCGGCGTGCGGGCGCACCGCCGCGCACAGCCCGTTGACCGCCTTCACGACCGCCTTCGAGCGCGTCGACGACAGCCGCCCGTGCTCCTGGAACCAGCCGCGGTCGCGCTCGATCGTCGACAGCACGTACAGGCTGCACAGCCGGTCCAGCAGCTCGGCCTCCGGTCCCGACCCCGCGCCCTCGACCGTGCGCGCGAACGCCTCCGCCACGACGCGGTCGACCCAGGCGCGCGCGCACGCCACCACGTGGTCCTGCGTCTCGACGAGCACGTCGAACGGGTCGCGCCCCGCGTCGATGCCGCCCTTCAGCCGCCGCGCGGCGCCCGACAGGATGTGGTCCGCGCGCCAGCGCAGCAGCTCGAGCTGGGCGCCCCGGTCGAGCAGGTCGCCCCCGTCGTCGCGCCCCGGGCGCAGGTCGTCGGCGATCCGCCCCAGCAGCTCGCGCACCGCGGTCCGCTCGGCCAGCGTCTCCAGCACCTGCCCGGCGAAGAACGTCGCGGTGCCGAGCGGGTCGAGCTCGCCGAGCTGGTCGCGGAAGTCGGTCAGCAGGTTCTTGGCCGCGAGCTGCATCAGCACCGTGTTGTCGCCCTCGAACGTCGTGAAGACGTCGGTGTCGGCCTTCAGCGCGGCGAAGCGGTTGCCGCGCAGGTACCCGGCGCCGCCGCACGCCTCGCGGCACTCCTGGATCGTCGCGGTCGCGTGCCAGGTGGCGACCGCCTTCAGCCCGGCCGCCAGCGTCTCCAGCTCGCGGCGGTCGCGCGCCGCGTCGTCGCCGTTGCCGCCGAACACGTCGTGCAGCCGCCCGCGCAGCTCGTCCTGGGCCGCGTGCAGCGCGTACGTGCGCGCGAGCGGGATCAGCAGCCGCCGCTGGTGCGTGCGGTAGTCGAGCAGCAGCGCCTCCTCGCCTCCCGGCGGCCCGAACTGGCGCCGCGTGAGCCCGTGGCGCACGGCGATCGTCAGCGCGACCTTCGACGCGTTCACCGCCGCGCCGCAGATGCTCACCCGGCCCTGGATCAGCGTCCCGAGCATCGTGAAGAAGCGGCGCGTGGGGTTCTCGATCGCGCTCGTGTACGTCCCGTCCGGCGCGACCTGCGCGTAGCGGTCCAGGAGCGCCTCGCGCGGCACGCGCACCGCGTCGAACCAGATCCGCCCGTTGTCGACGCCGTCGAGGCCGAGCTTGGCGCCGCAGTCCTCCAGGCGCACGCCCGGCAGCGGCTCGCCGTCCTCGTCGCGCAGCGGCACGAGCAGCGCGTGGACGCCGCGCGCCTCGCCGCCGACGACGAGCTGCGCGAACACGACCGCCATCCGCCCGTCGCGGGCCGCGTTGCCGATGTAGTCCTTGCGCGCGGACTCGGTCGGCGTGTGCACGACGAACTCGTCGCGCTCGGGGTCGTAGGTCGCGGTCGTCTCGAGCGCCTGCACGTTGGAGCCGTGGCCGGTCTCGGTCATCGCGAAGCAGCCGGGCAGGCGCAGCGTCGCGATGTCGCGCAGGTAGCGCTCGTGGTGGCGCTCGGTGCCGAGGTGCAGGACCGCGCCGCCGAACAGCCCGAACTGCACGCCGAGCTTGACCAGCAGCGACAGGTCGCCGTACGCGAGCGTCTCGAACGCGGCGACCGAGGCGCCGACGTCGCCGGCGCCGCCGTAGGCGACCGGGTAGCCGAGCGCGGTGCGCCCGTCGGCGGCGAGCTCGCGCGCCCACGCCAGCACCTGGGCGCGGTGCTCCTCGATCGAGTGGCCGGCGTACGGCGCGCTGGACGGGCGGGCGAGGAAGTCGCGCACCTCGGCGCGCACCGCGGCGTGGTCGCCGTCGAGGAGGCGCTGCAGCGCGGCCGCGTCGACGGCGGCGGGCGGGATCGTGGCGGGGGTCATGGCGAATCGGGGTGTACCCGGATCGCGCCCCGCTAGGCTGTGTGGTGGATCACTCGCCGTGCCTTCGGCGAGCGCGATCCGCTCAAGGAAGGGAGGACCGAATGCGGTTCATCTGCCGTACCTGCCTTCGCCTGTGGTCCGCGGACCGCGTGGAGGAACGCAGCGCCTGCCCCTACTGCGGCGGCGCGCTTCTCCCCCGGTAGCGACCGGCGAAGCCAGCAACGATCGACGCCCGGCTGATCAGCCGGGCGTTTCTCGTTTCGGGCCGGGTCGCGCGATCGCCCGGGCGGCCTCGGCGACGTCGTCCTCCATCATCCGCATCTGGTCGAGGTGCAGCCCGGTCCAGGCGAAGAGCATCGCGGCGAACGTCGCGTCGCGGTCGCCGGTGGCCGCCGCGTCGCGCAGCGCGTCGACGAACACCGCGTGCGCCTCGGCGTCGCGCGCGGTGGGCTCCGGCGCGGGGCGGCTCTCGCCCACCGCCTGCGCCGCGCGCTCGTACCAGGCGCAGACCGGGCCCGCGTCCTCCAGCAGGCGCGTCGCGCCGGCGGGGCGGGGCCGGCCGTCGATCAGCTCCGACAGCACCGCCAGCCCGACCGCGGTCGTGTCCAGGCGCGAGGCGGCCGCGAGCAGCCGCGTGTGCGGGACGAGCCGCTGGTGCTGACCCGAGCGCTCGGCGAGGCGCTGGCGGAAGGCGGCGTCGAGCCGCGCGCTCGCGGCCGCCGCCTCGTCGCGCATGGCCGCCTGGCGGTCGGCGGGCTCCCCGAGCGCGAACCGCCGGAAGCCCGCGTCGAGGTGGCGGGCCGAGGCGGCGATCGCCTCGGCGAGCGCGCCGCGCAGCAGCGCCCCGGCGCCGCGCGGCCAGAACAGCACCCCCACGAGCAGGCTGATCGCGAAGCCGATCGACACGTCCTCGATGCGCACCACGCCCACCTCCCAGCCGGTGCGCTCGATGAGGTCGAAGATGATGAAGATCGCGACGGTGAACCCGGTCTGCCCGGCGGCGAACGAGATCGCCCGCGGCGCGTAGGCCGACAGCATCGCGGCGAACGGGAGCACGCACCACAGCGCGACGTCGTTGTCGCCGAGGAGGATCAGGATCGGCGCGCCGATGACCAGGCCGGCGGCGGTGCCCAGCAGCGCCTGCACGATCGAGGCGCCGGTGCTCAGCGCGCTGGAGCGCAGGACCGACAGGGCGCCGAGCACGACCCAGAACGCGTGCTGCACCTCGAGGACGTGGCCGACGAGCACGGCGGCGGCGAGGCCGATCGCGCCGCGCACGCTGTTGCGAAACCACACCGAGCGCACGCCCGCGTGCGCGGCCGCCATCCGGCCCGACGCGGCCAGCGCCACGCTCTGGCGGCGGATGAAGCCGGCCGCCGACATCTCGCGCCCGGTGGCGCCGCCGGCCACCATCGCGCGGTCGGCGACGTCGAGCGTCGCGTACGAGACGACGCGCGCCTCCCAGGCGCGCAGGACCGCCGCCCACATGCGTGGCGGGTCGGCGCGCAGCGCCGGGTCGTCGAGGCGGTCGACGAGCTCGTCGACGACCTGCGCGCGCACCCGCTCGAGCCCGGCGACGTCGGGCAGGTCGCGCGGCTGGCCCTCCACGAGCGCCGCGCTGTCGGTGAGCGCCGCGGCCGATCGGGCGCGCAGGTCGCGCTCGGCCGCCGTCGGCTCCAGCGGCACCGGCGGCCGCGGGATCCGCAGCAGGAGGGCGTGCAGCCAGGTGACCTCGCCGATGAGCTGCGCCAGCGCGCCCGTGGCGCCGGCGGGGCCGGTCGGCCGGAACGGCGTGGCGGCGAACCGCTCGTGCATCGCGTCGACGTGCGCGCTCACCTCGCGCTCGTCCTGCGGCGTGGGCTGCGGCGCGGACAGCAGCCGGGCGATGGCCCGCAGCGCCTCGGCGATCGCGCTGCGCAGCCGGTCGCGCGGGCGCGCGGCGAACAGCAGGAACGAGGCCGGGACGCAGGTCGCGCCGGCGATCGCCCAGCCCAGCAGCCGCGGCGGGATGTCGGCGGCCGAGCCCGACACCATCGCCGGCAGGATGAACGCCAGCAGCGCGGCCGAGCTCCCGGCCGCGATGTAGCCGTTCAGCACCCCCGCGAAGAGGATCGCGAAGCCGATGACCACCATGCCGACGGTGGCGGCCACCGTGTCCTGCGAGCAGAGGGTTCCGAGCGAGATCAGCCCGGCGCCCGCGACGAGCAGCGACAGGTAGGCGCCGATGCGCACGCCGGTCGGGCCGCCGAAGTCGACGAACAACAGGAGGGCGATGGCGCCGAACGCGCAGAACAGCGCGGTCTCCTCGTTGCCGGTCGCGATCCCGAGCGCGAACGTCGCCGGCAGCATGATCGCCGTGCGCAGCGCCAGGCGCAGGGCGAAGCCGCCCGGATCGGAGGGGCGCCAGCGCGCGATGCTCATGCGAGGTGGCGGACCACCGCGTCGGCGACCTGGCGGCCGCGGAGGGTGAGCACGACGCGGCCGTCGTCGGCGCGCAGCAGCCCGCCGGCCCGCAGGCGCTCCAGCGCGGCCGGGTCGCACAGGTCGCGGTCGAGGCCCTCGGCCAGGCGCGCCTCGAGCATCACCCGCTCCAGGCGCCGCTGCGCGGGCTCCAGCGTCTCGCGCTCCTGCGCGGGGGAGCGGCCCTCGCGCAGCGCGGCCGCGTAGCGGGCCGGGTGGGCCAGGTTCCACCAGCGGGTGCCGGCCAGGTGGCTGTGGGCGCCCGGGCCGATCCCCCACCAGTCGTGCGAGCGCCAGTAGCCGAGGTTGTGGCGGCAGCGGCCCCGCGGCTCGCGCGCCCAGTTGGACAGCTCGTACCAGCGCAGCCCGGCGTCGGACAGCAGCGCGTCGGCGGCCGCGTAGCGGTCGGCGAGGGTGTCGGGGTCCGGCGCGGGCCGCGCGCCGCGGCGCACCTGGGCGTGCAGGCGCGTGCCCGGCTCGACCGTCAGGGCGTAGGCGCTGACGTGGTCGGCGCCCGCCTCGAGCACCGCCTCCAGCGACGCCCGCCAGTCGTCGGCGCTCTCGCCCGGCGTGCCGTAGATGAGGTCGGCGCTGACGCCGTCGAAGCCGGCCGCGCGCGCCTCGCGGATCGCCTGCAGCGCCCGGCGCGGCCCGTGGCTGCGCTCCAGCGCGGCGAGCACGTGCTCGCGGACCGACTGCACGCCGAACGACATGCGCGTGACGCCCGCCGCGCGCAGGCCGTCGAGCGCGGCGGCGTCGACGCTGTCGGGGTTGGCCTCCACGGTGACCTCGGCGCCGGGCGCCAGCCCGAGCCGCGCGTCGATGCGGGCCAGCAGCGCCCCGATCTGCGCGGGCGTCAGCAGCGTCGGCGTGCCGCCGCCGAGGAACACGGTGGCGACCGGGCGCGCCGGCCCGTCGGCGTGCAGGACGCGCGCCGCCAGGTCGATCTCGGCCAGCGCCGCGTCGACGTAGGCGCCGCGATCCCCGGTCGTGTACGTGTTGAAGTCGCAGTAGCCGCAGCGTGACAGGCAGAACGGCACGTGCACGTAGACGCCCAGGGGGATCACGGGGCGACGTTATCGGCGCCGCGGCCGGAAGACCACGCGCACGACCTCGATCTGGCGCTGGCCGAAGCTGCCGCGGTACACCGGCCCGGCGCCGGCGGCCCAGTCGCCGATCCGCGGGTCGCGCTTGGGCCGCAGCCGCCGCGACACGTCCAGCACCGTGATGCCCGGCAGCGTCACCGAGCCGCCGGCGATCACCACGTGCAGGTCGCCGTCCCCGTCGGGGTCGACGCGCTCCATCGCGATGATGCGGCCCTGCGCGGCGCGGCAGTTGCCGGCGTCGGGCGGGCAGCGCGGCGCGGTCGCGGCCGCGCCGGCGGTCGGCGCGGCGAGCGCGAGGGTCGCGAGCAGCGCTTCCAGGGCCATCGCCGCCAGGGTAGGCGGCGACGGCCCCGGCTACCAGCCGCTCCAGGCCAGGCGCCTGCCGGGCGCGCGCAGGCCGAGCAGGCCCAGCGCGTCGTCGATGTGCAGCCCCGCGACGTGGAGCTCCTCGCACACCTGCGGGTCCTGGGTCTCGTGGGCGAGGCGCCCGGCGGTCGTGGCCAGGACCGCGAGCCGGCCGGCCAGGCGGTCGGGGGACTGCGTCGCGTCGACCGCGCCGGCCTCCCGCCGCAGCGCCTCGCGCTGCGCGGCGTCGAGGTGCTCGCAGGCGACGAACCCGGCGAGGCCGAGCCGCGCCTCGGCGGCGGCGAACGCGTCGGGGCCGGGCGGCGGGCCGTCGGGAAGCTCGCGCAGGCGCGCGCACAGCCGGCGCGCCCGCTCGAGCGCGACGAAGACCTTCGCGTCGTCCCGCGCCCGCCAGGGGGTGCGCTCTTCACGCGATGACGGCGTCATGCCATGGGTACTACCCGCTTGGCCGCGCGAATCCCATCTCCGGGCCACCCGCCGCATCCCCGCGGTCCTCGAGCTCCGCCCGGGCGAGGGCCCTGGCGGCCTCGAGGTCGAGCGCGCGCCCGCGGTCCAGGGCGGCGGCCAGCGCGTCGGTGCCGAGCGCGGCGGCCAG
>DATMSA010000033.1:0-3902 GCA_035565675.1 Capillimicrobium sp. | reverse complement strand
GCGGCGACGCGACCGCGCTCGCCGAGACCCTGCGCGACCTGGCGCTCGACCCGTCGCGCGAGGCGCGCATGGGGGAGGCCGCCGCCGAGTCGGCCCGCCGCTTCGCGTGGTCGACCATCGCCGACCAGGTGCTCGGCAGCTACGAGGACGCGATCGCGGCGCCCGCCCCGGCGCGCACGTCGCCGTCGCGCGTCACCCGCTTCGCCGCCCGCCGCGGGTTCGTGCCCGCCGACGGGCAGCCCGCCGTGCGCGCCCGCCGGATGCCGAGCCTGGAGCCGGAGCCGCTGCGCCCCCGGCGCCCCGCCGTCGCCTTCGCGCGCCGCGCCGGGATCCTGCTGGCCGGCGCGCTCGGCGTCGTCCTGTCGTGGCTGGCGCTGCAGCGCATCGGCATCGACCGCGTCGGCGACGCGCTCTGGCGCTCCAGCCCGGCCTGGGTCCTGTTCGGCCTGGCGCTCATGTGCCTGTCGATGGTCGCCCGGTCGGTCGCCTGGCGCGCGATCCTGCGCGCCGCCCTGCCCGGCGTGCGCGTCGGGCGGCGCGACGTGCTGCGCGGCACGTCGATCGGCGTGCTCATGTCCGCCACGCTGCCCGCGCGCCTCGGCGAGCCGTCGCGCGCGCTCGTCGTCACCCGCCGCATCGGCGGGCGCACGCGCGAGGTGCTGCCGACCGTGGTCGGCACGATCGTCTCCCAGACGCTGCTCAACGTGCTCGCGCTGATCGTGCTCGGGATGGTGATGTTCTCGACGATCGGCCTGTTCAGCGGCCACGAGGGCGCGCTGATCGCGTTCGCGATCGCGCCGGCGGCGATCCTGCTGTCGGTGCTGCTCGCCCCGGCGCTCGTGCGGGCCGGGGCCCCGTCGCGCTCGCGGCGCGTGCGGATGGCCGCCGCCAAGGTGCGGGCCGCGCTCACGCGCGTGCGCAACGGCCTCGTCGTGTTCCGCCGCCCGCGGCTGGCCACCGAGGCCGTCGTCATGCAGCTCGGCGCGTGGGCGATCCAGTGGGTGTCGTGCTACGTGCTGCTCGTCGCGCTCGGCCTGGACCATCGCGCCGGGCTCGGCGCGGCCGCCGCCGTCCTGTTCGCGGTCAACGTCACCGCCGCGGTGCCGGTGACGCCGTCGAACATCGGCGTGTTCCAGGCCGCCTGCGTGGCGGTGCTGACCGGCGGCTACGGGGTCGGGTACGCCGACGCGCTGGCCTTCGGGATCATCCTGCAGGCCGTCGAGATCGCGACCGCGTTCATCATGGGCGCGCCGGCGCTGGTCGGCGAGGGCCTGTCGTGGAAGGACGTGCGGCTGCGGGCGCTGCACACCGCGCCCGTCGAGCTGCGCCCGCTGCGCGAGCCGCGCCGCGGCCAGGTCGGCAGCAAGGCGTAGGACTCACCCGGCCGCCAGGACCTGCGCCCACGCGTCCAGCGCGCCGGCGTTGCGCTCGACGAGCTCGCGGCCGGTCGCCGCGAGCGCGGCGAGGTTGGCCGGCGACGCGTCGTCCATGTCGTCGTTGGCCTGCGTCAGCTCGATCTGCAGGCGCAGGTGGCGGTCCTCGAGGAGCTGGTCGAGCTGGTAGTCGACGGTGTCGCTGGACCCGTCGAAGACGACGTCGAGGATGGGGCGCGCCCACTCCAGCACGCCCCAGTCCTTGGCCTCGTCGTAGGGGATCGGGCGCGTCTGGCTTCCCGTGCCGAGCGACAGCAGGCGCATCTCGGCGCCGGGGCGCAGGCGCACCGCCTCGGCGTAGGCGCACATCGCCGGGTTGCCGGCGTACACGCCGCCGTCGACGAGCGCCGCGTCGCCGTCGCGGACCGGCTCGAAGTAGGTCGGCGCGGCGGCGGTCGCCTCGGCCGCCAGCGCCATCGGGACGTCGGCGTCCTCCCGCCAGCTCTTGAAGAAGCGCGGGCGGCGCGCCACCAGGTCGTAGGCGGTGACGAGCACCGGCGTGAGCGCGGCGTCCAGGCGCGTCTCGCCCAGGTAGCGCTCCAGCACGGTGCGCAGCTCGTCGCTGGGGTAGCGCTCGTCGATGAGCCCGTCGACGGTCGCGATGCGCCGCCCCAGCGACCGGCGGAAGATGCGCGGCCCCTCCTCGTGGTACAGCCGCACGACCTCGGCGGCCGTCCAGCGCGGCGCGCCGTCGTCGCCGGGACGGGTGAGCGCCAGCGCGATGATGCCGCCGGTCGAGGTGCCGGCGACGAGGTCGAAGAGCGCGTGCGTCGGACGGCCGGCGCGCTCCTCGAGCGCGGCGAGGACCGTGGCGGGCACGATCCCGCGGATGCCGCCCCCGTCGATGCTCAGGATTCGCATCGGACCCGCCGCCAGCCTACCGGCGGCGGGGTCGCCGGTGCGACGGTCGCGCTAGCGTCCCCGGCGATGCCGCACGACGTCGTCGGACTGCTGCTGGCCGCGATCCTGGTCGCCGCGGCGGGGATGAAGGTGGCGGCGCCCGTCGCGAGCGCGCGGGCGCTCTCGACGTTCGGCGTCCGCGCGCCGGCGGCCCAGGCGGTCCTGCTGGCGTCGGTGGTCGCCGCCGAGGTGGCGATCGCGGTCGGCGTCGCGCTCGGGTCCGACGTCGCCGCGTACGCCGGCGCGGCGCTGATGGCGCTGTTCGCGGCGGCGCAGGCGCTGGTGCTGCGGCGCGGCCGGCGGGGCGCCCCGTGCGCGTGCTTCGGCGCGCGCTCGACGGTCGGCCCGTGGGCGGTCGCGCGCGCCGGCGCCCTGGCGGTGGCGTTCGCGGTCCTGCCGCTGCTGCCGCGCGGCTCGGCCTCGACCGAGGCCTGGCTCGCGCTCGGGCTGGGCGTGTGCGCGCTGGCGATCGCCGGGCTGGCCGTCGCCGTCGTCGCGCTCGCCCGCGAGATCGGCGTGCTGCGCATGGCGCTCGGCCCCCAGCAGGCGCTCGAGATCCCCGACGAGGGCCCGCCGCTCGGCGAGCCGGCGCCGATCCTCGCCGCCCGCGCGCTGCGCGGCCGCGACGGCGCGCCCACCGTGCGCCTGGCGCTGGCGGTGTTCTCCTCGGAGGGGTGCCGGCTGTGCCAGGCCGTCGCCCCGGCCGTCGCGATGCTCGCCCGCGAGCCCGACCTCGCCGTCGTCGTGCTCGACGAGGTGCGCGACCACGACGCGTGGACGGCCGCCGCGATCCCCGGCAGCCCGTACGCGGTCGCGCTGCATCCCGGCGACGGCACGGTGCTGGCCAAGGGCACGTTCAACGGCCTGGGCCAGCTCGAGAGCGTGCTCGCGACCGCCGAGCGGCGCGCCGCGCAGCGCGACGCGGGCCCGGCCGCGGAGGCGGTGGTGGCCGGTGGCTGAGCGCCGCGGCGCCGGCCGCCTCACCGAGGAGCTGGCCGCGCGGACGTCGCGGCGGGGCCTGCTGTCGCGCGTCGGCCAGGCGCTCGTCGTCGGCTCGGCCGCGAGCCTCGTGCGCGACGTCGTCAAGCCCGGCGAGGCCGACGCCTACCACTTCTGCGGCCACATCTACACGACCGGCTCCTGCCCGCACCCGACCGGCCTGCCGCGCATCGACGCGCGCGGCTACCCGATCCGCGCGCGCGACGGCGCGCCGGTCGACGACCTCGGCCGCCGCATCGACCGCCGCGGCCGCCCGGTCGGCGAGGACGGCGAGCTCCTGCGCGACCCCGAGGGGCGCCCGCTGCCCGTCGCGACGCGCACGAAGGTCTGCGACGCCACCGGCGAGCGCTTCGGCTTCCGGCCCTACGTGGACGGGTCCTGGTACCGCTGCTGCGGCGGGCACGTGCGCAAGCTCGTCGACTGCTGCACGACCGACAACCGCCGCATCAACGGCGACGCCGCCCTCACCGGGTACTGCTACCGCGGACGCAAGGTGTTCTGCGTCATGTACTTCCAGACGAAGGTGCCGTGCTGAGCCTCGCCGCCGTCGCGCTCGCCGCCGCGGGCCTC
>DATMSA010000032.1:0-14167 GCA_035565675.1 Capillimicrobium sp. | reverse complement strand
TCGTGCGCTCCAGCTACCACGCCGACCAGCACGTGCCCCAGCGCCGGCCCGGCCACGGTCCGGTCGCCGCGGCCTGACCGACCGCCGCGCCGGTAGGTTCACCCCGTGATCCCGGTGACCGACGACATCCCGCGCGATCGCCTCCCGATCGTCACGCTGGCGCTGCTGGCCGCGATCGCGATCGCCTTCCCGGTCGCCGGCCTCGACGGCAGCGTCTTCGCCGTGCTGGCGAACCTGCTGTTCCTGTGGCTGCTGGGCCCGACGGTCGAGGACGCCCTCGGCCGCGTGCGCTTCGCCGCCTTCCTCGTCGCCGGCGGCGGGGTGGCCGCGCTCGCCCAGCTCGCGCTCGGCGCCGACGGGCACGTCGCGCTGGCCGGGGCGACCGGCGCCGTCGCCGCCGTCCTGGGCGCCTACCTGCGGCTGTACCCGTGGGGCCGCGTGCTCGCGGTCGTGCTCGCGATCGTGTTCTCGACGATCGTCGCGCTGCCGCTCGCCGCCGTGCTCGGCGCGTGGGCCGCGCTGCAGGTCGCGCTCGCCGTCCTCGCCGGGCCGGCGACGCTGCTGGCCGCCCAGGGCGTGGCGTTCGCGCTGGGGATGGCCGTCGCCCGCCCGCTGGCCACGCGCGTGAAGACGCCCGAGGTGCTGCTGGCGCGCGGGCGTGCCGCCGCGCTGTCGTGAGGACGGCGATCCTGGTGGGCGCGCTGGCGATGATCGCGATCCTCGGGGGCCTGACGATCGCCGTCGCCGTGCGCAACGGCCCCGACCCGCTGACCGCCCTCTCCCTGCTCGTGCTCGCCCTGCTCGGCTTCGGCGTGCTGGGCGCGCTGCGCGAGCCGCCGCCGCCGTCGTGAGCCGGACCGCGCGCGCACTGACGGCCGTGCTCGCGCTGCTCGTCGTGGGCGGGCTCGCGGCCTGGGGCTGGTCGCAGCGCGACGGCGACGCCGACCCGGCCGCGACCGCGGGTCCGCGCACCGCACCGCTCGTCCAGCAGGCGTTCAACGGACCCCCGACCGCCGAGGTGATCGCCCGCCAGCCGCTCGACGTGGCCCTGGCCGGGACCGCCGACGTCGTCGACGTGCGCCTGCGCAAGCCGCCGCGCGCCGGGCTGCTGTTCGACCTCGACACCGGCGAGGTGCTGTGGCGCCGCGAGCCCGAGCGCGTGCTGCCGATCGCCAGCCTCACGAAGATGATGACCGCGCTCGTCGTCGCCGACCGCGCCGAGCCGGGCGAGCGCGTGCGCGTGACCAGGCAGGCGCTCGCCTACGAGGGGTCGGGGATCGGGCTGCTGCCCAAGGGCAAGCGGGTGCGGCTCGAGACGCTGCTGAACGGGCTGATGGTCGTGTCCGGCAACGACGCCGCGATCGCGCTGGCCCAGCACGTGTCGGGCAGCATGCGGCGGTTCGTGGCGGCGATGAACGCGCGGGCCGAGCGGATGGGGCTGGCGTGCACGCGGTTCGCGCGGCCCGACGGCCTGCAGGACCGCGGCAACCACTCGTGCGCGGCCGACCTCGCCGCGCTGGCGCGGGCGGTGCTCGACGAGCCGCGCCTGGCGCGGATCGTGCGCCGCCGCCAGGTCGTGCTGCCGTTCCCGATCAAGGGCGGCAAGCTGTGGCTGACCTCGCACAACCCGCTGATCCTCACCGGCTACCGCGGGGTGACGGGGATCAAGACCGGCTACACGAAGAAGGCGGGCCGCTGCCTGGTGGCCAGCGCGACGCGCGGCGGCGTGCGGCTGGGCGTCGTGCTGCTGCACTCGCCCGACCCGGGCGTCCAGGCCCGCAAGCTGCTGGACGCCGGCTTCCGCGCCGCAGCGCGCCGCTAGGGGCGCCGCGGCGCGCGGGTTTCGCCCCCCGGGCGAACACCCGCTGAGGGAACCGAGCCCGCAGGGCGAGCGTTCCCCCTAGAGCGGCAGCTTGGAGCGGCCCTCGCGGCCCTTGGCGGCGCTGCGGTTCGTGGCCTTGCGCGACGAGGCGAACGGCTTCTGCAGCCAGCGGCCCACGGGCCCGGGCGCGGAGCCCGCGCCGCTCTGGCCGACGCCGAGCGCCTTGTCGACGCCCCGCTGCGGATGGCGCGACAGGCGCGGCAGCAGGAAGGCGAGGACCGCCAGCACGATGCAGACGACGATGATCGCGGCGATGAGCATGGCGCCCGGTTACCCAGGCCGCGGCGCCGCCACGCACGGCTCAGAGCTCGCCCGCGCCGGCCGACTGGATGGTCCGCCCAGCCGCCCGGCCGTAGGCCTCGATCGCGACGCGCAGCGCCGCGATCGGCGAGTCCTCGACCGCGGTGTGCGACAGCGGCGGGTCGGACTGCGCGAACAGCATCGCGGTCGGCACCCGCCGGCTGACCTCGGTCGCGTCGTGCAGCGGCCCGCTCGGGATCGGCGGGCCGTCGCCGCCCCCGGCCGCCGCGACGGCGTCCGCGGCGATCGTCACCAGCCGCGGGTCGAACGGCGCCGGCGCGGCGGCGAACAGCGGGCGGGCGGCGACCGTGCACCCGTGCGCGGCCGCGGCGCGCTCGCACGCCGCGACCGCCTCGGCGCGCATCGAAGCCAGGGCGCCCGCGCCGAGATGGCGCAGGTCGACCAGCAGCTCCGCCTCGCCCGCCACCGCGGTGACGATCCCCGGCTGCGCCCGCACCGACCCGACCGTGGCGACGCCGTCGTGGTGGAGGCCGATCTCGCGGATCTCCAGCAGCGCCGTCGCGGCGGCCGCCAGCGCGTCGCGGCGCAGGCGCATCGGCGTGGACCCGGCGTGCGCGGCCTGGCCCGAGAAGGCGACGGCGAGCCGCTCCACGCCCACCGTGCCGCTCACCGCGCTCGCCGGGCGGCCGGCGTCGAGGAGCACCGGCCCCTGCTCGATGTGCAGCTCGAGATAGGCGCGGGCCTCGTCGAGGCGGGCGCTCGCGAGCGGCGCGCGGTCGAGGTCGACGCCGCACGCCGCGAGCGCGTCCACGAGGCGCACACCGTCGGCGTCGACGAGGTCGCGCACCGCGTCGGGGTCGAGCGTACCCGCGGCGGCCGACGAGCCCAGCAGCGAGCGTCCGAAGCGGGCGCCCTCCTCGTCGGCCCAGTCGACCAGCGCGACCGGCACGGCCGGCGGCTCCCCGGCGGCGGCGAGCGCCCGCAGGACGCCCAGCGCGGCGGCGACCCCCAGCGCGCCGTCGAGCCAGCCGCCGGCCGGGACCGCGTCCAGGTGCGAGCCGACGATCACGAAGCCGTCGTCGGACACGGCGCCCGCCATCCGCGCCCACAGGTTGCCGGCCTCGTCGCGGTCCACCTCGACGGGCAGCGCCTCCAGGCGGCCGATGAGCCAGCGGCGCGCCTCCAGCCAGCCCTCGGTCCAGGCGACGCGGCGCGCGCCGCCGGGCCCGCCCGTGCGTGCGGCCAGGTCGCGCAGGTCGGCGAGGACGGCGTCGACGTCGACGATCAGGTCGGCCATGGCCAGAGCATGACGGGCGCAGGTAGCGTTGCGCCATGTCCCGCCTTCTCGCCGCCGCCCTCGCCGCGGCCACCCTCGGCGCCGGCGCCGCCGTCGCGCTGGCCGCGCCGCCGCCCCCGCCCCAGCCGCGCCCCGTGGTCGTGGAGTACTACGACAGCGGCCAGTACACGCGCGACACGGTCCCGCAGCTCCGCAAGGCGCGCCGCGCGCTGCGCGCCGAGCTGCGCACGCTCCAGAAGGGCCGCAAACCGGCGCTCGTCCTGGACATCGACGACACGTCGCTCTCGCAGTACCCGTGCCGCAAGCCGGGCGACCTGCCGTTCGACGACGGAGCGGCCGGCGTGAACTGCGTGATGAGCGCCGCGCTGCCGCCGATCGTCGAGACGCGCCAGCTCTACCAGCTCGCGCTGCGCCGCGGCGTGAAGGTGTTCTTCATCACCGGCCGCGTGACGCAGATGCGCGACGTCACGATCCGCAACCTGCGCGAGGCCGGCTTCACGCGCTACCAGAAGCTGATCCTGCGCCCCACGGCGGACCTGTCGGCGCCGTCGGTGATCCCGTTCAAGTCGGGCCAGCGGCGCAAGATCGAGCGGGCCGGCTACGACATCCTCGTCAACGTCGGCGACCAGGACTCCGATCTGGCCGGCGGCTACGCGAACCGGACGTTCAAGCTGCCCAACCCGATGTACTTCATCCCGTAGGCTTTCGCTGACTGGCCGGTCAGCCAACGGAGGAGGGACGGGTGGACCTCAACGACACCCCTGAGCAGGCAGCGTTCCGGGCCCGGGTGCGGGCCTGGCTCGAGGAGCATCGCGACGAGGCGCCGCCCGCGCGGCTGCCCGACGGCGGCGACGAGGCCGAGTACCTGGCGGCGCGGCGCGCCTGGCAGGGCAAGCTGGCCGCGGGCGGGCTGGCCGGGGTCGTGTGGCCCAAGGAGGTCGGCGGCCAGGGGCTCGGGCCGATCGAGCAGGTCATCGTCAACCAGGAGATCAGCCGGGCCGGCGTGCCCGGGATCCTCGACGTGATCGGCGTCGGGATGCTCGGGCCGACGATCATCGCCCACGGCAGCGACGAGCAGAAGGCCCGCTACCTGGGCCCGATGCTGCACGGCGACGAGGTGTGGTGCCAGCTCTTCTCGGAGCCGGCCGCCGGCTCGGACCTCGCCGGCGTGCAGGCGCGCGCCCGCGCCGAGGGCGACGGCTCCTGGACGCTGAACGGCCAGAAGGTGTGGACCACGAACGCCCAGTTCGCGAGCTACGGCCTGCTGCTGGCGCGCACCGATCCCGACGTGCCCAAGCACAAGGGCCTGACGATGTTCGTGGTGCCGATGGACGCGCCCGGCGTCACCGTGCGCGGGCTGCGCCAGATCTCCGGCGAGGCCGAGTTCAACGAGGTCTTCTTCGACGACGTGCGCCTCGATGCCGACGCGGTCGTGGGCGGCGTCGGCAACGGGTGGGGCACGGCGCTGACGACGCTCATGTTCGAGCGGCTGACGATCGGCCTGGGCTCCGAGGGGCTCGGCTACCGCGCCGACCGCTTCGCCGCCCCGATCGCCGCCGACCCGGCGGCGCGGCGCGACCCCGACGTGCGCAAGCGCCTGGGCGAGGTCGCCGCCGACCTGCTCGCGCTGCGCTTCACCGGCTACCGGACGCTGACCGCGCTGCAGGGCGGCCAGATCCCCGGGCCCGAGTCGGCGCTGGCGAAGGTGACGACCGTGAACGCGGCGATCGCGGCGACCGACCTGATCGCCGACGTGATCGGGCCCGACGCGCTCGAGGACGGCGGCGAGTGGGCGTACGCGATCTCGTTCCTGCCGGGCCTGAAGTCGGCCGGCGGGACCGAGGAGATCCTGCGCAACACGGTCGGCGAGCGCGTGCTCGGGCTGCCGTCCGAGCCGCGGCTGGACAAGGGCGTGCCGTTCTCCGAGCTGCGCGCGAAGGAGCGGGAGGTGACGGCATGAACCTGGCGCTGAGCGACGAGCAGGAGCTGCTGCGCGAGGCCGCGCGCGGGACGCTGTCGCGCGTGGCGACGGTCGAGGCGGCGCGGGCCGCGCTCGAGGGCGGCACCCTGCCCGACCTGTGGCCGGCGGCCTGCGAGGCGGGCTGGAGCGGGCTGCTGGTCTCCGAGGACAACGGCGGCGCCGGGCTGGGCCCGTTCGACGCCATGCTCGTGCTGGGCGAGTGCGGGCGCGTGCTGGCCGGCGTGCCGCTGCTCGGGCACCTGCCGGCGTCCTGGCTGCTGGACCGGGGCGGCTGGGACGGCGTGGAGGCGATCGCCGCGGGCGAGCGCCGGGCCGCGTTCGTCGCCGCGATGCCGCCGGGCGACCTCGACGCGGGCTGGACGTGGGACGCGCCGGAGGGCAAGGCGCGCGTGCCCGCGGGCGGCGACACCGCGTCGTGGGTGATCGACGCGCCCGGCGCCGACATCTTCGTCGTCGTCGGCGAGGGCGGCGCGGTGACCGTCGTCGAGGGCGCGACGGTCGAGGCGGTGACCCGCTACGACGCGACCCGCTCGCTCGGGCACGTGTCGCTGGCGGGCGCGGCCGCGACGCCCCTGGACGTGAGCGCCGACGACGCCGCGGCCGCCTGGCACCTGGCGCAGGCGCTGATCGCGGCCGAGTCGCTGGGCACGGTCGAGACGTGCCTGGACCTGGCGGTCGCCTACGCCAAGGAGCGCTACACGTTCGGGCGCGCGATCGGCTCCTACCAGGCGATCAAGCACCAGCTCGTCGAGGTGCTGCGGCTGCTGGAGAACGGCCGCTCGCTCCTCTACTACGCGGGCTGGGCCGGCGAGTCCAAGCCCGACGAGCTGGCGCTGGCGGCGTCGGCGGCCCGGTCGGTGGCCGGCCGCGCGCTGGACCACGCCACGCGGGTGAACATCTCCGTGCACGGCGGCATCGGGGCGACGTGGGAGCACGACGCGCCGCTGTACTTCCGCCGCGCGCAGCTCTCGCGGCGGCTGCTCGGCGGGACGGGCGCGGCGACCGACCGCGTCGCCGGGGAGGTGATGGCCGCGCTACCGGCGTAGCGGCGCCAGGTAGGGTGCCGTCGCATGAGCTGCGCCGAGATCGTCGCCCCGCTGGCCGCGCGCATCGACGCGCTCGCCCCGGGCGCCCGCCTCATCCGTGTCCGCTTCTGGGACGGCAGCGAGCTGCCCGCCGTCGACGGCGACCCGTCGCATCCCGCCGTCATCCTGCGCTCCCCCCGGGCGCTGTCGCACGTCGTGTGGCGGCCCGGGGAGATGGGCATCGCCCGCGCCTGGGTGAGCGGCGAGGTCGACGTGGACGGCGACATCGAGGAGATCCTCGGCCTGCGCACCCGCTTCGAGGGCCTGCACCTGGGGCCGTCCGAGCTCGCGCTGCTCGTGAAGACGGCGCGCCGCCTCGGCGCGCTGCGAGGCGGCAAGCCGCAGATCCCCGCGGCGGAGTTCCGCAAGGAGGGGCGCGTCCACTCGCTGCGGCGCGACCGCCGCGCGATCCGCCACCACTACGACGTCTCCAACGAGTTCTACCGGCTCGTGCTCGGGCCCACGATGGTCTACTCGTGCGCGTACTTCGCGGACCCGAGCGAGAGCGTCGACGTCGCGCAGGAGCGCAAGCTCGAGCTGATCTGCCGCAAGCTGCGCCTGGCCGAGGGCGAGCGCTTCCTCGACGTCGGCTGCGGCTGGGGCTCGCTCGTCATCCACGCCGCGCGCGAGCACGGCGTCCAGGCGGTCGGCGTGACGATCTCCGAGGCGCAGGCCGAGCTCGCGCGCGAGCGGGTGCGCGAGGCGGGCCTGTCGGATCGCGTCGAGATCCGCCTGGCCGACTACCGCGAGATCGCCGACGGGCCGTACGACAAGATCGCGTCGGTCGGGATGTACGAGCACGTCGGGCGCGAGCAGCTCGGCGACTACTTCACGCGCGTGCGCTCGATCCTGCGGCCGGGCGGGCTGTTCCTCAACCACGGGATCTCGCGCGTCGCCCCGCACGTGAAGCGCAAGCCGTGGGCGAGCGACGCGACGTTCCTGTCGCGCTACGTGTTCCCCGACGGAGAGCTGTCGCTGCTCGGCACGGTCGTCGAGGCGGCCGAGCGGGCGGGCTTCGAGACGCGCGACGACGAGTCGCTGCGCGAGCACTACGCGCTGACGCTGCGCGAGTGGGTGCGCAACCTCGCCGCCAACCGCGAGCGCGCGATCGAGATCGCCGGCAGTGACCGCGAGCGCGTGTGGCGCCTCTACATGACGGGCGCCGCGCTCGCCTTCGAGGCGGGCGAGATCGGCGTGCACCAGACGCTGTTCGCCAACCCGGGCGCGCCGCACGGCCTGCCGCTGGTCCGCAAGGGCCTCCTTCCCCACGCCTCAAGCACGAATTAGGGTGGCCTAACGTGCGCTGCTAGGGTGGCGCACATGGTCAGCCTCACGCTCGAGCTGCGCGCCTGCTCCCCCGAGGAGGGGCGCGCGCTGGTGGCGGGCCTGGGAGTGCGGGCCGCGCCCGTCCACGCCGACTCCTGGTTCCCGGCGCACGCGCCGCTGGAGGACGAGCCGCTGCTGTCGCTGCTGATCGCCCGCGTCGCCGCGACGACGGGGGCGCTGAACCCGGAGCGCGACTACCTCGACCACCACGCCGGCCTCGTCGCCGCCGCGGTGGAGGACGCGGTCGCCCGCCTGCGCGCGGTGCCGCCGCTGCACGACGCGGAGCTGCGCTTCGGCGCCCGCGGCCTGCCGGAGGCGATCGCCCTCGGCGTCGAGGGCTGGGTGACGGGCCCCGACGTGCCGGGGCTGCGCGCGCTGGCCGCCGAGCGCGTCGACGAGCACCTGGCGCCGCTGGCCGCGCGCCTGGGCTGAGCAGCGGTCGTCGATGGAGGCGGGGGGAATCGAACCCCCAACTTCGCGTTGCAAACGCGACGTGTTCCCGTTAGCACCACGCCCCCGGGCCGTCAGAAGGATAGGTAGTCGGCGGCCATCCGCACGCCCCGCCGCGCGTGAGCGACCGGCGCGGCGGGCATCCTTGCCCGCATGGCCGACGATGACGACGACTGGGTCGGGACGCCGCCCGAGGGGCGCTACAGCGCCGACCGCGCCGACCCCGGGTTCTGGTGGCGCCAGAAGCCGGTCAGCATCACCGCGACGCTCCTGCTCGTCGCGGTGATCGTGATCGTCGTCGTGGCGCTCGTCGCCTGAGCGCCCCCTACGCCGGCAGCGGCGGGCCCGTGACGCGGACGCGGCCCAGCAGCGGCGCCAGCAGCGCGGCCGCGAGCAGCACCGCCGCGTCGATGCGGAAGGCGACGTGGAAGCCGTCGGAGATCGCCTGCATCTGCGGGGTGCCGGCGGCCGCCAGCGACGCGGTCTCCGCGCTGGCGATCGTCACGAGGACCGCCACGCCGATCGCGCCGCCGATCTGCTGCGAGGTGCTCAGCAGGCCGGAGACGATCCCGGCGTCGGGACCGGTCGCCGCGCTCGTGGCCGCCGCGGTGAGCGGGACGAACGCCAGGCCCATGCCGATCGCGGCGACGGCCATCGCCGGCAGGATCGTGTCGACGTAGCCGCTCTGCGGGTCGGTGCGCGTCCACAGCAGCAGGCCGATCGCGGCCACGCCCGAGCCGGCGGCGATCAGCGCCCGGGCGGGGACCCGCTCGACGAGCCGGGTGGCCATGCCGCTGACGAGCAGGAACACGATGCTGAACCCCAGGCCCGACAGGCCCGCGCGCAGCGGCGACCAGCCCAGCACGACCTGCATGAACAGCGTCATGAAGAAGAACATCGCGTAGAGGCCCGCCGCGGCCAGCAGCGTCACGCCGTTGGCCACCGCCACCGCCCGGCGGCTCACGACCGCCGGCGGTACCAGCGGCGCGGGCGCGCGGCCCTCGTGCCGGGCGAACGCGGCCAGCAGCGCGCCGCCGAGCGCCAGGCCGGCCAGCGTGCGCGCCGAGCCCCAGCCGGCGTCGGGCGCCTCGACCACGCTGAAGACGATCGCCAGGAGGCCCGCGGTCGCCAGCACCGCGCCGGGCGCGTCGAGGCGGGCGCGCCGCGCCCGCGGCGGATCGGCCGGCAGCACCCGCAGGGAGGCGACGAGCACCGCGACGCCGATCGGCACGTTGATGAAGAACACCCAGCGCCAGCCGGCGGTCTCGGTGAGCGCGCCGCCGGCGACGAGCCCGGTGGCGGCGCCCAGCCCGAGCAGCGCCGCCCACACGCCGAGCGCGGTGGTGCGCTCGCGACCCGCCGGGAACGTGGTCACGACGATCGCCAGGGCCGCCGGGGACAGCAGCGCGGCGCCCAGCCCCTGCAGGCCGCGGGCGCCGATCAGCAGCTCGGCGCTGGCGGCGACGCCGGCCAGCACCGAGAACGCGGTGAACAGGCCGACGCCGGTGCGGAACACGCGCGCGCGGCCGAGCACGTCGGCGGCGCGGCCGCCGAGCAGGAGGAACCCGCCGAACCCGAGCAGGTAGGCGTTGACGACCCACGACAGGCTGCGCTCGCCGAAGCCGAGCTCCGCGCCGATCGACGGCAGGGCCGTGTTGACGATGGTGTCGTCGACGGCGGCCAGGAACTGGGCGCAGCAGACGAGCGCGAGGATCAGCCAGCGGCGGGCGGCGAGTGGGTCCGCCGGGGACTCGCTCGCAGCGGGGGGAGAGGCGACGGTGGCGGACATGTGGAGCAGTCTTTCTCAGAAGTGCAGATGGTTTCTCTACAAACGTAGAAGGAGCTGCGCCGTCTGTCAAGATGCGCGCCGTGACCGCCAAGCCCGACCGCCGCACCGAGCTCCTCGACGCGACCCTCGCGCTGATCGGCGAGGGCGGGCTCGAGGCGGTCACCCACCGCGCCGTCGAGGCGCAGGCCGGGGTCCCCCACGGCTCGACGACCTACTACTTCAAGACCCGCCAGCAGCTCATCGACGCGGCCGTGGAGCGGCTGGCCGAGATCGACCACGCCGCCGTCGCCGGCATCAGCCACGAGATCGCGATGACGCTGGCCGCCGGCAGGGGCGAGCTCGACTACGAGCGCATCGCCGCCGGGATCACCGAGTGGATCCGCGCGCGGCCCGACATCCAGCTCATGCGCTACGAGCTGTACCTGGCGGGGGCGCGGCGGCCGGAGATCGCCGCGCGCATGCGCGAGTCGCGCCAGCTCTTCGTGCGGCTGATGATCCCGGTGGCGATCGCGGCCGGCTCGACCGCGCCCGAGCGCGACGCCGACCTCATGCTCACGCTGCTCAACGGGCTCATCTTCGACGAGCTGACCTCGCGCGAGCCGGGGCACGAGCCGACGATCGACCCGCTCGCGCTGCGGCGGATCATCGCCACGGTCGCCGTCACGTAGCGCGTGGAGAGACGCCCCCGCTCATCGGAGGGGCGCCTCTCACGCGTTACCTTGATGCGCGACGCCTGTTCCCCGGGGGCGCCGCGCGGTATGTGGCACTCCCTTGGTCGGCAGGCAGCGGCGCCACTTGCATCCCCGCGCCGTCGTTTGGACGGACGACCGAGGGCGGGCGCGTCAGAGCTCGACCTCGGATTCGAAGACGACGGTCACATCGCCCCCGACGCGCGGCTGCCCGCGCTCCATCGCGCAGTCGATCGCGCACGTGCGGCGCATCTCGGCGCCCTGCACGACGCGCATGCGCTCCAGGCCGGTCCGCGCGTGCAGATGGGCCATCAGCGGGCCCGCGGCCGAGCCGGTGCCGGGATCCTCGCGCGGCAGCCCGTCCTGCAGGAAGAACCCGCGGGCGCGCACGTCGCCGTCGCCGGCGCGCGCGGCGACGTAGAGGACGCCCTGGCCGACCTCGTCCATGAGCGCGGCCATCCGCGAGGGGTCGGGCCGCACGCGCGCGAGCGCGCCCGGATCGGCGATCGGCGCCATCACGTGGGCGAACCCGGTCGACACGATCTGGCAGGGCACCTCGGGGTCGCCGTCGGCGCCCGACAGCCCGATCGCCTCCAGCACGCGCCCGGCGTCGAGCTCCGGGCCGAACTCGGCGGGGTCCTGGAGCATCGAGGCGTGCCCGCGGCGACCGTCGCGGCGCACGTCGATCGTCTGCAGGCCCGGCTGGGTCTGCTGCACGTAGGTCGCCTCGTCGAGCCCGCGCGCCAGCGCCACGGCGACCGCCGTGCCCAGCGACGGGTGGCCCGCGAACGGCAGCTCGCGATGCGGCATCCAGATGCGGTTGCGGTAGTCGGCCCCGTCGGCGGTCGGCGACTGCACGTACGTCGTCTCCGACAGGTTCGTCTCCGCCGCGAAGCGGCCCATCGCGTCCTCGCCGACGCCGTCGGCGTCGTGGACGACCGCGAGCTGGTTGCCGAGCAGCGGCTCGGCCGTGAACACGTCAAGCCACGTCAGCCGGTGGGCCATCGCGGCTCAGCCGTCGAAGTCGAAGTCCCGGGGCGGGCGCTGCTCGAACCAGAGCCGGTCGTGCTCGGGCGTCTCCTGGAGGAAGTCCGGCGTCTCCTCGAGCACGTCCTCCTCCTCGCCCTCGGACGCCGGCGCGGGCGGCTCGGCGGCCGGCGGCTCGGCCGCGGCGGGCCGGCGCTGGGCCGCCTCGACGTCGGCGGCGTCGAAGGCGACCGTGGGCTGGTCGAGGTCCTCGCGCACGGCGGGCGGCGGCGGGGCCTCGGCGGCCGGCTCGGGCTCGGGCTCCGGCTCGCGGACCGGCTCGGGCTCGGGCTCCGGCTCGGCCACGGGCTCGTGCACCGGCTCCGGCGCGACCGGCTCGGGCGGGGCGACCGCCTCGGCCTCGGCCGCGGGCGCCTCGGCCTCGTGGCCCCAGTCGTGCTCGGCCTCGTAGTCCGCCGGGGCGGGCGCAGGCTCGGGCTCGGTGACCTCGAGCGGCTCGGGTCCGCGGCGGGCCGGGCCGAGCGCCTCCTGCTCCTGGCGGGCCACCTCGGACGGATCGGCGCCGTGGCGCCGCTTCAGCTCGAGGTGCTCGCGGATGGCGTCGTCGAGCAGTCCCATCGTGAGGCCTAGACCTTACCGTCCGCCCGCATCGTCTTGTTGCGGCCCGCCCGCTTCGCCGCGTACAGCGCGGCATCGGCGGCCGCGATCAGGCTGCCCCCGTCGTCGGCGTTGGCCGGCAGCGAGGCGACGCCGAGGCTCGCGGTCACGCGGATCGACCCGCTGCCGTCCAGCAGGGGGATGTCGAGCGCCTCGACCTCCTGGCGCACGCGCTCGGCGAGCAGGTAGGCGCCGTCGAGGTCGGTCTGGGGCACGACCAGCGCCAGCTCCTCGCCGCCGTAGCGGGCGGGCGCGTCGATCTCGCGCGAGCTCTCGCGCAGCACCCGCGCGACCTCGGCGAGCACGCGGTCGCCCTGCTGGTGGCCGTAGGTGTCGTTGACGCGCTTGAAGTGGTCGATGTCGAGCATCACGAGGCTCACCGGCTGGTTGAACCGGCGGGCGCGCTCGACCTCGGCGACGATCGCCTCCTGGAAGCGGCGGTGGTTGAACAGGCCGGTCAGCTCGTCGGTGACCGCCTGGCGCTGCACGGCCTCGTGCAGCGCGACGTTCTGGATCGAAACCGACGCGGTGCCGGCCAGGTAGGAGAACAGCTCGCGGTCGCGGTCCTCGAACGGCGCGCCGGTGCGCACGACCGACAGGAGCCCGATGAGCTCGCCCGGCTCCGGGCCCGACAGCGCGTGGGCGAGCGCGTGCGCGTCGCCGTCGGACGCCTCGGCCGCCTGGCCGCCGGCCAGCGCCTCGGCCTCGGCACGGCGCAGCGTCTCGAGGCTCTCGTCGACCTCGCCGGCGCGAACGACCTCCTGCAGCGGCCGGCCGGGCGCCGGGCGGGCGCTGGCGCGGCCGCCGCCGGCGCCGAGGCCGTCGACGGCGGTCCGCACGACGATCTCCAGCAGCGCGTCGCGGTCGAGGTTGGACGCGAACGTCTGGCCGATGCGCCGCAGCGACGTCTGCAGCCGCGCGCGCTCCTGGCGCAGGTCCTCCAGCCGCGCCTCGAGCTGGTGGGACATCTTGTTGAACTCGGCGCCGAGCTCGGCGAACTCGTCGCGTCCGGTCGTGGTGACCTCGGTCGAGAAGTCGCCCGAGGCGATGCGGCGCGCGGCGGCCAGGAACGAGCCGATCTGCGCCTGCAGCGACCGCGAGACGGCGACCGCGAACGTCAGCGCGAGCACGAGGAAGCCGAAGAGGATGCCGGCCGCCAGCCAGCGGCTGCGGGTGACGGCGCCCTCGCCCGCCTCGTCGCCGAAGACCGTGACCGCGACCGTCCCGCCGCCGAACCCGGGCTCGTCGACGGTCACGGCCCGGTAGCGCTCGTCGCCGACCTCGACGTCGACCGGGCCGCCGGCGGCGGGCACCTGCTCGAGCGTCAGCCCGCGGACCGTGCTGGCCAGCAGCCGGCCGCCGGCCGTCACCGCGACGTCGTCGCCCGTCGTGGCGCGCACCTCGCGGGCGTACTCGCGAGCCGCGGTGACCGACACCTCCAGGCGCCCGAAGCGCTCGCCGCCCTCGCCGACGAGGTTGCGCTCGGTCGGCGCGATCGCGTCCGGGGAGCCGACCGAGAGGTCCACGTCGCCGCCGGTGAGCTCGATCCGCTCGATCGCGCGGGTCGCCAGCAGCGCCCGCGCCCGCTCCTGGGCGGCGGGCTCGCGCCGGTCGCGCAGGGCGGCGGCGAGCTGGCGGTCGGTGCCCACCGCCGCGACGACGTCGTCGGCCGCCGACCGCGCCTCGTCGTAGAGGCGCACGGCGACGCGGCTGGTCACGCGCAGGTCCGCGTCGGCCTTCCCGGTCTCGTTGTCGGCGATCAG
>DATMSA010000031.1:0-10440 GCA_035565675.1 Capillimicrobium sp. | reverse complement strand
CCGCGATCCTCGTTGGCCACCCAGGCGGCGGCGAAGAGCGCGACGGCCAGCGCGACCACGCGCAGCACCAGCAGCGACACCGGGTCGGCCGGCAGGTCGGCGCGCCGCCGCGACAGGTGCCGTGCGACCTGCACGGCCGCGAAGCCGGCGACGGCGCCGGCCACCAGGACGTAGGCGGCGGTGGCGGAGATGAAGCCGTTGGCCAGGTCGATGATGAGCTGGCTCTGGATGATGACCGTGCCCTGGTCGCCGATGATCAGCAGCACGGCGCCGTTCCAGGCCAGCAGGCCCGCGAGCGTCACGACGAACGACGGGATCCCGATCTTGGTGAACAGCAGGCCGTTCAGCGCGCCGATGGCCAGGCCGACGATCAGCACGACGATCACGGCGGGCAGCCCGGCGAACTCCCAGTTGCCGCCCGGCAGCGTCAGCAGGGCCACGATGGCGCCGCCCACGCCGCTCACGTAGCCGACGGACAGGTCGATCTCGCCCAGCAGCAGGACGAAGACCACGCCCATCGCGATGGTCATGATCCCCGCCGCCTGGATCACCAGGTTCAGGAAGTTGCCGGCGGTGAGGAAGTTCGAGTTCTGCGCCTGGAAGACGATGACGATGATCACCATCCCGACGAAGATCGGGAGCGAGCCGAGCTCGCCGGAGCGCACCTCGGCCCACCAGCGCGCGGCGTAGGCGCCCAGCGAGTCGCCGGTCGGCGCGCGGTCGATCGCGGTCTGGTGCTGCGTGGGGTCGACGACGGGCGCGCTCATACGAAGGACTCCTCCTGCTGGCCGGGCACATGGCTCAGCGAGCCGGCCGTGATCGCCTCGACGACCTTCGCCTGCGTCGTCTCCGACGTGCGGAACTCGGCGACGTTCTGGCCCAGGCGCAGGACCGTGATGCGATCGGCGACCTCGAACACGTCGTGCAGGTTGTGGGAGATGAGGATCACGCCGAGGCCCTGCTCGCCGAGACGGCGGACGAGGTCCAGCACCTGCCGCGTCTGGGCGACGCCGAGCGCCGCGGTCGGCTCGTCGAGGAGCACGACCTTCGAGTTCCACATCACCGCCTTGGCGACCGCGACCGACTGGCGCTGGCCGCCCGACAGGCCGGCGACCCGCTGGCGCACCGAGCGGATCGTCGTGACCGACAGCGTGGCGAGCGTCTCGCGCGCCCGCCGCTCCATGCTCGTCTCGTGGAGGGCCCGCAGGGGACCCGTCACCTCCTCGCGCCCGAGGAACATGTTCTGGACGACGTCGAGGTTGTCGGCGAGCGCGAGGTCCTGGTAGACGACCTCCACGCCGAGACGGGCCGCGTCCTTGGGCCCGTGGATCGTCACCCGCCTGCCGTCGAAGAGGATCTCGCCCTCGTCGATGGGGTGGATGCCGGCGATCGACTTGATCAGGGTCGACTTGCCGGCGCCGTTGTCGCCGACCAGGGCCAGCACCTCGCCGGCGTGGACCTCGAGGTCGACGCGGTACAGCGCCTGCACGGCGCCGAACGCCTTTGAGATGCCCCGCAGCTCCAACAGCGGGGCAGGGCGCCCCGAAGGGCGCCCCGCCTCGGTGGTCATCGTCAGATACCCGCCTCTTCGCAGGCCTCCGCGAACTTGCCGGCGCACAGCTCGTCACGCTTGACGAACTCGTCGGCCAGCACGGTGTCGGCGATGTTGTCCTTCGTCACCGCGACCGGGGTCAGCAGCACCGACGGCACCTGGCGCTGGCCGTCGTCGGACTCGCCGTTGACCAGCCCGGCCGGCGGCTCCTCGCCCTTGGACAGCGCGATCGCGAGCTGCGCCGCGGCGTCGGCCTCGGCCTTGATCGCCTTGTAGACGGTCATGCACTGATCGCCGACGAGGATGTTCTGCAGGCCCTGGAGCGTCGCGTCCTGGCCGGTGACCGGGATCGGGTCGAGCTTGCGGGCCTTCTGGGCCGAGACGACCGAGTTGGCCAGGCCGTCGTTGGCGGCCAGCACGCCGTCGATCTTGTTGTCGGCCTTCTGCAGCATCTGCTCGTAGATGGTCAGCGCCTGCTGGTTGTCCCAGTCGGGCACGGACTGATCGGCGACCTCGACCCACTCGCCGCTCTCGAACTTGGGGTCGATGACCGAGTTGTACCCCTGCGCGAACAGCGTCGCGTTGTTGTCGTCGGGCGAGCCGTTCAGCACGGCGACGTTCGGCTTCTCGACGCCGGCCGCCTCGAGGCAGTCGACCAGGCCCTGCCCCTGCAGCTCGCCGACCTTCACGTTGTCGAACGAGACGTAGTAGTCGGCCTTGCCGTTGAGGGTGAGGCGGTCGTAGTCGATGACCTTCACGCCCTTGGCGGCGGCCAGGTTCTGGATCGCCGCGCCCGACCCGGAGTCGAGGTTGGTGAGCAGCAGGATCTTCGCGCCGTTGGTGATCGCCTGCTCGGCCTGCTGCTGCTGGGTGGACTTGTCGCCCTGCGCGTTGTGGATCTCGACGGGCACGCCGGCAGCGTCGAACGCGGCCTGCAGGAGCGGCCGGTCGGCGGTCTCCCAACGCACGGAGCTCTGCGTGTCGGGCAGCAGGACCGCGACCTTCTGCGCCTCGCCGCCGCCGCTGTCGGCGGCCGCCGTCGATGCGCTCGTCGCCGCAGCCGTGCCGGCTGCCGCGGTGTCGTTGTCGTCGTCGCTGGAGCCGCACGCGGCCAGCGCCAGGACCGCCGCACCGACCGCTGCCGTGGACAGCAGCGCGCGGTGGACGCTTCCGTGGTACCTCATCCCTCTCTCCTCCTGGTCGTCGCCGCGCCGGTCGCGCCGGCGTAGGCGGTTGGTGGTGGTGGACTTGCGGCGAGCGCCAGGGCGCCGAGCAGCTCGGCGCGCTCCCCCAGGGCGCTCGTGGTCACCGCGACGCGCATCGCCGCGCCGGGAACGGTGTGCTGGGCGATCGCCGTGCGCACGGGGTCGAGCAGGACGTCGCCGGCCGCGGCCAGCGTCCCGTCGACGACCACGACGTCCGGGTCGATCGCGTTGCAGAGGCCGGCGAGCGCGCGGCCGACGTGGCGGCCGGCGTCGTGCAGGACGCGCCGGCAGCCCCGGTCGCCGGCCGCGGCGAGCGCGAGGACCTGCTCGATCGCCAGCGGCCCGTGCGAGCGCAGGAGCTGGTCGCACAGCGCGCCGGCCGACACGTAGGTCTCCAGGCAGCCGCGGTTCCCGCAGCGGCAGAGCGCGCCGGCGGGGTCGACGAGCACGTGGCCCAGCTCGCCGGCCCCGCCGTGCGCACCGGAGAAGATCCTCCCGTCGCTCACGATCGCCACGCCGATGCGGTCGTCGAGGCGCACGAGCACGGCGAGGTGCGCGCTGCGCGCCGCGCCGTCGGACCACTCGCCGAGCGCGGCGGCGTGGAGCGCGCTGTCGCCGCGGACGTCGAGGCCCAGCGCCGCCGACAGGTCGGCGGCGTCGCGGGCGCGCCGCTGGGCGTCGCCGCTCAGCGCGGCGCCCGCGCCGGCGATCCGGTCGCGGGCGACGCCGTGCTCGCGCAGCAGCTCGTCGAGCAGGACCGCGGCCGCGGCCGGAGCGTCGGTGGGCGCCCAGCGCTCGGCGTCGAGGCCGCGCTCGACGTCGCGCACCGCGACGCCCAACCGCTCCTCCCCGACGGCGATGCCGACCCGCACCGTCGCGCACATCTGTTCCGTGACCGACCCCATCGTGCGGCGCGACTGTCGCCGATTTCGAAACGTAATGTCAAGTTCCAAGCAAAATTGAGGCCTGATAGCCCCAGATTGCGGCCGCCCTTTGACGGAACTCGCTCCGTCCTGCTACGAATCTGCGCCATGAGCACCGCTGCCGCCGGGTCGACGGCCACGCGGACGCATCGCTTCACCTTCGGGCTGTGGACGGTCGGCAACCCGGGTCGCGATCCGTTCGGTGAGCCGACGCGGGCCTGGATCGATCCCGTTGACTCCGTGCGCAAGCTCGCCGAGCTGGGGGCATGGGGGATCTCCCTCCACGACGACGACCTCGTCCCCTGGGGGACCCCTCCGGCCGAGCGCGACCGGATCGTGGCCCGCTTCAAGGCGGCGCTCGACGAGACCGGCCTCGGGGTCGGCATGGCCACCACCAACCTGTTCAAGCACCCGGCGTTCAAGGACGGCGCGTTCACGAGCAACGACCGCGGGGTGCGTCGCGCCGCGATCGGCAAGGCGATGCGGTCGATCGACCTGGGCGCCGAGCTCGGCGCCGAGGTCTACGACTTCTGGGGCGGGCGCGAGGGCGTCGAGGTCGGCGCGGCCAAGGACCCTCGCGACGCGCTGGAGCGCTACCGCGAGGCGATCGACGTGCTGTGCGACTACGCGATCGGCCAGGGCTACCAGATGCGCTTCGCGATCGAGCCCAAGCCCAACGAGCCGCGCGGCGACATCTTCCTGCCGACGGTCGGCCACGCCCTGCACTTCATCTCCACGCTCCAGCACCCCGAGATGGTCGGCGTGAACCCCGAGGTGGCGCACGAGACGATGGCCGGGCTGTCGTTCCACCACGCCGTCGGGCAGGCGCTGTGGGCGGGCAAGCTCTTCCACATCGACCTCAACGCGCAGCGCGTCGGCCGCTACGACCAGGACTTCCGCTTCGGCGCCGAGGACCTCAAGGAGGCGTTCCTGCTCGTGCGGCTGCTCGAGCGCGGCGGCTACGACGGGCCGCTGCACTTCGATGCGCACCCGTACCGCAACGAGAACGCCGACGGGGTGTGGGCGTTCGCGGCCGGATGCATGCGCACCTACGCCGCGCTGGCCGAGCGCGCGCAGCGCTTCGACTCGCTGCCCGAGGTGCAGGAGGCGCTGGCCGCCGCGTCGACGCCGGAGCTCGCCCAGCCGAGCTGCGCCGGCGCGTCGGAGGCCGACGCGCTGAAGGCGGAGGCCGACGGCCTCGACCGGCTGGCCGAGCGCGGCTACCACAACGAGGCCCTCGACCAGCTCGTGGTCGACGTGCTGCTCGGACTGCGGTGAGCACCCCGGTCGCGGCGAGCGTCAGGCTGCGGCGGGGCCCGCTGGAGCTCGACGCGGCCGCCGACGGGTTCCTGGCCGTCACCTCGCTGCGCCACGCCGGGCGGGAGCTGCTGGTCGGCCCCGACGAGCTGCCCCCCGCGGCGACCGTCCACGGGACCAGCGCCGGGATCACGCTGCTGCACCCGTGGGCCAACCGCGTGGGCGCCGACCGCTTCGCAACCGCGGGGCGCGACGTGCGCCTCGACCCGGCCGACCCGGCGGTGGGGCGCGACGTCAACGGCCTGCCGATCCACGGGCTCGCCGCGCCCGCCGGCGCCTGGCACCTGCGCGTCGCCGACGGCGTGCTCGCGGCGACGCTCACGCACACCGGGGAGGAGGGCGGCGCGTTCCCGTTCCCGCACCGGCTCGACGTCGAGCTCGCGCTCCACGACCGCGGCCTGCGGGTCGTCACCACGCTGCACGCCACCGGCCGCGTGCCGGTGCCCGTCGCGTTCGGCTGGCACCCGTACCTGCGCCTGCCCGGGGTCGCCCGCCACGCGTGGGTGCTCGAGCTCCCCGAGCGCGAGCGGCTGGTCGCCGACGCGTGGGGCCTGCCGAGCGGGCCCACCGTGGCCGAGGCGGCCGAGGCGGCGCCGCTGGGCGCCCGGCGCCTCGACGTCGGCTACGGCGGCCTCGCGCCCGGCGCGGTCATGGCGCTGCGCGGCGGCGGCTGGCGCCTGGCCGTCTCCCTGGACGAGGGCTACCCGGCCGCGCAGGCGTTCGCGCCGACCGAGGCCGACGTCGTGTCGCTGGAGCCCATGACCGCGATCACCGACGCGCTGCGCAGCGGCCGCGGCCTGCCGCTGGTCGCGCCCGGCGGCGCCTTCCGCGCCGTCTTCGCGCTCGCGATCGCCGGGCCGCCCGCCGCGGCTATGGTGGGCCGCCGATGACGGAGCCGCGCGCATGACCGAGCCCCTGGGCACCCGGGGATCGCCGCGCCGGCGCAACCGCCTGCGGATCGTCGACATCCTGCGGCGCTCCGGGTCGGCCAGCCGCGTGGACCTGATCCGCGCCACCGGCCTGTCGCGCACCACGGTCTCCAAGCTCGTCTCCGAGCTGCAGGCCGACGGGCTCGTCGTCGAGCATCCCGCGCCGGGGGAGGGGAGCGCCGTCGGGCGCCCGCCGATGGCGCTGTCGCTGACGCCGGCCGCGGGGGCCGCCGTGGGGATCGACTTCGGCCACGCGTTCGTGCGCGTCGCCGTCGCCGACCTGTCGGGCACCGTCCACTCGGAGGCCAAGCGCGACTTCGACGTCGACCGCGACACCGAGGCCGCCATCGACGTGGCGGTGGAGATGGTCGACGAGGTGCTGGCCGGCGCCCGGATGGGGCTCGATCGCACCGTCGGCGTCGGCGTCGCCGTGTCCGCGCCGGTCGTGCGCGGCCGGGCCGAGCGCGGCGCCCACATCCTGCCCGGCTGGCCGGCGTTCGCGCCCGTCGAGGAGCTCGAGCAGCGGCTCGGGCGGCCCGTGCTGATCGACAACGACGCCAACCTCGGCGCGCTCGCCGAGGTGCGCGACGGGGCCGGCCGGGGCGCCGACGCCGTGCTCTACGTGATGCTCTCGGCCGGCATCGGCGCCGGGCTCGTCCTCGGCGGCCAGCTCGTGCGCGGGCACCGGGGCCTGACCGGCGAGCTCGGCCACGTCGTCGTCGACCCCGGCGGGGCGATCTGCCGGTGCGGCAACCGCGGCTGCCTGGAGACCGTCGCCGCGGCGCCGGCGCTGCTGGGGACGCTGCGCCCGCTGCACGGCGACGACGTGACCCTGCACGACGCGATCGACCTGGCCCGCGCGGGCGACGAGGGGAGCCGGCGCCTGTTCGTCGACGCCGGCCGCGCCGTCGGGCGGGCCGCGGGCGCGGTGTGCAACGTGCTCAACCCCGACCTCGTGATCGTCGGCGGCGACATGGTCCTCGCCGGCGACGTGCTCGTCGACGCGGTCCGCGCCGGGATCGCCGAGGCGACCATCCCCGCCATCCGCGACGACGCGCAGGTCGTGTCCGCGCGGCTCGGCGACCGCGCCGAGGTGCTCGGCGCGATCGGACTGGTGCTGGCCGAGACCGACACGAGCGCGATCGCGGACCTCGTGAGCGGCGCCGACTCCGCCCACGCCGTCGCCTGAGCGCCCGTCCGGAGACCGCAACGGGCCGCGCGATCGGGTAGGACGCGCGGTGTGCTCGCGCTCCTGTGGCTCCTCCTGCTCCTGCCGCTGATCGCCGGCCTGCTCGCCGAGCAGCGCGTGCGCGCGGAGTTCGCCCGCTTCCGCCAGGTGCCCAACCGGCTGCGCGTGACCGGCGCCCAGGTGGCGCGCGCCCTGCTCGACGCCCAGGGGCTGCAGCGCGTGCGGATCGAGATGGCGCCCGGCGCGCTGACCGACCACTACGACGGCGGGGCCGGCGTGCTGCGCCTGTCGCGGCCCGTCGCGACGGAGGCGAGCGTCGCGGCGCTGGCGATCGCCGCCCACGAGGCCAGCCACGCCTACCAGGACGCCGCCGGCAGCCGCGCCTACCGCATCCGCAAGGCGATCGGCGAGCCGCTGGCGACGCTGGCCCCGTTCTCGTGGCTGTTCTTCCTCGGCGGCTTCTGGTTCGGCGTCCCGCTGCTCATGGCCGCGTCGATCGCGTACGTCGCCGGGCTGGTCGCGTTCGCGCTGGCGACGCTCCCGGTCGAGCTCGGCGCCAGCCGGCGCGCGCTCGACCTGGTCTCGCGCAGCGGCCTGACCGATCCGGCCGAGACCGCCGGGGTGCGCAGCGTCCTGCGGGCCGCGGCGCTCACCTACCTGGCCGGGCTGCTGCGCCAGGTGGGCCTGTTCAGCGCGCTGATCCTGGTCGCCGAGATGGCCCGCCAGGTCGCGACCGGATGAGGCACGCCGACCGGATCCCTACGCTGGCGCGCATGGGAGATGCTGACAGGAAGGTCACGCGCCGCCGCGCCGGCGCCGCGGCGCTGCTGACCGCAGCGCTGCTGGTGCTCGTCGCCGCGCCCGCCGCCCGGGCCCAGGACGGCCCCCCGATCGAGCCCGTCACGCCGCCGATCGAGCCGGTGACGCCGCCGATCGAGCCTGTCTCGCCGACCGTGCCGGCGGACACGATCACGCCGGCGCAGCCGTCGGCGCCGTTCGGGTCGCACGCCGTCGTGCTCGTCGGCGGCTTCAACTCCAGCTCGCCGTTCTCGACGCCCGCGTGCGCGACCACGGACCGCGGCCCCACCTGGGGCAACGCGACCGGTCCCGCGGCGTCGCTCGACGGCGCCGGGCTGCCCGTGTTCGTCGCCCCGATCGCCAACGCCGGCACGCCGGTCGCGGCGTCGTGCCTCGGCGGCCGGTCGACGCCGGACATCCCGTCCGACGGCTCGACCGTGATCGACTCCAACGGCGAGCTGGCCGGCAACCAGGCCGCGCTCGTCGCCTTCCTGCGCTTCCTGAACAGCAGCTACGGCATCACGACCGTGCAGCTCGTCGGCCACAGCGACGGCGGCCTGTGGTCGCGCGCGGCGATCACCCAGCTGCGCGGCGGCGGCTCGCCGGTGACCGTAACGAGCCTCACGACGATCGGCACGCCGCACACCGGCTCCTTCGGCGCCGACCTGATGGTCGCGCTCGTCAACGCGGGCGGGGCCTGCTCGAAGCTGACCGAGGAGTGGGAGCAGCTCGCGTGCGAGCTCGCCGAGGACGCGGTCGAGGCCGCCTACCAGGGCCTCGGCGAGGACGTCATCGAGGAGCTGACGTCATCGTGGCTGGGGAGCTGGAACCCGACCACGTCGATCGGCTGCCCGGTGACCACCCTGGGCGGGGACTTCGTCGGCGTGAACGTCGGCGTCGGCACGTACTACACCCCGAACGACGGCATCGTCGGCATGGCCAGCGCGCTCAACCAGGGCACCTGGCTGCCGTGGACCGACGCCGCGCCGTTCACGCCGGTCGCGGCCCCGAACGGCGGGCAGCTCTTCGACGTCGTGCACTCGTCCTCGCTGTCGTTCCTGTCGCCGAACACCGAGCTGAACTCGGCCGACGTGGGCGCCGCCGTGGTCTCGTCGGTGCAGAGCCCGCCGGCGGGCCCGTGCGCGGCCGCGTCGACGAGCGCGCTGAAGGCCACGAGCGCCGGCGACGCCGCCGCGGACGACGCGCCGGTCGCCCAGCGCGGCACGCGCCTGGACACGGTCATCCCGCTGCACCACCGCGCCGCCGCGACGAAGCGGGGCGGCTCGCTCGGCCGCTCGCGCGAGGGCGACGCGGTCGTCGTGTTCGGCGACGCGGCGCTGCGTTGCGGCTCCGAGAAGGCGCCGACCACGCCGCTGATGGGATCGCGCGACGTCCAGGTGCCCGCGATCGCGTGCGAGAAGCCGTGGCGCTCGACCGGCGCCGCGCTGCGGCTCGGCCGCTCCGACGCGCACGTTCGGGTCACCCGCCGGGGCCGCACCGTGCGCTGGCGGATCGCCGGCGGCAAGCTGCGCAAGGTGCGCGCACACGTGCGGGCCGACGGGAAGTGGCGTCCGGTCTCCGGTCGCACGCTGCGGATCCCGTCCGCGTCGAAGGACCCGGCGCTGCGGGTGCGGGGCGTCGACGCGCGCGGCCGCGTCGTGCGCGGGCACACGCGCATCGGCTAGCCGCCGCGGCGCGCGGGCGGCCTCACGTCCGCCCGCGCGCCCGGCCCGGCCGGTACACCGACAGCGCCGTCGCGGCGGTGAGGGCGAGCACGCCCCACGCGGTCGAGGCGACGATGCGGCCGCCGAGGTCGGCGCCGCCGGCGCGCACCGTGTCGAGCGCCGGGCTCAGGATCAGCGCGCCGTTGAGCATGACGCTCGCCAGCAGCACGAGCTTCGCCGTCACCCACGGCGTGCGCAGGACGCTCCACGGCCCGCCGATCGCCATCGCCAGGCCGGTGCCGAGCGCGACGACGCTGAGCGGGATGCCGAAGACGGCGCTGGACATCGCCAGCAGGTCGTAGGCGGCGTCGGCGAGCGCGGCGTCGTCGGTCGTCGCGGCGCGCACGGCGATCGCCAGCGAGGCGCTGACGGCGCCCAGCAGCCCGACCGACGCGACGATGTGCAGGGTCAGCAGCGGGCGGCGCAGCGGACGGGGGAGGCGACGCGGGGCGAGGGAGATCTGATCGGCCATGCCCGGATGCTCGTCGCCGGCGCCGCGCCCGTCGTCGGGCGCGCGGCGGCTTCGGCGCCTGCGCCCCGAGGCGCAGGCGCCGTGCCGTGTACGCCCGCGGACGTACGTGCCCGCGTCAGCCGGCGAGCTGCCGGGGCCACCCCGCCGCGGCCGGCTCGGCGGGCGGGATCGGGAAGTTGCGGTCGAAGACGTTGTCGGGGTCGTAGGTCGCCTTCAGCGCCCGCAGCCGCTCCAGCGTGGGACCGGGGAACGCGTCGAGCAGCCGCTCCGGCCGGCGGTCGGTGTCGAAGCTCAGGTACAGGCCGCTGGCCAGCGGGTGCACCTCGGCGTC
>DATMSA010000030.1:0-15729 GCA_035565675.1 Capillimicrobium sp. | reverse complement strand
CGACGCTCGCCACGTCGGAGACGTCGACGCCGACCGCGATCGCCCGGCCGTCGAGCCCGTTCACGGTCTCGGTGGCGGCGGCCTCGTCGATGTCGGCGGCGACGATGTTGGCGCCCTCCGCGTGGAAGATCTGCGCCATCGCGCGTCCCATCCCGGATCCGGCCCCGGTGATCACCGCGGTCCTACCGTCGAGCTTCATCTGATCCCTTCCTCCTTGCCGCTGTCTGTCTCACGCCGGCACGCCGGCCCGTCATGGATGCGCCTCACCCATCGCCGTCGGTCGCAGGCGACCTCGCGCGATCACCACGTCCACCGTCACCGCGATGATGAGGATCCCGCCCTCCACGAGGAGCTTGACCTCCGTGCTCATGCCGCGGAGGTCCATCCCGTTGGAGATCGAGCCGATCACGAGCGCGCCGAGCAGCGCCGCCCAGACCGTGCCGCGCCCCCCGAAGAGGCTCGCGCCGCCGATGACCGCGGCGGCGATCGCCTCGAGCATCAGCGGCCCGCCGCCGGAGTTCACCGACACGCCGAGCACGCGCGAGGCGGCGATCATGCCCGCGATCGCCGCGCACAGCCCGCCGATCACGAACGTCGACACGATCAGGCGCGCCACCGGGACGCCGGCGCGGCGGGCCGCGTCCCGGTTCCCGCCGACGGCGAACAGGTGGATGCCGTAGCGCGTCTCGGTCGTCGCGTACGCGGCCACCATCAGCAGGCAGATGAAGATGAACACCGCGACGGGCACGCCGCGATAGCCGTTCAGCACGGCGAGCGTGGCCACGGTCACGACGGCGACGAACGCCGTCGGCGCCAGGACGTGGCGGGCGGCGCTCGACGCCATCCCGCGCCGGCGGGCGCTCACGTGGCCGGTCCAGCGCAGCGCCGCGAACCCGGCCACGATGATCGCGCCCAGCGTCCACCCGGTCGGGACGTCCAGGTACGTGCCCGCGACCTTCGCGATCGGCGTGTCGGCCAGGTTGATCTGGCCGGCCGAGGGCAGCAGCGCGATCAGCGCGCCCTGGAGCATCAGGCCGCCGCCGAGCGTGACGACGAACGACGGCGATCCGAAGACGATCACCAGCGCCTGCGCCAACCCGACCGCGGCGCCGAGTCCCAGCCCGGCGAGCACGGCGAATCCGACGCTCCAGCCCTGGTCGACGAGCAGCGTCGCCATCAGCGTCGCGGCGACCGCGCTCGCCGAGGCGAGCGAGAGGTCGATCTCGCCGACGAGCAGGATCAGGACGAGCCCGAGCGCCAGCACGCCGGTGACGACGATCTGCAGCGACAGGTTCGAGAGGTTGCGCGAGCTGAGGAAGGCGGAGTCGCCGAGGGCGAAGAACAGCCAGATCACCGCGAGCGACACGAGGACCGGCAGGACGCGCAGCTCGCCGCCCAGCGCCTCGATGATGCGCGCGCGACGGCTCGGGGCGGCCGGCGGCGGCGTGCCCTCGGCGGCCGGGGTCTCGATCGTGGCGCTCATGCCGCACCTCCCGGGGCGTCGGCGATCCCGGTGATGGCGGCGACGAGCTGCTCGGTGGTGAAGCCGCCGCGGTGGAACTCGGCCACGCGACGGCCGAGGCGCAGCACGTAGACGCGGTCGGCGACGTCGCGGACGTCGTGGAGGTCGTGCGAGATCACCATCACCGCCCGGTTCTGACTGCGCAGGCGGCGGATGAGCTCGAGCACCTGCCGGCGCTGGGCGACGCCCAGCGCCGCGGTCGGCTCGTCGAGCAGCACGACGCTCGGGTCGCTGAGGATCGACCGGCAGATCGCGATCGACTGGCGCTGGCCGCCGGAGAGGCGGCCGACCGGCGTGCGCAGCGACCGCAGCGTCACGCCGAGCTGCTCGAGCACCTGCGTCGCGCGGTGCTCCATCGCCGGGCGCGAGAGGCGCCGCCCGAGCAGCAGGCTCGCGCGGACCTCCCGGCCCAGGAACAGGTTCTTGACCGCGTCGAGGTTGTCGCAGAGCGCGAGGTCCTGGTAGACGGTCTGGATCCCGAGGCTGGTGGCGTCCTTGGGGCTCTCGATGACGACGGGGGCGCCGTCGAACAGCACGGTCCCCGCGTCCATGGGCTGGATGCCCGCGATCGCCTTGATCAGCGTCGACTTGCCCGCGCCGTTGTCGCCGACGATGGCGACGACCTCGCCCCGGCGCAGGTGCATGTCGACGTGGTCGAGCGCCTGGACCCCGCCGAACGCCTTGGAGATGCCGCGCAGCTCCAGCGCCGGCGGGGCGCCCTCGGCGGTGGGCGCGTCAGCGCCCACCGCGTCGATCGTCTGACCGCCCGGCATCGCTAGCCCCCGAGCGCCGTCTTGCACTGCTCGGAGCGCGCGGCCGCGCCCTCGCAGATCTCCTCCCAGCTGAACATCCCGTAGTCCACCGCCTTCTGGACCTCGTCGGGCGAGGAGATGTGCTCGACGTCGAGGAACGCCGTGGGGACCATCTCGGCGCCGTTGTCGAACTCGCCGTTGATCAGCCCCGGCGGGGGCTCGGCGCCGGTCGCCGCGGCGATCGCGAGCTGCGCGGCCGCGTCGGCCTCCTTCTCGTAGGGCTTGAGGATGTTGTCCTCCTGCCAGCCGGTGAGCATGTACTGCAGGCCCGACAGCTCGGGGTTCTGGCCGCCGTAGACGGGGATCTTGCCCTCGAGCCCCTGGCCCTTGAGCGCGGCGATCGCGCCGGCGGTGATCCCGTCGTACATGCCGAGCACGGCGTCGACGCGATCCTGGGTCTTGGTGAGGCACTGCTCCATCAGGGTCTGCGCCTTGGCCGGATCCCAGCCGGGCGTGTAGTCCTCGCACACGACCTCGATGGTGCCGTCGTCGATCAGCGGCTGCAGGAACTCGTTCTGCCCCTCGAGCATCTGGTTGGTGTAGTTGTCGCCCTGGTTGCCGTAGATGCGGGCGACGCGGACGGGCGGGTCGCCGAGCTCACCGGACTGGACCTGCTCGGCGAAGTACTTGGCGCCGACCCGGCCGGCGTCGAGCGGGCTGAAGATCACCATGGAGGCCAGCGGCCCGTTGAGCGCCTCGTGCTCGTAGGCGACGACCGGCACGTCGGCCTCGGCCGCCTTCTGCAGGATCCCCGACGAGAGGTTGGGGTCGGCGGCGACGAGCACGATCGCCTTGGGCGAGTTGTTGAGCGCCGTCTCCGCCTGCTGGAGCTGCTTCTGCGGGTCGCCCTCGGCGTTGACGACCTCGACCTTGACGTCGGGCGCGTGCCGCTTCATCGCCTCGATGAAGTGCGGGGCGTCCTGCTGCGTGAACCGCGGCGTGGTCGTGTTCGGCAGCATCATGTAGACGGTGCCGGAGAGCTCCTCCTCGGCGGAGGCCGCGGTGGCGGCCCCGGTCGCGGCGTCGGACGACGACTCGGTGTCGCTCGTGCCGTCCGTCGTGCCGCAGGCGGCCATGGTCACGGCGGCGAGGAACGCCGCGGCGATCGCGATCGTCGAGCGGCGCGGCCGCCGGCTGGACGGGCGAGGGCGCGTCGACGCGCGCGCAGCCCCCTCGGACTGACCTTGCATCTTGTCTCTCCTCCTCCACGAGTCCCGGCCGCCGAGCGTGGGCGGCAGATGACGGGCTCCGGTGCGAGAGGTGTTCTATCCCGTCGCACACATGTTGTCAAGTGTGGTTCTACACCCGTGCAATCCCACGCTACGCCTTCGACGGCCGGTGCGCCGCGATCATGCGTATTTCCAGCGAGAATCGGCCATTCCTGGCCCCGTCCGCCGGACGGCGGCGACCCGCCGGAAGCGCTCGACCACGGTGTCCGCGCCACGTATCGTGGCAGATGTTGTGCGACGAGGTTGCACACTTTAGGATGGCGCCCATGGAATCACCGACGGCGAAGGAGCGGGCCGAGGCCCTCCCTGAGGTCCTGCGCATGGTCGGCCAGCGCCTGCGGCGCGACCGCGAGCGGCGCGGCGTCGGCGTGCGCGAGCTCTCCCGGCGGATCGGCATCTCGCCGAGCCTCATCTCCCAGATCGAGCTCGGCAAGGCGAACCCCTCGGTGGGGACGCTCTACCAGATCGTCGACGAGCTGAACCTGTCGCTCGACGACCTGCTCCTGGAGAGCGACGACGAGGAGACCGCCGGCGCCGAGCCCGCCCGTCCGGCCGGACCGGTCGCAGCCGCGGCCGCGACCGCCGTTCCCGCCGCCGAGTCGGAGCTGCCGCCGTTCGGCGGCCCGGCGCCCGTGTACGTCCAGACGCACGACGACCGCGCCTCGCTGCGGCTGCCGGGCGTCACCTGGGAGCGCCTGACCGCCAACGACGACCCGAACGTCGACTTCCTGCTCGTCACCTACGCGCCCGGCGCGGAGTCCTGCTCAGAGGACCAGCTCATGCGCCACGGCGGCCACGAGTACGGGATCGTGCTGGAGGGCCGCCTCGGCATCCGCGTGCGCTTCCAGACGTTCGAGCTCGGCCCCGGCGACTCCATCTCGTTCGACTCGATGGAGCCGCACCGGTTCTGGACGATCGGCGACGAGCCGAGCAAGTCGATCTGGACCGTCGTCAAGCGCCGCTACGACCCGCGCGTCGACGACGAGCGCTTCCGCTAGGGCGCCGGTCACGACACGCCGGCGAGGGCGGCCGCGCGCTGCGCGAGGCGCGGGACGCCGTCGCCGAGGCGCCCGAAGTAGGGGTCGTCGGTCGTGCCGGCGAGGAAGCGCCGGTAGCTGCCCTCCAGGAAGATCGCCGCCTTCCAGACCGCCAGCACCTGGTACCAGCGCAGCGCCCCGACGTCGCGCCCGGTGCGGTCGGCGTAGCGGCGCGCGAGGTCCGCCCGGCCGGGGAAGCCCGGCCGGCGCGTGACCGCGCCGAGGGCGAGCATCGGGTCGTCGGGATCGTCGGGCTGCGCCCACATCGCCGTCAGGTAGCCGAGGTCGGCCAGCGGGTCCCCGAGCGTCGCCATCTCCCAGTCCAGGATCGCCGCCAGCCGCGGCCGCGGATCGGCGGCGACGATCACGTTGCCGAGGCGGTAGTCGCCGTGGACGACGGTCGTCTCGGCCTCGCCGGGGCGGTTGGCGTCCAGCCAGTCGCCGACCGCGTCGAGCTGCGGCAGCGCGCGGGTGGCGTTCAGCTCCAGCAGGCCGCGGAAGCGGCGCACCTGGCGCTCGAGGTAGCCGGGGCCGCGCCCGAAGGCGGCGACCGCCGGCCGCGCGACGTCGACCGCGTGCAGCTCGGCGAGCGCGTCGACGAGCTGGTCGGCGATCCGCGCCTCGTGCCCGGCGAGGGCCGGCGGCAGCGCGGTGGTGAGCACGTCGCCGTCGACGAGGTCCATGACGTAGAACGGCGCGCCGATGACGGCCGGGTCCTCGCAGACCGCCCGGATCCGCGGGACCCGCGCGCCGGCCGGCGCGAGCGCGAGCTGCAGGCGCGCCTCGCGAAGGACGTCGTGGGCCGACGGCGGCAGCGGGCCGCGCGGCGGCCGGCGCAGCACGAGGCGCTCGTCGCCGCGCGCGATCGCGTAGGTGACGTTCGAGTGCCCGTCGCCGATCGGCGCCGCCGTGATCGGGCCGGCGCCGAGCCCGTGGACGTCGAGGAACGCCGCGAGCGGCTCGAGCACGAGCAGCGGCTCGCGCGCCGAGGCGCGCGCCTCGGCGGCCGTGGCGACGACGTCCGTCACGCCGCCGCGACCCGCTCGCGATCGCGCACCGCCCGGCGCGCGATCGCCCAGTGATGGGTCTCGGTCGGGCCGTCGTAGATGCGAAACGGCCGCACCTCGGCGTAGATGCGCGCGAGCGGCACGTCGCCGGAGACGCCGAGCGACCCGCAGATCTGCACGGCCCGGTCGACGACGCGGCCGACCGCCTCGCCCACGAACGCCTTCGCGATCGACGACTCGTGGCGCCCGTGCTCGCCGCGGTCCAGCGCCCACGCGCAGCGCCAGATGAGCAGACGACCGGCGTCGAGGTCGATGATCGACTGGGCGATGCGCTCCTGCACCATGCCCAGGTCGGCCAGGCGGCTGCCGAACGCCTCGCGCTCGCGCGCCCGGTCGACGGCGATGTCGAGCGCCCGGCGGGCCAGGCCCAGCCAGCGCATGCAGTGGGTCAGGCGCGCGGGCGACAGGCGCACCTGGGCGTAGCGGAAGCCCTCGCCGACCGCGCCGAGCACGGCGTCGTCGGGCACCCGGCAGTCCTCGAAGACCACCTCGCAGTGGCCGCCGGGGAACGAGCGGTCCATCGCCTCGACGATCCGCTCGACCCGCCAGCCGGGGTTCTCGGCGTCGACGAGGAACATCGTCGCGCCCTCGGGCGCCTTCGCCATGCAGATCGTGAACGCCGCGCCCTCGGCGCCGGTGATGAACCACTTGCGTCCGCTGATCGACCAGCCGCCGTCGACGCGGGTGGCCGTCGTCTGCAGCATCGTCGGGTCGGAGCCGGCGCCGGGCGCGGGCTCGGTCATCGAGAAGCACGAGCGGACGTCGCCGGCGGCAAGCGGCGCCAGGTAGCGCTCCTGCTGCTCCGGCGTGGCGACGACGTGCAGCAGGTGCATGTTGCCCTCGTCGGGCGCGGCGCAGTTGAGCGCCTGCGGCCCGAGGACGCTGTAGCCGGCCTCCTCGAAGACGACCGACGTCGCGCGCATGTCGAGGCCCAGGCCGCCCAGCTCGACGGGCACCTGGGGCGCGAACACGCCGGCCTCGCGGGCGGCGGCCTGCAGCGCGGCCCGCAGGTCCTCGTCGAGGCCGTGCGCGCCGACGTCGCGCGCCTCGGCCGGGATGACCGTGTCGCGCACGAACGCGGCGACGCGGTCGCGCAGCTCCTCCAGCTCGGGGTCCAGCGCGAAGTCGATCACAGGAGCACCTCCAACAGGTCGGCGAACGTCTCGGTCGACCGCCGCTGGGCGGCCGGCGGTTCGAGCTGCTGCACGAGCAGGCCCTGCATCACGGCGTTGACCGTGTCGCCCAGGGCCGCCGCGTCGATGTCGGCGCGGATCGAGCCGTCGGCCTGGCCGGCGGCGACGAGCTCGGTCATGTACTCGCGCTGGCGCTGCTGCACGCGGCGCGCGATCGGCGCGAGGTGCGGGCGCGACGCGCCGGCCTCGACGTGCAGGCGCAGCAGCAGGCGGTAGAAGGGCGTCCCGGAGCCGTACAGGCGCCCGCTCTCGTGGATGAGGCCCTGGAGGCGCTCGCGGCCGGTGCCGGCGCTGCTCGCCGCGACGACGCGCTCGGCGTGCCGGCGCACCGCCTCCTTGTAGACCTCCTCCACGAGGCCCTCCTTGGAGCCGAAGTGGTGGTAGAGCGCGCCCTTGGTGACGCCGGCGTCGGCGGCGATCTGGTCGAAGCTCGCGTCGGGCCCGGCCTCCGACAGCCGCTCGATCGCGGCGTCGAGGAGGCGGGCGCGGGTCTCGCGACCGGCGGCGACCCGGGACGGTGCGGCGCTCATGCCAACAAGCATACCTACGCGTAGGTATGTTGGTCAGGCGCATCGGCCCCAGAACGCGACGAGGCCCCGCCGGAGCGGGGCCTCGTGACGTGAAGGGTGAGCGAGGGGACTCGAACCCCCGACCGCCTGGACCACAACCCGTCAACGCGGGTTTCGCTCAGGTCGGAATCCCGATAGATACTGGGACTCAGGCCGCTGAGTTGCTCTCGGTTTCGCTCAAATTGGGACCAGAATTGGGACCAAGCCGGCTGAAGGCGGCGTCGACGAGGTCCGCTTCGTGCGCGCTAGGCGCGTAGTCGGCGTAGATGAGCGTGGTCGCGAAGTCGCGGTGTCCCATCCACTCCTGCAGCGTGCGCATCGGGACACCCGCGGCGGCCATCCGCGTGCCGAACGTGTGTCGCAGGTCGTGGAAGCGAACGTCGCGGACCCCGGCGCGACGCAACGAGGCCTTGTACCGCTTGAGCAGCTTGCTGCGGTCGATCGGCTTGCCGGTGTGCGGGTGGGCGAACACGAGGTCCCCGTCGGCGCGGTAGGAGGACGCCTGGAACAGCCGGTCCAGCTCGCCGCCGAGCACGTCGGCGAGTGGAACGCTGCGCGACGAGCGCTTGGACTTCGGCGTGCCGTATTCGCCGCGCACAAAGTTGCGGCGCACGCGAACCCGACGTGCGGTCCAGTCGACGTCTGACCAGCGAAGCGCCAACAGCTCGCCCTGCCGCATGCCGGTCATCGCGGCGGCGAGGTACATGACGCGCTCAACGCGGCCGAGGTCGTCGTCAGGCACCGCGGCGACGAGCGCGTCGACCTCGGTCTGGTCCAGGAAGTGGACGTCCGGGTCGGTCCGCTGCTGGCTCGGTCGGTCGACGAGCTTGCACGGATTCGCGTTGGCCCAGCCGCGGCGCATAGCGAAATCGAAGATGCCGTGCAGCAGCCCGAGGTAGTTCTGCGTCGACTTGACCGACTGCTTGTTGCGGCGGCATGTGGCGACGAAGGCCTCGATGTCCTCGCGGCCGATGCGTGAGAGGTCGCGCTCGCCGAAGTATGGGGTCAGGTGGATGCGCAGGTACGACTCGTAGCCCTCGATCGTCGAGCGTTTGCGGCCGAGTCCCTCAAGGTGGCGAATCAGGTGGCGACCGGCCTGATCGACCGTGATGCGATCGGTGATCGCTGGCGCCGCTTCTTCAGCCATGAGCTTGCGCAGCTGCGCCTCCGCCTGCGCCTTGGTAAGACCGTCGCGGCTACCTCCCCCCGAATGGAGATGGATCCCGAGCCATAGCTTCGCTTCCGTGGCCGGCTGCCGTCGCTACTCATCGGCGGATCCTCTCAAGAAACCCGGACCGGAATCACCGACGGACCGACCGCTCTTCGATCCCGGCGACCCAGGCGTCGATCGCCGACCGGCGGTACCGGACGTATCGACCGAGTCGAACGTGGGGCATCCGATGCTGACGGGTCTGGTCGTAGACCCATCCCTTCGTCACGTGGAGCATCGCCGCGACCTCATCGGCGGTCAGCAGACGGTCCGTGCCTGGGTTGAACTCAGCGTCTCTCATACCGGGGAGGCGACCGCCAGAGGCGCCCCCACGCATCGAGCGGACGGATGATCGATCGCCCGCGCTGCGGATAGCGCGCGGTGATTCCAGGGTGGGCCCCAGCGGTCGAAGAGGAAGTTGGGCCGACTTGTCGTCGTGACGCGACGAGGGCTCCGTCCAGAAGAGCGAAGCGACGTTGGCCTGAAATGCAACCCTGCCGGTGCAGGAGCACTCGGGAATACGGGCGCGGAGAGGCGACGCATGGCTATCATCAATCGGACAGGGCCATTTCACCGCTCCTGCGAAGCGACTTCGCGCAGAGCCCGCCGGCGTGATGCCGAACGGCGACCTCACGGACAGTTTCGTCCCTAGCGACGATAGCGCCGCACTCATACGAGCCGCTGGACCCTCAGTACGTGGGCCGCGCTCAGAAGGGTCACCATCATGGAGACCGACCGCGCAACGGAACCCGCCGAATCCCCGGTACCTGGCGTGATTCCGGCGGCGCCGCACGTCGAGACAGAGCACGACGCAGGCGTCCCGCAGCCCGACGCGCTCGACGACACCGAGCGCACCCCGAACGCCAGCGGATCGGCCGACCAGCAAGGACCGGTTCGCGCGCTGCTCGCCCGCCTCCTACGGAAAGAGCGCTGAGCGGTGCGCGAACGGCATTTTCCGCGGCTGTGCCGCACCTGTGATGCCCCGATGGCCCGTCAAGAGCGTGCCTGTTGGCGTTGCGGCACCGCCTGGTCGGACGACCCGCCGTTGACCGTCGCGGACACCCGGCCGACAGTCGGCGTTGGACGCACCGCAAGCCTGTCCATGACCAGCGAGGACGACCGATGGCTCGGCGACGGCGGCCGCATCGGCGCCGGACCCGTTCTGGCCGGCACCTAGCTCACAGCATCATTCCTACGGAAGGCGGCCGACCATGGCCCCCACTCGCCTCACCTCCGAACAGTCGTCGCAGGGCCACGCCCGCGGCGACGCCACGCCGACGACCGCGCGAGACGGTGTCACGACCGATGACGGTCGCGCTGAACGACAGCGGGAACGCGACGCACGTCGCCAGACGCCCCAACCGCTGCCCGCCCCAGACCCGCACTCGAGCGCAGAGACGCGCGGCGCCCGGGTCGCGCGCAAGGCCCACCGCAGCCGACTGCACCTCTACGCGTTCTTCGCCGTCGTCGTCCTCGTATACGTCGTCGCGCTGGCGGCCTCCAACACCGGCGACGTCAGGGTGAACTGGATCTTCGGCAGCTCATCGGTAGCGCTCGTCTGGCTCGTCCTGTTCACAGCGATCCTCGGCTGGGCGCTCGGGACCCTCGTCAGTGCCGTTTTCCGCTGGCGCACCCGAGCGCCGCGTACGCGCTGACGACGGGGGGCGCGGCTCAGGGGTCACCCACGATCGATACGTCGACCGCGCTGGGCCCGCCCCGCCGGGACGTGGCGGTGTAGAGCACCTTGGTCGCCGCGGGCATCGGCGTGGGCCGGCGGGAGATGAAGGACGATTGGTGGACGAACAGCTCCCACGCTCCCGCAGCGTCCGGGGTGATGAACCCGTACCCCTGGTCGTCGTCGAACCACTTGATCGTGCCCTGCGGCATCGCGCTGCTCCTTGTCGGTCTGCGCGAGCCGGTCGGCCGCGTCATCGGGGCGGCGGGCGCAGTACGCCGTCGCTGCCGCGCTGCAGCGGCACAGGGGTCGGCGCGGTGGGCGTGGCGCTGCGGTCGCGAGGCGGATCGCTGGCGGTGGGGACGCTGTGGCGCCGTCGCTCGGCGTCGCGTAACTGGCCCTCCGTGTTGGACGCGCGTCGACGCAGCGTCCGAACCTCGCGCGCTCGTGCCACCTCGTCCTCGCGCGTCTCCGCGGCCGGTGGTTGTTCGACGAAGGCGGCGAGGCGGATCCGCGCCGCCTTCGCCGCTTGACGCAAGAGTCTGATGTGCCGATCACTCATACGGTCCGCCGCTAAAGCATGCGCAGTTGGTGCAGGAGCCCGGCGGCAGCGGCGTCATCGCCGCTTTCCAGCGGTCCGCTGCGCCACCCGCACAGGCACACGGCGACATGCGCACCATCCGGCTGAGCGAGTAGCTCGCGGATCTCGTGACCGTTCATCGTGCCCTTCTGCGGCGGGCGGTAGACGCCGCTTGGCCGCGGCGATCGTTGCGGGCGTCCGTCGCGCGCAGGGCGCTGGCCTGAACGATCACCGCGCGTATGGCCCGCGCCCGCACCGTGCCGTTGACCGCCGAGCGCTGCCTGACTGCCGTTGGCCTGGACCATGGCTGCATGGTCGCCTTTCCGGTGGCTCGTGACGAGCCGCGTTGGAACGGTGCGCTGACGAGTTCGGCACACGCGCTCACGTCGAACACTACCGGGGACGGCAAGCCGCGAAGGCCCATCAGCGCCCCAGGGCGGCCGTATACTCCGGCACAAGGCGTCTCCAATCGGAAGGGGGTCATTCCATGACCCACGCCTGCTGTCCAGGCTGCAGCCTGCGCGTCCACGCCTCGCCGAACGATCCTCCGCCGTGTCCGGAATGCGGCCGGCCGATGGTGACCACCACAGCAGCGGAGAGCATCGGATGCCGCCTGGAGACCACGCAGTCGGTCCCGTTCGCGGCCCAAGCCGCCTCGTCGGCACTTCCCGTGCCGAGTAGCGTCGGACCGTGAGCCGCCACCCGGCCTCGGGCGAACAGGCCGACGGGCGAAGGCGTGAACCCGTCGTCGAGCTCGAGGCGCCCCTAGCCAACACCGCCAGCGTCGTGCCCTCTACCGCGCGCGCCCGGCGGGACAGCGGCCACACGCCGGCTCCGCACCCCTCTCGAAGGAGACGACGTGACGACTCACCCCGACAAGCCTCTGCGCGGCAACGCCGCCTGGAAGGCCGCCAAGGCCAAGATCGACGAGCGCAACGACGCGGCGCGTGCGCGCGGCGCGAAGGAACGCGCCATGGCCGAGGCGGCAAGGATCGCTCGCTTGAGAGCCGACGACATCCGCGATCGAGCCAATCTGCCCCAACAGCCTCAGCGCTGAGGAGAACGAAGACCGCCACAGCGACCGCACTTGCTGCGGCAACAGTCCAGCTTTGCGTCGAGCGTCACCGTGGCGGGCACAACTCGCCGGGTCCTCCAGACACGAGACCTCTGACGTCGTCGATCGACGAGACCGCGCGGCGCGATTGAGTTCGCTGGCCAGGGGTGATTGGGGACGATGCCTCGAACGGAAGCCGAGCGTGCGCAGCTGCTGCGTCGAGCTGCAGATGCTCGCGCGATGAGCGCGGAGCTCATCGTGTGTTCGCAGGCTCTGGCGTCGCGCGTCGCCGATGAGCAGAACCGGGAGGGTGCGGGTGCATTGCGGAACGTTCCCCGGCAGTTGGACCTCGTCCGGCAAAGTCTCGTGCGCGCGGCTTCAGATCGAGGTTCGATGAGCCCCGACGTCGCAGCCACCCTGGAGATGCTTGCGGCACATCGAGCGGCGATCGATCAGAAGCTGCTCTGGACCTAGAGCTCGGGGCCGCGTGTCACGCCGAGAACGATCGCCTGGGAGCGGCCGAGCTCGGCCTGTGTGGCCTCGAGACGGCGGCTGGCCGCGCGGTAGGCGCGCGCGGCGGCGGGGTCGCTCGGGCGCGGTCCCAGGCCGCGCGCGGTCGGGTCGATCGTCGCCCCGTGGCGCTGGCGGTAGCTCTCGACTGTGCGCGCGCCGCGGTCCCAGGCGCGCTGGCCGCGCAGGTCGTCGATCGGTCGTGGGCCCAGCTCGTCGGTGACGTAGGCAGGCGGGTCGACGACGACCATCCGCAGGCGCTCGTGGCGGTGGATGGCGTGGCGGCGGGCCAGCTCGCGCTCGACGACGGCCAGGCGGACGGCCTCGCGGTGGTGATCGGCGAGCCACCGGTCGGGGTCACCGTGGCGGGCGACGACGTCGGCGCGCTCGGCCTGCAGCTCGTCGACGCGCTGCTGCCACGTGACCTCGGCGCGCGGAGATCGCCCACGCACGCCACCAGGGCCAGCAGACGCGCGAGCGACTGGCCGTCACCGAGCAGCGCATCCGCGACGCCCGCCGCCGCGACCGCGAGCCGCTGCGCCACGCCCGCGACGGCTACCTCCGCTAGCTGTGGGACGCAAGCTGGCCAACCACGCGAGGCGTGGTTTGTCGAGGACCGCTCGCTCGTCAGGCCACATGCTGCCGTTGATTAGCCAGGCGTCGTGGTTGCCGGCGAGCACGAGCGGCCACGCGCGGATCGCGTCGATCACCGCAGCGGGTTCCGGTCCGTCACCAACCAGGTCACCCAGGCACCACAACTCATCAGACCCACGACGAGCGACGTCGTCGAGAACGGGCTGCAGCGCGTCCATCCGGGAATGGACATCGGAGCAGATCGCCAGTCTGGTCATTTCATGAGAGTCCCAGACGAGACCGCGTTGGCCTACGAATTCGGAAGCTGCTCGGCGAGGCCACACAGCGCGGCCTCAAGCTCGGCGCTACGGAAGTCGTACACCGTGCCGCGCTTGGTCTTCCGTCGACGTCGCTGGAAGTAGGACGGCACCAGTCCCAACGAGAACACACTCGATCGGCGAGCCGCGACATCGAAGTCCGTGAACAGCACGTCGGGCAATACGGTGAGCCGTAGATGTTGCTTGGGTGTTCGCTCGAGCAGCAGGTGGTCTGCTGGGCGGGTCAGCGCGGCGCGAGTCTCGGCGATTGTCGGGCGACCGGTGGTCCCGCCCAGGGCGATGGTCAGCAGGTCCGTCTCTCGATCCTCGGCGGCCAGAGCCACCGAGATCTGTTGGTACAGATGGGCTTGACCGTTCCGGATGAGGTCGAACAGCATGGCCAATAGGGTGCGATCGACAGCGACGCCTGGTCGCGTCGGGAGCTTCACGCCGGGTGGCGCTGCCACGACCCCAGGCAGCTCTGTGAGGTACCGCGGCTCGATCTCGGCGAGCCGTTCCGAGAAGTGCCGCATCACCATCCCGCTGGCGTCTGCGGCGACAGTCCGGCAGATCAGCTCGAGGTAGACCATCGCCATCAGGCTGAACATGAAGTTGCCGCCACCGAAATCGGGATCGGCTGGTCGGCGTTCGACGAGCGCGTCCCAAGTGGCCTCGAAGTCAGCCCGTGCCATCCGCGCGAGGGTCGCGGCCTCAAGGTTGCCTGGCGGAGCGATCGGTAGGTCCGCAGTGGTGTAGCTGGACACCGGCTGCTCTGGAGGAAACATTCCGGTGGCGCTCATAGGCGAATCGTCCTGTGACCACCGGCGGACTCAACCCTGCCGATCCGCGGAGCTGATCGCGCTGCCAGCAGATGCGGCGTCCTGGCCGCGCCCTGGGGTGCGTCACCCGAGCGGGTCGTAGCCCTCGTACGCGGATGCGTCGATCAGGTTCTGGACCAACCCGAGCGCGAACGGGCGCGCGTCGTGAAGCTCGACCGCAGCTCCGGCGGTGTGGACGCGGGTGAAGTCGGGCTTGCCGTATGGGCGGCCATCTCCGAGAAAACCTCGGCGGCCAGAGCTGGTCTTCGCACCCTGGATGCCGTGCACGCTCAGGCCGATACTCACCGGCCCGAAGTACCCGGCCAGGTCGTAAGAGCGCCCCATCATGGCTAGGAACGAGGCCAAGTTGCCCGCGATCATGGCCTCCCACATGATCAACTCTCCGCCCGCGTGGCGGGGGTCGCTGTCGGCAGCGCGCGCCATGAACAGTTGTCCTCGGCCGTTGACCTCGATCTCAACGCGAACTCCGCCGTAGGGGCGCTCGCCATAGTCGGTGTCCAACGCCCACACGTCACCACCGACGCGAACCCAGTTGACGGCCTCGTGGAGCGTGGGCGAGTAGTTGCCGGGCGCTGCACTGCGGGCCGCCAGCGCCATCTGTGCGCGCAGCTGACCCGCGTCTCCGGCGGCGCCCGTGGCGCGCTCCCACATCGCCAGGTCGGGCATGACCGGGTAGGCGAACGCCTGGAGGTAGCCGCGCCCTGGCTCCAGCGCGTGAGGCGGGTCGGCGGCCAGCAGTTTGGCCAACTCCTCGTGCCCGTTCACTTGCCAGCGCTGGCGACGCTCGTACAGGCGCGCGATATCGGCCTCATTGAGGATCCGGTTCAGGCTCCCGTAGCGGCCGTAGAAGCGGCCCTCGGCCTTGCCCTTGGCGATCTCCTGATGCGGCGCTCGTGGCGACATCGGAACGTGGATCAGCATGTAGCCCGTGCCGTTGTCCAGAGGCAGCGGCCGGATATCGATGTACGGGGCCTCGGCGATTCCGCTGCCGACGATCGCGGCGATGCGCTCCTCAACGTTGGCGAGCGCGAACGGGGTAGGGACCGTCAGACGTTTGTTGGCGTCCTCATCCAGCCCGACGATGATCACCCCGCCGTCGGTGGACATAGCGGCGACGTCCACGGCGAGCTTCCAGCCTTCGCGGTCGAGTTCCCGCTTGGCGTCCAAGGCCGGGCCCTCCTCAAGGTCTCCAGCGCTGGCGACCGCCTCGACCTCCTGAGCGGATTTCGGCAACCACATGTGCCCAGCATCTCCGGCGCGTCGGACGGGGAGATGGACCTTCGCGCTTGCTTCCCATGGTGTCGTTCAGCCGGGTGAACGGGAACTCCGTTCGGCATGCCATGGGCTGCCTCGACGGACCTAGTTGGCTGGTCCCGTCAGAACCGAGCGGTGCGAAATTGGTGTCGGCGCCGCGTGAAAACTGACCCCTCTCCGCCGGACGAAAACTGACCCCCTCGGGCGGGTCGGCGGAGTCGTCCGGGGTGCCGCAGAGCCTCGTCGTCGACGGCGACGACTGGGAGGCGGTTGGAGGTGGTGTCGGTG
>DATMSA010000029.1:0-17927 GCA_035565675.1 Capillimicrobium sp. | reverse complement strand
CGTCGTCGGCCGCCTGGCGATGCGCGCCCGCTCCGACCTGGGCCCCGGGATGACCCGGCTCGTCGTCACGCTGATCGCCTCCGAGGTCGAGCGCGTGCGCGGGCCCGAGCGCGCCTCCGAGGAGGCCACGGCCGCGTTCGTCACCGAGATCCTCGCCGCGGCGCCCGAGGATCCCGAGGCCGCGATCGCCCGCGGCCGCGACGTCGGCGTCGACGTCGAGGCCGGCGGCAGCGTCGTCGTCGTGCGCGCCCACCCGCTCGCCCCCGCCGACGAGGGCTGGCGCCAGCGCTTCCTGGCCGTCGCGCAGCGCGGGGCGCGCGCCGTGCTCCCGGCGAGCGTGGCCGTCCTCAGCGCGACCGAGGGCCAACTCGACGCCGAGGCGGTCGTGCTGCTGCCCGGCGCCGGCGAGGAGGACGCCGCGCGCGCCGCCGAGGCCCTGCTGCGCGAGCTGCACGCCGCGGTCTCCGGCTTCGCGTTCTCGCTCGGGCGCAGCCGCCCCGCCGCCGGCGTCGCCGACCTCGCGCGCGCCCGCAACGAGGCGCTGCTGGCCGCCAACGTCGCCGAGAGCGGCGAGGGCGAGGCGCTCGCGTTCGAGCAGACCGGCGCCTACCGGCTGCTGCTGTCGGCGATGAGCGAGGACCCCGCCGAGCTGCAGCGCTTCTACGCCGACACCGTCGAGCCGCTCGTCGCCTACGACGAGCAGTACGACACCGATCTCGTCAAGACGCTCGAGGCGTTCCTCGACGCCGACGGCAACGTCGCCGGCACCGCCCAGCGCCTGTTCACCCACCGCCACACGATCCGCTACCGGCTCGAGCGCGTCCGCGACCTCAGCGGCCTGGACGTCAACTCCAGCGACGGGCGCGAGAAGCTGTCGCTCGGCCTCAAGGCGATGCGCGTGCTCGGCATCGCCCACCGCGGCGGCCCGGCGTCGGAGCCCGGCAGCGGCGGCGGGCGGGTGCCCCGCTCGCGCCCCGGCTGAGGCGACGCGCCGTAGGATCCCGCGCCATGCGCGTGGGCATCGTCACCGGCTCGGGCACGTACGCCCTGCCCGGCTTCCAGGACGCGACACCCCGTCGCATCCTCACCCGCTTCGGCCTGGCGACCGTCACCGAGGGCACGTGGCACGGCGTCGACGTCGTGCACGTCTCGCGCCACGGGGACGGGCACGCGCGGCTGTCCAGCGCCGTCCGCCACCAGGCGAACGTCACCGCGCTGCGCGAGGCGGGCGCCGACTGCGTGCTCGCCGCGACCGTCTGCGGCGCGCTGGACCCCGGCCTCGAGCTCGGCACGCTGATCGTCTTCGACGACCTGCACTTCCTCGCCAACCGCCTGCCCGACGGCTCGCTGTGCACGCTGCACACCGAGCCCGACCAGCCCGGCCGCGGGCACTGGGTCTTCGACCGCCCGTTCGCGCCCGAGCTGCGCGCCGCGCTGCTGGAGGGCGCCCGCGCCGCCGGGCACCCCGTCCGCGACGGCGGCTGCTACGGCCACGTCGACGGGCCGCGCTTCAACACCCGCACCGAGATCCGGATGCTCGCCCAGGCCGGCGTGACCGCCGTGTCGCAGACCGCCGGGCCCGAGACCGTGCTCTGCGGCGAGGCCGAGCTGCCGTACGCGCTGATCGGCTACGCGACCGACTACGCCAACGGCGTGGGGGACGAGCCGACCCCCGTCGCGACGCTCACCGAGCTGATCGGCCGCTCCGGGAGGGTGTTCGCCGAGGTGCTCGCCGCGGCCGCCCAGCGGGTCGAGCGCGCCGAGCCCGTCGGCACGCACTTCCGCTTCGACTGAGCGCTCCTGCGTTTGGGCGGGGACCGAACGCGAGACAATCCCGGATCATGGCCCCGCGACTCCTCGTCTGCGACGACGCGCCGGGCTACCGGCTGCTCGTGCAGACGATCTTCGAGGACGCAGGCTTCGAGGTCGCCGCGACCGCCGGCTCGTGGGAGGAGAGCGAGCGCCTGGCCGCCGCCGTCAGCCCCGACGCGATCCTGCTCGACCTGTGGCTGCCGACGTTCGAGTGGGAGGGCGTGAAGCGGGTCCGCGCCGCCGCGCCGGACAGCGTCCTCGCCGTCGTCTCGGCGCTGTCGACCGAGGAGGTCGCCGCGCTCGTCGACGGGATCGAGGGCATCGATCTCGTCCTCTCCAAGCGCCAGTCCCCCGACGAGCTCGTCACCGCGCTCAGCACGCGGCTCTCGCCGTGATCGCGGCGCGGTAACGTCCGAGCTCCCTGCCGGGTCGTCTAACGGGATAGGACGGGAGGTTTTGGTCCTCCAGGACGGGGTTCGAGTCCTCGCCCGGCAGTCAGCCGCCACCGCCCGAGGTGAGCGCCCTAGGATCGTGCGGGTGAGCAGCCCCACCGTCGTGATCATGGCCGGAGGGCAGGGCACGCGGATGCGCTCGCGCGTGCCCAAGGTCCTGCATCCGATCTGCGGGCGCGCGATGGCCCTGTGGCCCGTGCACGCCGCGCTGGAGGCCGGCGCCGGCCGGGTCGTGGTCGTCGGCGGCCCCGACCGGGCGCTGGAGCCCGTGCTGCCCGAGGGCGTCGTGCTCGCCGTGCAGGAGCGGCCGCTGGGCACCGGCGACGCCGTCCGCAGCGCCGCGCCGCACATCGGCGCCGACGACACCGTCGTCGTGCTCTCCGGCGACGTGCCGCTCGTCACCGCCGCCGCGATCCGGGCGCTGGCCGACGCGCACGAGGCCTCCGGCGCGCGCGCCACGATGGCGACGATGGTCCTCGACGACCCCGCCGGCTACGGGCGCGTCGTGCGCGCCGCCGACGGCAGCGTCGAGCGCGTCGTCGAGACGAAGGCGCAGGGCGACGCCACCGAGGCCGAGCTCGCGATCCGCGAGGTCAACACCGGCGTGTACGCGTTCCACGGCGGGCCGCTGCTGGAGCAGCTCGCCGCGCTGGGCAACGACAACGCCCAGGGCGAGTACTACCTGCCCGACGTGCTGCCCGGGCTGCGTCCCGTCGGCGCCTACGTGCTCGACGACCCGACGCTCATGCTCGGCGTCAACGACCGCGTCGACCTGCAGGAGGTCCGCGCGCTCGCCCAGCAGCGGATCATCGACGCGCACGCCCGCGCCGGCGTCACGTTCGTCAGCCCGGCCACGACCGTCGTCGACGCCGGCGTGCGGATCGGCGCAGACACCGTCGTCGAGCAGGGCTGCACGCTCAGCGGCGACACCGTCATCGGCGAGGGCTGCGCGATCGGCCCGCACACGACGATCCGCGACAGCGCGATCGGCGACGACGTCACCGTCCGCCACTCGTGGCTCGACGGCGCCGAGGTCGAGGCCGGCGCCACCGTCGGCCCGTTCGCCTACCTGCGCCCCGGCGCGCACCTGCGCGAGCGCGCCAAGGCGGGGACGTTCGTCGAGATCAAGAACTCCGACATCGGCGAGGGCACGAAGGTGCCGCACCTGTCCTACATCGGCGACGCCGACATCGGGCCGGGCACGAACATCGGCGCCAGCAACGTCACCGCCAACTACGACGGCGTCAACAAGCACCGCACGACGATCGGCGCCGGCGTGAAGACCTCGGTCGACACGACGTTCGTCGCCCCGGTCACCGTCGGCGACGGCGCCTACACGGCGGCCGGATCGGTCATCGTCGCCGACGTCCCGCCGGGCGCGCTGGGGGTCGCGCGCAGCCGCCAGACGAACGTCGAGGGCTACGCCGAGCGCCGCCGCCGATCCGACCGCCGCCCGTCCGAGTAGCATCCGTCAGGCCGATGAGCGCGATGGAGACGCACTCCGTCCTGGCGAGCACCAGCCTCCCGATCGACTACGACAAGCGGCTGATGCTGTTCTCGGGTCGCGCCAACCCGGAGCTGGCGGCGAAGATCGCCGACAAGCTCGGCGTCGACCTCGGGCCGGTCACGCTGAAGACGTTCTCCAACGGCGAGGTCTACTGCCGCTTCGAGGAGTCGATCCGCGGCGCCGACGTGTTCATCGTCCAGCCCACCGGCGGCAACGACGCCACCGGCGTGTCGGCCAACGACGCGCTGATGGAGCTGCTGTTCATGATCGACGCGGCCGTCGGCGCCTCCGCGCACCGCGTGATCGCCGTCACCCCGTGGTTCGGCTACTCGCGCCAGGACAAGAAGTCCGCGCCGCGCGAGCCGATCTCCGCGCGCCTCGTCGCCCGCATGATCGAGGCCGCCGGCGCCGACCGCGTCCTCACGATGGACCTCCACGCGGGCCAGATCCAGGGCTTCTTCCGCAAGCCGGTCGACCACATGACCGCGCTGTTCATGCTCACGCAGTACTTCCTCGACCTCGGGCTCGAGGACCTCGTCGTCGTCGCGCCCGACGCCGGCCGCGTGAAGCTGAACAAGAAGTTCGCGTCCAAGCTCGGGGCCGAGCTGGCGATCCTCGACAAGGAGCGCCCCGCCCAGCAGGTCGCCGAGATCGGCTACGTGATCGGCGACGTCAAGGACAAGACCGCGATCATCGTCGACGACATGATCGACACGGCGGGGACGCTGTGCGCGGCCGGCCAGACCGTCCTCGACGCCGGCGCCCGCCGCGTCTACGCCGCGGCCACGCACCCGGTGTTCTCGGGTCCCGCGTTCGAGAACCTCGCCGCCGCCCCGTTCGAGCAGATCGTCGTCACCGACACCATCCCGCTGCGCGAGGGCGCGCCCGCCAACGTGCGGGTGCTCTCCTGCGCCGAGCTGCTCAGCGACTCGATCCGCCGCATCTTCACCGACGGCTCGGTCTCCGAGGTGTTCGGCGGCGAGAACCAGCTGTTCTAGGGGTGCCGACGGCGACCCACCAACCCGCACGGACGGCTTCCGGCCACTGTCGCCGGGAGGCGGGCCCCCGAGGGCTGTTCTGATGGCGCGCGAGAGCGCGGCCCAGGCGCTCATGGAGCGCCTGGGGCTCAGCGAGGACGAGCTCTGCCGGGTGCTGGGCGCCGACCCGCTGTCGATCCTCTCCGGCGACGTCGAGGCCGACCCGCGCCTGGGCATCCTGCTGGACCTCACCGGCGAGGCGCTCGAGCGCGTCGGGCCGGACGCGCTGCGGCTGTGGGCGCGCCGCGAGCCGCAGCTCGGGCACCTGCTCGCCGGCGACTTCGCCGCCTTCGAGGAGGACCTGGCCGCGCTGCGCGAGCGCGGCCTCACGATCACTCGGGGTCCGGGCGGCGCTCCCCGGGCCAGACGCCCGTGAGGTGCTCGTAGGTCTTCGCGCCCCCGCGGTTCACCGCCGCCCGAACGGCGCCGAAGATCGCCCCCTGCAGCGCCGCCGCGCCGATGACCTTGCCCCACGGCGCGAGCTCCGTCGTGGCCTCCGGCGGCTCCCGGTCGTCGAGCTTGCCCCACACGAAGTTGAAGAGCTGGCGCCCCAGCAGGCCGGCGATGAGGCCCACGACGAGGCCCATGGGCTTGTAGAGCAGCTTCACGTTGTCGATCCTCTGGTTCGACGTTCTGTCCGGTTGGTCGATTGAATCGGGTACCCGGTACGCGGAGGATGACATTCATGAGGGACGAAGGCCACAGCGACGAACTGCTGCGGCGGGCGCTCATCGACGAGGGGGACGCGGCCGCCGTCGCCCTGCGCGTCGAGCCGCTGGCGCTCTGCGACGCGCTCACGGTGATCTTCCACGGACGCCGGGACCTCGGCACGATCCAGACCTACGTCGCCCACGGCGGCCTCGGGGCCGGGTCCGCGGTCGGCGCGGCGGAGCTGCTGCGCGTCCCCTGCGACCTCGACCTCGCCGACGCGCAGGACCGCGACGAGGCCGAGGAGCTGTACGCGGCCCAGGCCAAGGCGCTGCGCGACGCGATCGTCGCCGCCGACACGGTCCTGGCCGTGTGGCGCGAGCCGCTCGAGGAGGCGGTCGGGCCGAAGGTCACGGTCGACCGCTCGATCGACATCGGCGCGCGCCTGCCCGCGCATCGCCTCATGCCGGTGGCGCTGGTGGCGCCCGAGCGGCAGATCACGGTCACGCCCGTGTGCAACGCGCGCACGCTGGCCGAGGGCCGCCCGCCGGTCGGCATCGCGCTCGCCCAGCCCGACGTGGCGTGGGTGTACCCGCTGCCCGAGGACCCCGGCCACTGCCTGGAGGACTTCTTCGAGCGCGCCGCCCAGCACGCGCACGAGACCGCCGAGTGGCTCGAGCACCAGGAGGCGTCGGTCACGCGCTTCCTGGAGCTCAACAGCGACGACTAGCCGCGGCGTGATCTAGCCTGGCGCGCGCTCGTGCGCCGCCTCGCCGCCATCGTCATCGCCGCCGCCGTGTTCGTCGCGATCGCGGTCGTGCTCGCGCGCTGGCTGTCGGCCGAGAACGCCGAGCGCGACCGGGTCGTCGATCTCCTGCAGGCGCAGGTCCGCGGGGACGAGCGGGCGATGCTCGACCTCATCGACGGGTGCCTGGCCCGGCCGGCGTGCGTCGGCACCGTGCGCGCCAACGCGCGCAGCCTGCGCGGGCCCGGGAAGGTCGAGATCGTCGCCTACGACAGCGAGACCAGCCACGCGCTCGGCGCCGCCCGCGGCCCGACGCGCGTCGTGTGGCGCACCCCGGACCGCCTGCCGACCGTCCAGTGCGTCGAGGTCCGGCGCACCGGCAACGTGCTCTCCGGCCCGTCCGTTACCGTGACCGGCCTCAGCGAACCGATCGACCGGGAGGCGGCGTGCTGAGCGGGGCGGGAGCCCGCGCGAGCAACTCCGACCGTCCCGGCGTGTTGCGACCCCCATCCATGCCGCGTCCCCGCCTTCTCGTCCTCGTCCTGCTGGCCGCCGCCGCCGTCCTGGCGCCCGCGCTCCCGGCCGCGGCCGCCGACGTGCCGACCCGCCAGGCGCTGTACCGCGACGGGCCCGACGGCCGCTACCTGCTCGGCGGCACCTGGCAGTTCCGCGGCTCCAGCGGCGGGTGGACGAACGTGCGCGTGCCGCACTCGTGGAACGCGACGGGCGACACCGTCGAGGACTTCCTGAAGGCCACCGGCACGTACCGCAAGCAGTTCCGGCTGCCGGGCGGCGGCACGCGGCGCGACTGGGTGCTGCGCTTCGAGTCGGTCAACTACCGCGCCTACGTCGACTTCAACGGGCGGCGCATCGGCACCCACCAGGGCGCCTACACGCCGTTCGAGATCCGCATCCCGCACTCGCTGCTGCGCCGCGGCACGAACACGCTCGAGGTGCGCGTGTCGTCCAGGCACCGCAACCAGCGCGACTTCCCCTACCAGGGGCTGGCCACCGACGGCGAGCCCACCGGCGGCTGGTGGCCGTACGGCGGGATCCTGCGCGAGGTGTACCTGCGCGAGGTCGACCGCGTCGACCTCGAGGACGTGCAGGTGCTCCCGGAGCTGCGCAGCGTGCGCGGCTCGGCCACCGTCACCTACCGCGCCCGCGCGGTGAACGTGACGCGCTCCACCCAGCGCGTCAGCGTGACCGCCACGTTCGGCGGCCGGCGCACGACGCTCGGCACCGCGATCCTGGGGCCGGGCGGCTCGCGCCTGCTGACCGGGCGCCTCACGGTCCCCAACCCGCGCCTGTGGCAGCCCGGCTCGCCGACGCTGTACCGCGCGACGGTCACGGCCCGGATCGGCGGGCGGATCGTGCGCCAGCACACCGTCCACACGGGCGTGCGCTCGCTGCGGGTCAGCTCGTCGGGCACCCTGCTGCTCAACGGCAAGCGGCTCAACGCGCGCGGCATGTCGATCCACGAGGACTGGCCGGGCGAGGGCGGGGCGCAGAGCAACGCCACGCGCGACCGCCAGCTCGACTGGGTGCAGGAGGCGGGCGGCACGATGATCCGCTCGCACTACCCGCTTCACCCGCACGTCTACGAGGAGGCCGACCGGCGCGGGCTCCTCGTCTGGGGCGAGGTGCCCTTCTACCAGGTGCGCACGATCTACCTCGACGACCGGATCGTCACCCGTCTGGGCGACCAGTACCTGCGCGACAACGTGCTGGCCAACGGCCACCACCCGTCGATCATCGTGTGGTCGATCGCCAACGAGCTCAACGCGATCGTCGGCATCGTCCAGACCGCGTGGATCGCCCGCGCCGCCCGGCTCGTGCGCTCGCTCGACGACACGCGGCTGGTCGGGATCGCGTTCGCCGGCTACCCGTCGGCGGGCTGCCAGCGCGGCTACCGCCCGCTCGACGCGCTCGGCGTGAACCTCTACTTCGGCTGGTACACGGGACGCCTGGGCGAGATCGCCGACCGCACGCGCCTGTCGGACTACCTCGACCAGCTCCACCGGTGCTATCGCACCAAGGCGATCTTCGCGACCGAGTGGGGCGCGGAGGCCAACCGCGACGGCCCGGTCGACGAGAAGGGCACGTACGCGTTCCAGGAGCAGTGGACGCGCGACACGCTGTCGGTGTTCGACCGCAAGCCGTGGCTGGCCGGGGTCGTGTACTGGACGCTGCAGGAGTTCCGCATCCGGCCCGAATGGGACGGCAGCAACCCGTGGCCGACGTCGCCGCTGCACCAGAAGGCGGTGATCACCTACGACGGGGTGAAGAAGCCGGCGTACGGGGTGCTGGCGGAGATGTACAAGCGCCACCGCCAGCTCGGCGGCTGACCGAAGCGGCCCGGCGCGGGCCGCTACCATCGTCCGTCCCATGGCCAAGACCTCTGCCACCAAGCTCGAAGCCCGCGAGCGCACGCCCGCGGGCTCCCGCGCGACGCGGCGCCTGCGTCGCGAGGGGCGCGTGCCCGGCGTCCTCTACGGCGGCGGCCAGGACCCGATCGCCTTCGACGTCGACGCGCGCGAGCTGCGCCACGCGCTCGCCGCCCGCGGTGCGGTGCTCGACGTCGCGCTCGGCTCCGAGACCGCCTCCGCCGTCCTCAAGCACGCCGACCGTCACCCGGTCCGCGGCGAGACCACCCACATCGACCTGCTGCGCGTCCGCCTCGACGTCGCGATCCAGTCGACCGTCCTGCTGGAGCTGCAGGGCGCCGACGACGCGCCGGGCGTCCGCGAGGGCGGCGTCCTCGAGCAGGTGACCCGCGAGGTCAACATCGAGTCGCTGCCGACCGAGATCCCCGAGTCGATCGTGGTCGACGTGTCCGGCCTGGGCATGCAGGAGACCCTGCACCTGTCGGCCGTGACGCCGCCCGAGGGCGTGACGCTGCTCGACGACCTCGAGGAGACCGTCGTCGCGACGATCACCCCGCCGCGCCTGTCCACGGAGACCGAGGACGAGATCGAGCAGGAGACCGAGGTCGTCGGCGAGGCGCAGCCCGCCGCCGAGGCCGAGGGCGCTGCCGAGGGCGACGCCGGCGAGGAGTCCGGGGCCGGCGAGGGCGAGTAGCCGGAGCCTCCGGCCGTGCCCGTCGACTGGCTCGTCGTCGGGCTGGGCAACCCCGGCGCCGAGTACGCCTACACGCCCCACAACGTCGGTTTCGAGGTGGCCGCGGCGCTGGCCACCCGCTGGGAGCTGCCGCGCGCGAAGAAGAAGTACGCCGGCCTGATCACCGACGGCAGGACGGGCCCCGGCGGCCCGCGCGTCGCCGTGCTGCTGCCGCAGACGTACATGAACGACGCCGGCCGCTCCGTGGGGCCGGCGCGCGGCGCCCTGCAGGTGCCGCTCGACCGCGTCCTCGTCATCCACGACGAGATCGACCTGCCGTTCGGCGAGATCCGCACGCGCGTCGGGGGCGGCCTGGCCGGCCACAACGGCCTCAAGTCGCTGAAGCGCGAGCTGGGCAGCGCCGACTTCGCGCGCGTCCGCGTCGGCGTGAGCCGCCCGGACTCGACCGACCCCGACATCGTCGCCGCCTACGTGCTGGGCCGCTGGCGCCAGCCGCGCGAGGAGGTCGCGGCGCTGATCGAGCGCGCGACCGACGTCGCCGAGCGGATCGTGCTCGGCGAGGTGGAGCCGTAGCGCCTGGCGGCATACGCCTGTTCGAGATAACATACGCTCCATGACCCCGCGCGACTGGGACGGAGCGACGTACGACCGGATCTCCACGCCGATGGTCGAGCTGGCCATGCCGGTGCTCGACCGGCTGGAGCTCGACGGCGACGAGACCGTCCTCGACGCCGGGTGCGGATCGGGTCGCGTGACCGAGCTGCTGCTCGAGCGGCTCCCGCACGGGCACGTCATCGCGGTCGACGGGTCGCCGGCGATGATCGAGCAGGCGCGCGAGCGCCTCGGCGACGACGAGCGGGTGCGCCTGCGCCTCGCCGACCTGCAGAGCCTCGACCTCCACGGCGAGCGCGTCGACGCGATCCTGTCGACCGCGACGTTCCACTGGATCGCCGACCACGAGCGCCTCTTCGCGCGCCTGCACGCCACGCTGCGCCCCGGCGGCCGGCTCGTCGCCCAGTGCGGCGGCCACGGCCAGGTCGCCGCCGTCGACGAGGCCGCCCAGCGGATCGGCGCGCGGCCGCCGTTCGCCGACCACTTCGCCGGCTGGCCCGGGCCCTGGACGTTCGCGACCGCCGAGGAGACCGCCACCCGCCTGCACGAGGCCGGGTTCGCGCAGGTCCGCACGTGGCTCGAGCGCCGGCGGATCGTCTTCGACGACCGCCGCGAGTGGCTGCGCACGATCGTCCTCGGGTCGCACCTGGAGCGCCTGCCCGACGATCTGCGCGACCCGTTCCTCGACGCCGTCGACGATGCACTCGACGGCGCCGGCGAGATCGAGTACGTGCGCCTCAACATCGACGCGGTCGCGCTTTCGTAGACTCGAAACGCACCGTCCCGCCGCGCCCTCGGCGCGGGCGGTCGTCCTGCCCGCATGGCCCTCCGACCGCTTCTCCATCTCCTCGACGACGACCCCTCCGCGGCCGCGCTCGCCCGCGACGGCGGCCGCGCGTTCACGTCCGCGTCGCTGCGCCCGTACGTCCTCGCCGCGCTCGCCGACCGCGATCCGCAGTGCGCGACGATCGTGGTCGCCGGCGACGATCGCCAGGCGCGCGACCTCGCCGCCGACCTGCGGGCGTGGCTGCGCCCCCGGCTCGTGCGCTTCTACCCGAGCCGCGGCGTCACCTACGAGTCGCACCTGGCGCCGCCGCCGCACCTCGTCGGCCTGCGCGTCGCCGCCCTCGACGCGCTGATCGCCCACGCGGCCGACCCGGGCCCCGAGGCGCCGGTGATCGTCGTGTCCGCCGTCGCGCTGAGCGAGAAGGTCCCCGACCCCGAGCTGCGCCCCCACTCGCTGCACGTCCGCGTCGGCGACCTCCTCGACGTCGACGAGTTCACCGGCCAGCTCGCCGCCGCCGGCTACGAGCGCGTCGACCAGGTCACCGACCGCGGCCAGTTCGCCGTCCGCGGCGGCATCCTCGACCTGTACCCGGCCACCGAGGACCGCGCCGTCCGCATCGACCTGTTCGACATCGAGGTCGAGTCGCTGCGCTGGTTCTCGACGTTCACGCAGCGGTCGCTCGGCGAGGCCGAGGAGGTCGAGATCGCGCCCGCCGCCGAGCTGGCGCCCGAGCACCGCGAGCTGGCCGAGATCGCCGCCGTGTCCGGCGAGGAGGACCGCCCGGACGTGGCTGAGCTCCTGCCCGTGGACCGCTTCCGCGCGCTGCTGGACCTGGCGCCGCAGGACGCGCGCGTGCTCATCGCCAGCGAGGAGGAGATCGGCCCGGCGCTCGCCGACCACTGGCAGGACGTCTGCGCCGCCTTCCACGACGACGACGCCCACCACCTCTACGTCCGCCCCGAGGAGGTGCGCGCCGCGCTCGACGAGCGCGCCCGCGTGGCGCTGTCGGCGATCTCCGGCGACCAGCCGATCGAGCTGCGCGGCCAGGCCGCCGACACCGGCGCGCGCAGCCTCAAGGAGGCCGAGACCGAGCTCGAGAAGCTCGTGCGCTCCGGCTACCGCACCGTCGTCGCCTGGCCGCGGCGCGGCGAGGGCGAGCGCGCCGGCTACAACCTCGCCCGCCTGAAGGCGTCCTGGCTGGACGGGGTGCCGGTCCACGACGCCTCGCTCCAGTTCGCGGCGGCGAGCCTGCGCGACGGCTTCATCGCCCCGAGCCTGAAGCTCGCCGTCATCCCCGAGCACCGGCTGATCCGCCGCCGCCGCGCCGAGCCGTCCGGGCCGGCCGTCGGGCGCCGCGGCGCGCTGCGCAGCTTCGCCGACCTGCGCACCGGCGACATCGTCGTCCACGAGGACCACGGCATCGCCCGCTTCGCCGGGTTCGACACCCGCACCGTCGCCGGCGTCACGCGCGACTACCTGCTGCTCGAGTACGCCGGCGAGGACCGCGTCTTCGTCCCCTCGGACCAGCTCGCGAAGATCTCGCGCTACGTCGGCGCCGGCGGCGAGCACCCGCCGCTGTCCAAGCTCGGCGGCACCCGCTGGGACACGCTGAAGGCCCGCGCCCGCCGCGCCGCCCAGGAGATGGCCGGCGAGCTGCTGAACCTGTACGCCGAGCGCAAGCGCCGCGCCGGCCACGCGTTCCCGCCCGACGGGGACTGGCTCGTCGACTTCGAGACGAAGTTCCCGCACACCGAGACCGCCGACCAGCGCGAGGCGATCGAGGCCGTGAAGGCCGACATGGAGACGCCGCGCCCGATGGACCGCCTGATCTGCGGCGACGTCGGCTACGGCAAGACCGAGGTCGCGCTGCGCGCCGCGTTCAAGGCCGTCGAGGGCGGCAAGCAGGTGCTGATGCTGGTGCCGACGACGATCCTCGCCCAGCAGCACTACGGCACGTTCGCCGAGCGGATGGCCGACTACCCGTTCACGATCGAGCACGTCTCCCGCTTCCGCCCGCCGCGCGAGCAGAAGGAGGCCGTCGCCCGCTTCAACGAGGGCAAGGTCGACATCCTCATCGGCACCCACCGGCTGCTGTCGCGCGACATCCGGCCGAAGGACCTGGGGCTGATCATCGTCGACGAGGAGCAGCGCTTCGGCGTGCGCCAGAAGGAGCTGCTGCGCCAGCTCAAGCTGAAGGTCGACGTGATCTCGATGAGCGCCACGCCGATCCCGCGGACCCTGCAGATGTCGCTGGCCGGCGTGCGCGACATCTCGGTGATCGAGACGCCGCCCGAGGGCCGGCGGCCCGTGAAGACCTACGTCGGCGAGTACGACGAGGAGCTCGTCAAGCAGGCGCTCCAGCGCGAGAAGGCGCGCGACGGCCAGGCGTTCTTCCTGCACAACCGCGTCGAGACGATCGACGAGACCGCCGAGCGCCTGCGCGCGCTCTGCCCGGGGCTGCGCTTCGAGGTCGCCCACGGCCAGCTCGACACCGACGAGCTCGAGGCGCGGATGATGGCGTTCCTGCGCGGCGAGGCCGACGTGCTCGTGGCGACGAGCATTATCGAGTCGGGCATCGACATCCCGCAGGCCAACACGCTCGTCGTCGAGCGCGCCGACACCTTCGGCCTGGCCCAGCTCTACCAGATCCGCGGGCGCGTCGGTCGCTCCCGCGAGCGCGCCTACGCGTACCTGCTGTACCCGAGCGCCGAGGCGCTGACCCAGGAGGCCGGCCAGCGCCTGGCCGCGCTCAGCGACTACACGGAGCTCGGCGCCGGGTTCAAGATCGCGATGCGCGACCTGGAGATCCGCGGCGCCGGCAACCTCCTCGGCGACGAGCAGTCCGGCCACGTCGCGGCGCTCGGCTTCGAGCTGTACCTGCAGATGCTCGACGAGGCCGTGCGCGCGGCCGAGGGCATGACCGAGGACGTGCCCGAGCCGGTGCGCCTGGACGTCAACGTCGACGCCTACGTGCCGGCCGACTACGTGCCCTACGAGCAGGCCAAGATCGAGGTGCACCGGCGGATCGCCGGGGCGTCCGAGGTCGCCGACCTGGCGCTGCTGCGCGAGGAGCTCGAGGATCGCTTCGGCCCGGTGCCCGAGCCGCTGAGCAACCTCATCGACCTGCAGCAGGCGCGCATCAAGCTCGGCCAGGCCGGGGCGCAGGCGGTCACGTTCCGCCAGGGCCGCCTCGCGGTCACGCCGATCGAGCTCGACAGCGTCCGCGCCAAGAAGGTGCGCGAGGAGATCCCGGGCGCGCTGTACGAGTCCGGCAAGTCCCAGTTCTCGGTCCGCGTGCCCGACGACCCGCAGCAGCGCTTCCCCGCCGTCGTGCGCGCCGCCGACGTCCTGCTGTCCGTCACCCGGGAGGCGGCCTGAACGCCCGCCCAGACGGGCTTCATCTGCTCTTCATCTGGCGCCGCCAGCCTCATGTCGATGCGCTCTGCTTTCGCTACCCTTCCGCGCCCTATGCGCCGAACCCTTCGAATCCTGCTGCCCGTCTGCCTCCTCGGGCTGGCGCCCTTCGCGCTGGCCGCGTGCGGCGGGGACGACAGCGACTCGCTGCCCAGCAACGCCGTCGCGAAGGTGGGCGACGTCTCGATCACCAAGTCCCAGTTCGACCACTGGATGAACGTGGCGGCCACCGCCACGGCCGCGCAGACCGGCCAGACCGGCGACGTCGCCAAGGTGCCCGACCCGCCCGAGTTCCAGCAGTGCATCGCCGCCCGCAAGAAGGCGGCCCCCAAGCCCGAGAAGGGCCAGCCGCGGACGACCGACGCCCAGTACCGCGAGCAGTGCGAGCAGACCTACGAGCAGCTTCGCTCGACGGTGATGACGTTCCTCATCACCTCGCAGTGGATCGAGCAGGAGGCCGCGGAGCGCGACATCACGGTCACCGACCAGCAGGTGGAGAAGGAGCTCGACAAGCTCAAGGAGCAGCAGTTCCAGAAGGAGTCCGAGTACGAGGACTTCCTGAAGTCGCAGGGCATGACGAACGACGACGTGCTGTTCCAGCAGCGCCTGACGATGCTGCGCCAGAAGCTCCAGGAGCAGATCACGAAGGGCAAGGACAAGGTCACCGACGCCCAGATCCAGGCCTACTACGACAAGAACAAGCAGCGGTTCGCCACGCCCGAGACCCGCGACGTGCGGATCATCCTGACCAAGACCGAGGCGCAGGCCGAGGAGGCCAAGCAGGCGCTCGAGGACGGCGGGAGCTGGAAGGACGTCGCCAAGGAGTACTCGATCGACGACGCGTCCAAGGACACCGGCGGCAAGCTGCAGGGCATCGCCAAGGGCCAGCAGGAGAAGGCCCTGGACGACGCGATCTTCGGCGCCGAGAAGGGCGAGCTGAGCGGCCCGGTGAAGACCCAGTTCGGCTGGTACGTCTTCGAGGTCGAGAAGATCACGCCGGCCGAGCAGCAGTCGCTCGAGGACGCCAAGGAGACGATCAAGCAGATCGTCACCTCGGAGAACCAGCAGAAGGCGCTGACGCAGTTCGAGGAGAACTGGAAGAAGCAGTTCACCGCCGAGACGGTCTGCCGCGCCGACTTCGAGGTCGCCGAGTGCGAGAACGCGCCGAAGACCGAGACGGCGACGACGCCGACCGGCGCGACCGAGCCGACCGGCTGATCGAGCGCTGAACGGGGGCGGCGGCCGTCGCGGCCGCCGCCGCCATATCCTGCGGGCCCGTGCCCCGCGACGACATCATGCAGGCGCTCGGCGCGCTCGACGACCTGACGCGGCGCCTGCGCGTCGAGTGCCCCTGGGACCGCGAGCAGGACGAGCGCTCGATCGTCCCGCACACGGTCGAGGAGGCCTACGAGCTGGCCGACGCCGCGATGCGCGGCGACGACGCCAAGCTCCTCGACGAGCTCGGCGACGTGCTGTTCCAGGTCCACTTCCTGTCGCTGCTGCTCGAGGAGCGCGGCGCCGGCGACCTGGCCGCGGTGGCCGAGCACTGCCGCCAGAAGCTGATCCGCCGCCACCCGCACGTCTTCGGCGACGTCGAGGTCGCCCACGCCGGCGAGGTGCTGGCCAACTGGGACCGCATCAAGGAGGGCGAGGAGGGCCGCGAGCGCGGCGTCTTCGCCGAGGTCCCCGAGAACCTCCCCGGCCCGCTGCTGGCGCGCAAGGTGCAGCGCCGCGCGGCCTCCAGCGGGTTCGACCCGCTCGACCACGACGAGCGCGTCGACGCCGCGCGCGGCACGCTGGAGGCGGTCGCGCAGGAGGCGACGCCGGAGACGATCGGCGACGCGCTGTTCGCGCTCGTCAACGTGGCGCGCGGCGCGCGCATCGACCCCGAGCTGGCGCTGCGCGCCTCGGCGGCGCGCTTCCGCGCCCGGGTCGAGGCCGCGGTCGCGCTGGCCGAGGCGGCGGGGGAGAGCTGGAGCGAGATGTCCGAGGAGCGGCGCCTGGACCTGTACGTCCAGGCGCGCCTGAACGAAGACCAGGAGAGCCAGTGAGCCAGATCGAGTCCGTCCACGCCCGCCAGATCCTCGACTCGCGCGGCAACCCGACCGTCGAGGTCGAGGTGACGCTGCGCTCGGGCGCCAGCGGCCGCGCCGCCGTGCCGTCGGGCGCGTCGACCGGGGAGTTCGAGGCCACCGAGCTGCGCGACGGCGGCTCCGCGTGGATGGGGAAGGGCGTCACGAAGGCGGTCGCCAACGTCAACGGCGAGATCGCCGAGGCGATCCGCGGCCGCGACGCCACCGACCAGGCGGGCCTGGACCGGGCGATGATCGACCTCGACGGGACGCCGAACAAGTCGCGCCTGGGCGCCAACGCGGTCCTCGGCGTGTCGCTGGCCGCCGCGCACGCGGCGGCGGCCGAGGAGGGGCTGCCGCTGTGGCGCTACCTCGGCGGCGACGCCGCCCACGTCCTGCCGGTGCCGATGATGAACGTGCTCAACGGCGGCGCGCACGCCGACAACTCCGTCGACTTCCAGGAGTTCATGGTCGTCCCGTGCGGGGCGTCGAGCTTCGGCGAGTGCCTGCGGATGGGCGCCGAGGTGTTCCACGCGCTGAAGAAGACGTTCCACGACCGCGGGCTCAGCACCGCCGTGGGCGACGAGGGCGGCTTCGCGCCGAACCTGGAGTCCAACGAGGCGGCGCTGCAGGCGCTCGTGGCCGGCATCGAGGCGGCCGGCTACACGCCCGGCGACGACGTCGCGATCGCCCTCGACCCGGCGACCTCCGAGATCTACGAGAACGGCGTCTACGACCTCGAGCACGAGGGCCGCAAGCTGACCTCCGAGGAGCTGGCCGGCTACTGGGCCGAGATGTGCTCGCGCTACCCGATCCTGTCGATCGAGGACGGCATGGACGAGGAGGACTGGGACGGCTGGAAGGTCCTCACCGACCGCATCGGCGACCGCGTCCAGCTCGTCGGCGACGACCTGTTCGTCACCAACACGCAGCGCCTGAAGCGCGGCATCGACGCGGGCGTGGCGAACTCGATCCTCATCAAGGTCAACCAGATCGGGACGCTCACCGAGACGCTCGAGGCCATCGACATGGCCCGCAAGGCCGGCTACACGGCCGTCATGTCGCACCGCTCGGGCGAGACCGAGGACGTCACGATCGCCGACCTCGCCGTCGCCACCGGCTGCGGCCAGATCAAGACCGGCGCGCCGTCGCGCAGCGACCGCGTCGCCAAGTACAACCAGCTCCTGCGCATCGAGGAGCAGCTCGGCGCCGACGCCACGTTCCCGGGGCGCAGCGTCTTCCGCTCGTAGGCAGGACTCGGCGGCCCGCCCGCGAAGCGGTCCCGCGATGCATCGAATTCGCTGGGACCGCGTCGGGCGGGTCGCGCTGCTGTGCGTGCTCGTCGCGATCGTCGGGCTGTACATCGGGCCCGCGCGCTCGTACTGGACCGCGCGCGGGGAGTCGGAGCGCCGCCAGGCCGAGGTCGAGCGCCTGGAGCGCGAGCACGAGCGCCTGAAGGCGCGCAAGAAGGCTCTCGGCACCCCGCAGACGCTCGAGGCCGAGGCCCGCAAGCTCGGGTACGTCCTGCCCGGCGAGAAGGCGTACGTCATCGAGGACCTGCCGGAGGGATGACGGGAAGCCCTCGTCGCGTGAATGGCGATTCAGCCCCGCTCAGCGGGGCTGAATCGCCACTCGTGCCTGGCTATGGTGCCGGGGTGCCCTACGAGACCGCCGTGTTCGACTGGCGCGCCGGCGAGCGCCGCGTCGAGGAGGCCCCGCCCGCCGAGCGCCGCGAGCTCGAGCGCGTCGTCGACGCCATC
>DATMSA010000028.1:0-14753 GCA_035565675.1 Capillimicrobium sp. | reverse complement strand
ACGAGCACGCCGGCGCCGCCGATCGCGAGCGCCTGTTCGCCGACGAGCTGCTCACCGTCCGCGGGCGGCTGCGCATCCGCGAGGGCGACGTCGCCGGCGGGCTCGCCGACCTGCTGCGCTGCGGCGAGCTGCAGGCCGCCTACGGCGACCGCCGCCCCGGCGACTGGCGGGCCGAGGCGGTGGCCGCGCTCGTCGCGCTCGGGGAGGCCGACCGGGCCCGCGCGCTCGCGGCCGAGGGCCTCGAGCGCGCCCGCGCGCACGGCGCCTCGCGCGTCCTCGTGCGCGCCCTGCGCGCCGCCGGCGTGGCCGACGGCGGCGAGCCGGGCCTCGCGCTGCTCGAGGAGGCGGTCGCGCTCGGGCAGGGGTCGCCCGCCCGGCTCGAGGCCGCCTACGCGCTCGCCGACCTCGGCGGCGCGCTCGTGCGCGCCCGGCGCCGGCGCGAGGGCCGGGAGGTTCTGCGCCTGGCGCTGGAGGACGCCCGGCGCTGCGGCGCCGTCGCGCTGGCCGACCGCGTCCACGGGGAGCTGGGCGCCGGCGGCGGGCGCCCGCCGCGCCTGCACCGGCGCGGCGTCGACGCGCTCACCCCGGCCGAGCGGCGCGTCTGCGAGCTGGCCGCGCGCGAGCTGACCAACCGCGAGGTGGCCCAGACGCTGTTCGTCACGGAGAAGACCGTCGAGCTGCACCTCACGAGCGCCTACCGCAAGCTCGGCATCCGCTCGCGCTTCCAGCTCGCGTCCGCGCTGAGCGTCGCCGCCGGGCCCGGCTGAGCGCAAACCCTGGGGCAAACCCTCGGGTCCCCTCCATTGGCGCGCCCGCCGCCGGGGTGCAGGCTGCGCGACCGTGCCCCGCCTCCTCCACCGCCTCGGCGGCGCGTGCGCCCGCCACGCCCGCGTCGTCCTGGCCCTCTGGATCGTCCTCGCCGCCGGCCTGGTGGCCCTCGGCGCCGTCGCCGGCCACCACACCAACGACGACCTCAGCCTCCCCGGGACCGGGTCGACCCAGGCGACCGACCTCCTGTCGGCCAAGCTCCCCGACCAGGCCAACGGGAGCAACCCGCTCGTCATCCAGGCGCCGGCGGGCGAGAAGGTCACCGGCAGCAAGCACAAGGACGCGATCGAGCAGACGGTGACCGCGGTGCGCGCCGTGCCGCACGTGGCGAAGGCGGTCAACCCGTTCGGCCAGAACGGGGCGGCGCTGATCTCCAAGGACCAGACGATCGCCTACATCCCGGTGACGCTCGACGTCGGCCCGTCCGACCTCACCGAGGACGAGGCGCAGGCGGTCCTCGACGCCGGGAGCCCCGCCACCGAGGCCGGCCTGGACGTCGCGCTCGGCGGCTACGCCGGGCAGCAGCTCTCCCGGCCCGACACCGAGATCAGCGAGGCGATCGGCCTGGCGGCCGCGGTCGTCATCCTGCTGTTCGCGTTCGGGACCGTGACGGCGATGGCGCTGCCGATCGTCACCGCGATCCTCGGGCTCGTCAGCACGCTGGCGCTGATCAGCGTCCTCGGCCTCGTCCTCGACGTGCCGAGCATCGCGCCGACGCTGGCGACGATGATCGGGCTCGGCGTGGGGATCGACTACGCGCTGTTCATCGTCACGCGCCACAAGCAGCAGCTCCGCGACGGGATGGAGATGGGCGAGTCGATCGCGCGCGCCACCGCGACCTCCGGCGGCGCCGTCGTGTTCGCCGGCACGACGGTCGTGATCGCGCTCGTGTCGCTGCTGCTGGCCGGCATCCCGCTCGTCACCAACCTCGGCCTCACCGCCGCCGTCGCCGTCGTCGTCGCGGTGCTGGCCGCCACGACGCTGCTGCCCGCGCTGCTGGGGGTCCTCGGCGCGCGCATCGACGCGCTGCGCGTGCCGCTGCCGTCGCACCCCGACGACCACCACCCGCACGGCTGGGCCCGCTGGGCGCGGGGGGTCGTCGCCCGGCCCTGGCGCTCGCTCGTGGCCGCGACCGTCGTGCTCGTCGTGCTGGCGATCCCGGTGCTGCAGCTCGAGCTGGGCCAGAACGACGTGGGCGCGATGCCCGAGTCGACGACCGCCCGCCAGGCCTACGACGGCATGGCCGCCGGGTTCGGGCCGGGCAGCAACGGGCCGCTGCTCGTCGCCGCGCAGCTCGGCGCCCCCGCCAAGCCCGCCGCCGACGACCCGACCGACAACCCCGCGAGCGACCCGCGCCTGACCAAGCTGTCCACGGCGCTCGCCGGAGCGCACGGCGTCGCCTCGGTGTCGCCGCCCACGCTCGACAAGGCGCGCGACACGGCGCTGTACACGGTGATCTCGGCGTCGGCGCCGTCGTCGGACGCGACCTCCGACCTCGTGGTCGAGCTGCGCGACACCACGATCCCCAAGGCGACGAAGGGCACCGACGTGACCGCCAGCGTCGGCGGCCAGACCGCCGCCTACATCGATCTGGCCGACCGCATCTCCGACAAGCTGCCGCAGATGATCGGGGTGGTCGTCGCGCTCAGCTTCCTCGTGCTGATGCTCGCGTTCCGGTCGCTCCTGGTGCCCGTGAAGGCGGCGCTGATGAACCTGCTGTCGGTCGCGGCCGCCTACGGCGTCGTGACGTTCGTCTTCCAGGAGGGCCACGGCGCGTCGCTCATCGGCCTCGACGGGGCGATCCCGATCGTCAGCTTCGTGCCGCTGCTGATGTTCGCGATCCTCTTCGGGCTCTCGATGGACTACGAGGTGTTCCTGATGACGCAGATCCAGGAGCGCTACCACCAGACCCGCCGCCCGGCCCGCGCGATCGTCGACGGCCTCGCGGGGACCGGGCGCGTCATCACCTCGGCGGCGCTCATCATGGTCTGCGTCTTCGCCAGCTTCGTGCTCAACGGCGACCCGATCGTCAAGCAGTTCGGCGTCGGGCTCGCCGTGGCGATCGCGATCGACGCGACGATCGTGCGCTGCCTGCTCGTCCCGGCGGTGATGACGCTGCTCGGCCGCGCCGCCTGGTGGATGCCGGCCTGGCTCGCGCGGTGGCTGCCGCGGATCGACATCGAGGGCGAGGGCAGCCCGCCGGCCCCGGCGCGCGTCGGCTGAGGCAGAATGCCGCGCGTGGAGGCGGGCTCCTCGCGCCAGCAGCCGTTCGACACGGACGCCGCCGCGCCGGTCGACGTGCGGGCGCGCCGCTTCCGCGCGCGCGACGGCGTCGTCGTCGTCGCCCTCGCGGCGCTGATCGTGCTGCTGTGCGCCGGGCCGTCGATCCGCGATGCCGGCGAGGAGATGGACCCCGGCTGGGAGCGCACGCTCGTGCTCGCGGTCGGCAAGCCCGCGGGCGCGGTCGCCGACCTGCTCCCGTTCGCGGGCTGGACCGACGACGTCACCGCGTGGCTGGGCGGCGACGACGAGGTCGGGTCCGAGGGCGCCTTCGCCAGCGCGCCCGTGGCCGGCGCAGGCGCGGCCGGCGGCGGCGCGGGCGCCGGCGGCGGGGTCCCGCCGGTCGGCCCCGACGCGTTCGCCCCGCGCGAGCTGGGGCTGCCCGAGCCCGAGCTGGGGCCGCTGCGCTCCCTGCTCGTCACCGGCGACTCGATGGCGATGCCGCTGGACGCGATCCTCGCCCGCCGCCTGGCCGCCGACGGCGTCGCCGCCACGCGCGACCCCCACATCGGCACCGGGATCTCGAAGTCGGACCTGCTCGACTGGGGCGCGCTCTCGGTCAAGCAGGCGCGCGCGGCGCCGCAGGCCGTCGTCGTGTTCATCGGCGCCAACGAGGGCTTCCCGCTGCCCGGCTCCGGCGGCGAGGACGTGGAGTGCTGCGACGCCGACTGGGCGGCCGCGTTCGCCACGCGCGTGCGGACGATGATGGACGCCTACCGCCAGGACGGCGCCGCGCGCGTGTACTGGCTGACGCTCCCGCTGCCGCGCGACGGCGACCGCCGCCGCATCGCCCGCACCGTCAACGCCGCGATCCGCGTGGCCGCCGAGCCCTACCGGGCGCAGGTGCGCGTGCTCGACCTGGCGGCGGTGTTCACGCCCGGCGGCCGCTACCGCGTCGGCATGGAGATCGACGGCCGCGACACGGTCGTGCGCGAGCCCGACGGCGTGCACCTCACGCCCGCAGGCGCGGAGCTGGCCGCCGACGAGGTGCAGCGCGCGCTGGACGCCGACTTCAGGTGAACTGCGTGTAGGTGTGCACGACGCGCGCGCGGCCCTTGCGGCACGTGACGCTCGCGTCGAACTGCGTCGGGATCGCCGCGCCCCGCTTCTCCTTGCAGCGCCAGCCCTGCACGCGCTTGGTGCAGCGCCCGTCGGCCCCGCCGTTGGCGGTGCGGCAGCGGTAGTAGGCGGTCACCAGGCGCTTGCCGGTCGCGCACGAGGTCCTGGCGACGCGCATGCCGGTGACGTAGGTCGGCCCCCAGCCGCGGCCGTCGGCCGGCACCTTGCAGGTCGCCGCCGCCTGGGCGACCGGCCCGTCGGCGGTCGCCGCGGACGCCGCGGCGGGCGCGGCGGCGAGCAGGGCGAGCGCGGCCAGGGCCGCGCGGGGGATGGAGCGCAACACGACGTCGGACCTCCTGAAAGACGGGCAGACGCCGGGCAGGATGTCAGACGCAGCTCTGCGCCGCGCGGGCGTACAGGCGGGCGCGCTCCTGGTAGCCGGCCGCGGTGGCGTGGACGCGGTCGTCGCGCAGGTACCGGGGGTTCCCGGCGACCGTCCGCGCCCACGGGACGACGACGACGCGGCCGGGCAGCTCGTCGGCCAGGCGCTCCAGGAGCTGGTTGGCGCGGACGTAGGAGGTGCCGCCCTGCGGCGGGCGGGCGATCGTGGCCCAGATCGCGCAGCCGGCCTGGGCCGACTCGCGCACGGCCGCCTCGAGCGCCGGCAGCGCGGTCGGCGCGTCGTTGGTGAACAGGCTGAACGCCGACACCGCGGCGGTGCCCCGCTCGGCGCGCCAGCGCGTCATGCCCTCGGCCAGCGTGCGGCCGTCGCGCACGTCGGAGCTCACCGACCAGCCCGGCAGCAGGCCGGCCAGGTACGGGCGCATCCCGACGCCGAGCGAGTCGCCGATCAGCAGCAGCGAGGAGACGGCGCCGGACCCCGGCGGCGGGGTGGCCGGCACCGCCGGCGTCGCCGGCGCCTCGTCGCCGGGGATCACCGGCGCCAGCGGGTCCTCCGCGCTGCCCGGCGCGGCGGCGCCGCCGTCGGCGCGCGCCTCCGGCAGCCGCTCCTGCCGCGCCCCCGCGCGGCGCCCGCCGCCGGAGCGCCGCCCCTTGCGCCCGCGCTTGGGCGGGGTGAGCTGCACGAGCGTGATCGCCGACTCGGCGGCGAGCTGGGCGACGATCCGCGCGTACGGGCGGCGGGCCGGCGCCTCGACGCGGACGAGGGCCGACCAGCGCCCGGTCCTGCTCACCTCCGCGCTGCGCTCGCAGCCCGGCGCCTCGCACGCGCTCGTCACCCGCACGTACGAGCCCGGCTCGGCCTGGCCGATCACGCGCACCTCCGCGACCAGTCCCTCGTCCCCGCGCCGCGCGGGGACGGGCTCGTCGGCGGGCTCGTCGATCGTCAGGCCGATCGGCGGGATCCGCGCGCTCGTCGTCGCGGTGACCGCCGGGTCCGCGCCGCACCCCGCCATGAGCAGGCACAGCGCCCCGGCCACGAGCAGGATGCGGGTGCGCATCGCGACGGGATGATGGCAGCGTCGGGCGCGGATCGGCCGGCCGGCGGTCGCGATCAGCCCGCGGGCGGGAACGTCACGGCCGCGCGCAGGCCGCCCTCGGGGCGGGCGTCGAGCGCCACCGTCGCGCCGTGCGCGCGCGCCACCGCGTCGACCACGGACAGGCCCAGGCCGTACCCGGTGCCGTCGGCGGCCGCCCGCTCCGCGGCCCGCCGGAACGGCCGCAGCAGCTCGCCGACGTCGCCGTCGAGGCGGGGGCCGTCGTTGACCACGGTCAGCGCCGGGCCCGCCGCGCCGCCGTTCAGCGCGACGTCGACGGCGCCGCCCTCGACGTTGTGGCGCACCGCGTTCTCGACGAGGTTGGCGACGAGATGGCGCAGCAGGACCGGGTCGCCCTCGACGGGCGCGGCGGCGGAGCGCACCGCCACGCGCAGCCCGCGCGCCGCCGCGGCCGGCTCGGCCTCGTCCAGCACGTCGCGCACGATCGCCGCCAGGTCGACGCGCTCGACGCGGTCCAGGCCGCGCTCGCCCATCGCCAGCGCCAGCAGCCGGTCGACCAGCGCCTCGCTGCGCGCCAGCGCCTTGCGCTGCGTCGCGACCATCGCGCGCACCTGGTCCGGGTCGTCGTAGCCGCCCTCCTCGCCGGTCACGTCGATCGAGGCGCGCATGACGGCCAGCGGCGTGCGCAGCTCGTGCGAGGCGTGCGACACGAACCGGCGCTGGCTGTCGAAGGCCTCCTGCAGCGGGCGCAGCGCCCGGCCCGCCAGCACCCAGCCGAGCCCGACCGCGGCGATCGTGCTCGCGCCCAGCGCGACCGCGAACCACAGCAGGACGCCGCCGATCGCGCGCGCGTTCTCGTCGTTGACGATGCGCATGACGATCCGGTCGGCCTCGGGCGCGTCGCGGGCCGATCCGCCCGGCTGCGGCGACGACCCGAGCGGGGGCAGCCGCTGCGTCAGGAAGCGCGCGTCGCGCGGGCCGAACTCGTGGCGCACGGCGGCGTAGCTCACGCCCAGCAGCAGCGCGCCGAAGACGAACAGCAGCGACGCGTACACGAGCGTGAGGCGCAGCCGCACGCCGCGGGGCGAGCCGGCGGCGCTCATGGCAGCCGGTAGCCGGCGCCGACGACGGTCTCGATCGGGTCCGGCTCGCCGAGCTTGCGGCGCAGGCGCATGACGGTCATCCGGACCGTGTTCGTGAACGGGTCGGCGTGCTCGTCCCACACCCGGCGCAGCAGCTCCTCGCCGGAGACCACGCCGCCGTCGGCGGCCATCAGCGTGCGCAGGACGCCGAACTCCTTCACGTTCAGCTCGATCGGCCGGCCGGCCCGCCGCACCCGCATGCGGCCCTCGTCCAGCTCGAGGTCGCCGCGGCGCAGGACCGGCGGGCGCACCGGGCCCGACCGCCGCCCCAGCGCCTCGATGCGCGCGGCCAGCTCGGCGAACGCGAACGGCTTGGACAGGTAGTCGTCGGCGCCGAGCCGCAGGCCCTCGACGCGGTCGCGGACCGTGCCCGACGCGGTGAGCATCAGGATCTTCGCCTCGACGCCCTCGGCCCGCAGCGTCCGGCACACCGCGTCGCCGTGGACCGCCGGGAGGTCGCGGTCGAGCACGAGGATCTCGTAGTCGGTGACCAGCGCCTTGCGCAGCGCGTCGGCGCCGTCGAGCGCGACGTCGACGGCCAGGCCGCGCCGGCGCAGGCCCCGGGCGACGAGGTCGGCGAGGTCGGGCTCGTCTTCGACGATCAGCACGCGCATGGCCCGTGGCCGAACGTAGCCGCGGCCGCATAACGTCCGTGTCACGTCGCGCGTCACACGGGCGTCACGCGCGACCGGGGTGTTACGGGGCCGCGCCTACGTTCGCCGCCCATGAGCACCACGACGCTGTTCCACCACACCGCGGCGGCCGGCCTCGCGGTCGCCGCGCTCGCGCTGACCGCCTGCGGCGGCGGCTCCTCGACCACCCCGACGTCCGCGGGCGGCGGCGGTGCCTCCGGCGAGGCGAGCGCCGACCGCGACGCGGCGCTGCTCGCGTACGCCCGCTGCATGCGCGAGAACGGCGTCGACATGCCCGACCCGCAGATCGACGGCGGCCGCGTGCGCATGGTCATGCCGCGCGGCGGCGCCGACCCCGCGACCGCCGAGCGCGCGCAGGCCGCCTGCGCGGAGCACCTGGAGGCCGCCGAGGCGCTCATGCCCGACCGCGAGGGCCAGGAGGAGCGCGCGCTGGCGGTCGCCCGCTGCCTGCGCGAGAAGGGCTACGACGTCCCCGACCCCGACGGCGGCGGCATCCGCATCACCCCCGACAGCGGCATCGAGCCCGGCGACCCCGACTTCGAGGCCGCGATGGAGGAGTGCCGCTCGCAGGAGGAGGCGCGATGAGGGCCACGCTGGCGACGACGCTGGCCGGCGGGGCCGTCCTGCTCGCCGGCTGCGGATCGGGCGGCGAGCCCGAGGCGGCGGCCGCGCCCGACGCCGCCGCGACCGCCACCGTGGAGCGGCGGACGCTGGTGACGCGCGAGGACGTCGGCGGCACGCTCGGCTACGCCGGCAGCCGCCCGCTGCTGCAGCGGCTGGGCGGCGCGGCCGGGCCCGAGGCGAGCGGGCCCACGATCACCTGGCTGCCGCGCGAGGGCAGCCGCGCCGGCCGCGGCGACGCGCTGTACCGCGCCGACGGCGAGCCGGTGCGGCTCCTGTACGGCTCGACGCCCGCCTGGCGCGACCTCGGCCCGGGCGCGGAGGGCGCCGACGTCCGCCAGCTCGAGCGCAACCTGCGCGCGCTCGGCCACGACCCCGGCGCCGTCGACGGGACGTTCGACGCCGACACCGCGGCGGCCGTCCGCGCGTGGCAGGCGGACGCCGGATGGGCGCAGACCGGCGTCGTCGCGCTCGGCCAGGTCGCGTTCCTGCCCGGCCCGCGGCGCATCGGCGACGTGAAGGTCGCCGAGGGCGACGTCGCGCCGCCCGGGACGGAGGTGATGACGACGACGTCGCGCGAGCAGGTCGTGACGATCGACCTGCCCGCCGACGACCAGGACCTGGCCCGCCGCGCCGGCGACGTGACGGTCACGCTGCCGGGCGGGCGCACGGTGGACGGGCGGATCAGCCGCGTCGGCACGGTCGCCGAGGCGCCGGCCGCGCAGCCCGGCGAGCCGGGCGACGACCAGGAGCCGACGATCGACGTGACCGTGCGCCTCGACGCGGACGCCGACACCGGCCGCCTCGACGGCGCGCCCGTGTCGGTCGGCCTGGCCGCCGAGGTCGGCGAGGACGTGCTGGCCGTCCCGGTCACCGCGCTGCTGGCGCTGCCGGGCGGCGGCTACGCGGTCGAGCGACGCACGGCGACCGGCACCGAGCGCGTGCCGGTGGAGCCCGGCCAGTTCGCCGACGGGCTGGTCGCGGTGACCGGCGCGCTGCGCGCCGGCGACGAGGTGGTGGTCCCCGATGGCCTCTGAGCCCGTCCTCGAGCTGCGCGACGTGCGCAAGGCCTATCCGGGGCCGCTGGAGGTCCTGCACGGGATCACGCTGAGCGTCCGCGCCGGCGAGCTGCTGGCGATCGTCGGTCCGTCGGGCTCGGGGAAGTCGACGCTGCTGCACATCATGGGCACGCTGGATCGGCCCACCGCGGGCACGGTGCGCGTCGCCGGCCGCGACGTCACGACGCTCGCCGACCCGCAGCTCGCCGGCCTGCGCGCCCGGCACATCGGCTTCGTCTTCCAGCAGTTCTTCCTCATCCCGGGCCTCACCGCCGTCGACAACGTCGGCCAGGGCCTGCTGTACGCGGGCGTCGCCCATCGCGAGCGGCGGGAGGCGGCCGCGCGCGCGCTCGAGCGGGTCGGGCTCGGCCACCGTCTGACCCACCGGCCCGACGAGCTCTCCGGCGGCGAGCGCCAGCGGGTCGCGATCGCGCGGGCCCTGCTCGCGCGGCCGGCGATCCTGCTGGCCGACGAGCCGACCGGCAACCTCGACACGGCGACGGGCGAGGGCATCTTCGACCTGCTGCGCGAGCTGAACCGCGACGGCACCACGATCGCGGTCATCACGCACGACCGCGAGCTGGCCGAGCGGCTGCCGCGCCGCGTCGAGATCCGCGACGGGCGGCTGGCGTCATGCGCGTGACCCCGTCGCGGCTGCGCCCCGCCGACGTGGTGCGCGTCGGCGCGGCCGGCCTCTCGTCGCGGCGCCTGCGCGCCGCCCTGTCGGCGCTGGGCATCGCGATCGGGATCGCCTCGATGGTCGCGGTGCTCGGCATCAGCGAGTCCAGCCGCGCCGACCTCATGGCCCAGCTCGACCGCCTCGGGACCAATCTGCTGACCGTGGCGCCCGGCGAGTCGGTGTTCGGCGAGGCGTCCGCGCTGCCGGAGACGGCGCCGGCGGCGATCGGCCGCATCGACGGGGTGGCGCAGGCGTCGTCGACGTCGGCGCTGGCCGGCGCGACCGTGCGCCGCACCGACCACATCCCCGAGATCGAGACGCTGGGGATCACCGTGGCCGCCGCCGACCCGGACCTGCCGGCGACGCTCGGCGCGACGATGCGGGCGGGGACGTTCCTCGACGCCGCCACCGCGCGCTACCCGTGCGTCGTGCTCGGCGCGACGGCGGCGCGGCGGCTGGGGATCGCCCGCCCGGGCGTCAACGTGGTGATCGCCGGCCGCGCGTTCGCGGTCGTCGGGATCCTCGACGAGGTCGCGCTCGACCCGGCGCTGGACGCGACCGCCCTGATCGGCCGGCCGGTCGCCGCGGAGCTCGGCTCCGACGGCGCGCCGACGACCGTGTACGTGCGCACCGACGACGACGGCGACGTGGCCGCGGTGCGCGAGCTGCTCGGCCCGACCGCCAACCCCGAGCACCCCGACGAGGTCGAGATCAGCCGCCCGTCGGACGCGATCGAGGCCAGGGCCGCCGCGCGCGCCACGTTCACGTCGCTGTTCCTCGGCCTCGGCGCCGTGGCGCTGCTCGTCGGCGGCGTCGGGATCGCCAACGTGATGGTGATCTCGGTGCTGGAGCGCCGCTCGGAGATCGGGCTGCGCCGCGCGCTGGGCGCCACGCGCCGCCACGTCGCCGAGCAGTTCCTGTGCGAGGCGCTGCTGCTGTCGGCGCTCGGCGGCGCCGCCGGCGCGGTGCTGGGCGCCGCGATCACCGTCGGCTACGCGCTCAGCCGCGGCTGGGAGGCCGTCGTCCCGTCCTACGCGATCGCGGGCGGGGTGGCCAGCGCGCTGGCGATCGGCGCGGTCGCCGGGCTGTACCCGTCGGTGCGCGCGGCGCGCCTGGCCCCGACCGAGGCGCTGCGGGCGGCATGAGCGCCTGGGATCATCCCGGCGATGACCAGCCAGCCGCCGCGTCCCATCGACCCGGGCGTGACCATCGGGCACGTCCACCTGCGCACGGCCGACATCGACCGGGTGCGCGACTTCTACGTCGGCGTGCTCGGGTTCGGCGTCGTCGAGGAGGCGCGCGACGTGCCGGGGTGGGGGACGACCGGCGACGTGCTGTTCCTGGCCGCCGGCGACTACCACCACCACCTCGCGTTCAACACCTGGAAGTCGGCCGGCGGCGGCCCGCAGCCCGACGGCGTCTGCGGCCTGCACCACGTCGCGATCAACTACCCGACCCGCGCCGGGCTGGCCGACGCGGTGCGCCGCCTGCAGGCGGTCGGCTGGCCGCTGCGTCAGCTGTCGGACCACGGCACGCACGAGGCCGTCTACCTGTCGGACCCCGACGGCAACGACCTCGAGCTGGCCTGGGACCGGCCGCCCGACCGGTGGCCGCGCGACGAGGAGGGGCGGATCCGCATGGTCTTCGGCGATCTCGACCTCGACGACCTGCTGCGCGAGCCGGCCGTCGGGTGACGGACCGTCGCGCGGTCGGCGCATGCCCGCGCGGGTCAGCGGGCATGGTGGCGCTCATGTCTTTCAGGAGCGTTGAGGGCAGCTTGAGGTTGCCGCGATTGCCTGTGGGGGCGCCCGGCGGGTGCTTCACCGACAAGCCTCGCATCCCGGCGGGCGTCCAAGCGTCATGAGCGACCGTCCCGACATCGAGCACACCCAGGTCCTGAGCTCCCGCGAGCTCGACCGCGCCGCGTTCTCCGTGTCGGCGCCCGCGCCCGGGCGCTACCTGGCGGTCCGCTCGGGCAGCGAGCTGGTCGCGCTGCCGCTCCATGCCGGCGCCGTCACGCGCATCGGCCGCGGGCTGAGCGTCGACGTCCACCTCGACGACGCCAGCGTCTCGCGCCGCCACGCGCGGATCGTCGAGCGCTCGGGCCGGGCCTGGATCCTCGACGACCGCTCGCTGAACGGCACGTGGGTCAACGGCCAGCGCGTCGACGCGGCGATCCTCGCGCACGGGGACGAGATCCTGCTGGGCCGCGTGGTGCTGCGCTACGTCGAGGTCGCCGAGCCGGCGGCGGCGCCGGCCGGCGACCAGGCCACCGGCTGACGCCGGCTCAGCCCTCGTCGCGGGGCGGGCGCATCACGAGCACGGGCAGGTGCGCGTGGTGCACGACGCCGTTGGACACGCTGCCCAGCAGCAGCGAGCCGACCGTCGAGCGGCCGCGCGCGCCGACGACCACGATCTCGGCGCCGCGTTCGCGCGCGACGTCGAGGATCGTCGCCCACACCGGCCCGCGGGCGGGCTCGGCGAGCGCCTCGGCGTCCAGCCCGGCCTCCCGCGCGCGGCGCGCGCCGTCGGCGGCGACCTCGTCGGCGTGGGCGCGCACGAGCCGGTCGACCTCCTCGATCTGCTCGGGGTCGAACATCGGCCCGCCGACGCCGAACGGGTCGGCGGTGGGGCCGGGGAGCGGCGTCTCCCAGACGTACAGGATCAGGGCGCGCGCGCCGGGATGCAGGCGGGCGAGGTCGGCGATCGCCCGCTGCGCGGAGGGCGATCCGTCGTAGGCGACGAGCAGGGGTCCGTTCACGGTCGCGACGCTATCGCCTTGCGCCGCGGGGCGGGGCCTGCCAAGCTGCAGGGACGGAAAACACGTTCGTTCCCAAGCGGGGGAGGAGACGAATGCGCAGATCCTTGGCGGCCGGCGTCGGGGTGCTGGCCTGTGGGCTGGCGGCCTCGGCCGCCTTCGCCCAACAGGTCAACCAGTACGCGGTGCAGGGCTCGGTCAGCCCCAACCGCGGCGCGACGAAGGCCAAGCCGCTCCCGGTGCAGCTCAAGTTCGCCTTCCAGGTCAAGGAGGCCGCCGGCCAGCGGCCCAGCCCGATCAAGACGTACGCGATCGGCTTCTACGGCGGGCACTCCAACGGAGCGCTGTTCCCGAAGTGCACGGCGGCGCAGATCAACGCGGCCCAGAGCGACCGGCGCTGCCCGCGCGGGTCGAAGGTCGGCAGCGGGTTCGTCCGCAACATCGCGGGCGCGACGTCCGACCCGTCGGACCAGTCGCTGAAGTGCGACCTGAAGCTGACGATCTACAACGCGGGCGCCAACCGCGCCGCGCTGTACCTGGCGGGCGACCCGCCGGACTGCGTCATCCCGATCCACCAGGCGCTCGACGCGCGGTACGTCAGCGCGTTCGGGGGCAAGGGGCAGGCGCTCGAGTTCAGCGTGCCCGACAACCTGCTGCACCCGGTGGCGGGGCTGGACAACAGCCAGATCGACGTGACGTCGACGATCGACCGCGTCACGCGCCGCGTGAGGGGCCGCACGCGCGGCTACCTCGAGATCAACCAGCGGTGCCCGAGGAGCCGCACGGCGCCCATCCAGGTGGAGTTCACGTCCGAGGCCGGCCAGCGCGAGACGACGAAGTCGACCGTGCGCTGCCGCCCCTGACGTCAGCCCGGCGGTCGCCGCGCGCGGTGCGCGGCGGCCGCCGCGCGCTCAGCGCTTCGGCGCGCTCTCGTAGGCGGCGGCCAGCAGCGAGGCGGAGATCTGCTCGCCGCCCGAGCGGTCGCCGGCCAGGCGCTTGGCGCTCTCGGCGGCCAGCTCGCCCGCGCGCTCGACCAGGGCGTCGAGCTGCTGGGTGAGCTCGCCCCAGGCGCGCTCGTCGAGCACGAGCTGGGTGAAGCTCGCATGGCGATCGGCGCGGGCGTCGAACGTCCCGGCCTTGAATGCCTTGGCGACGTCGGCGATGCCCTTCTCCATCGTCTCGCCCGACAGCTCGCCCCGGATCGACGCCGGCAGCTTCTTGAACGCGCTCTCGTCCAGGCGGGCGCGCGTCAGAGCCCGGTAGTAGTGCTCGATCGCACCGCGCCGCTGGGCGGTGTCGACGAGCTCGATGCAGCCCAGCTCGAGCAGCGCCTTCACGTGGTAGCTGACGTTGCCGAGCGGCTCGCCGAGCTCGCGCGCGAGCTCGTTCGGGCTGGCCACGCGCTCGTTGAGGAGCGTCAGCACGCGGGCGCGCAGCGGATGGGCCAGGGCCTTCGCCATGCGCGTCTCGAGATCCTGCTCACTGCGAGGGACGCGCACGGTGGAAGAGGAGCTGGAGGGGGTCACGGACGATTTGTCTCCTTCGAACTTTTGGCGAGGGCCTCTGCCGACCTTAGCCGATCCCCTCGGAGATGCTCAATCGCTCAGCGAAAGCGTCCGCGATGCGACCAGATAGGTCGACGATGCGAGCAACGGCAGGTGAATTGCCGCCCCCGCGGTCGGTCAGCATACGGATTCTGTCGGCAGCCTGAGCGGGAAACGAGAGTGCGTGCTTCGTTCTTTGCTCGAACCTGGACGAGTGATCGAGAGATCGCGAGCGCGCAGGCGCGAGGCCTCACGAAGAGGGGTCGGCGAACGGCGCGGGCTCGCGGAACACCCGCTCCCAGGCCTCGGCCTCGGCCCGGTGGCGGCGGCGCCGCTGGGCCTCCGGGTCGGCCGCGCGGGCGCGGTTGATCGCGTGCAGATGGCGCTCGCAGAGGGCGACCCGGTTCGGCGCGCCTGGCGGGGCATCGACGACGATGGTGCGCACCGCGGGGCGGGAGCACCATCGGCATGAAGCGGGCATGGGGCCGATATCGACGCGCGCACGACGAACCTTGAGCGATGCAGGCGGAGGCTCAGACCCTATGGGCGTCCGGCCCGCGTGAGATAGGTGGCCGGCGGGCCTGCGCAGCGAAGTTCGTGGGCTTGACTGGCCGTCGCATCGGTTCGGGCCGCTGCGGCGGATAACCACATCGATGGAGGCCGCCGGCCATGAG
>DATMSA010000027.1:0-10444 GCA_035565675.1 Capillimicrobium sp. | reverse complement strand
CCTGCACGGACTCCGCGCCCGGATCGCCGCCAAGCTGCTGGCCTACAGCGCCGGCATCTGGATCAACTGCCTCTGCGGCCGCCCCACCCGCGCCTTCGCCGACCTCAACGCCTAACCAGGCGTGGCATCAATCATCTAGCGCCGCTCAGGTCTCGTCGGCGGCCACCAGGTCCACCCGGCCGCGCGGCACGTCGACGCGCTCGACGCGCACGCGGACCGGATCGCCGATGCGCAGCGTGGCGCCCGACCGCGTCCCCTCGAGGATCGTGCCCTGCTCGTTGAGCTCCCACCAGTCGCCGCGCATCCGGCGGACCGGCAGCAGGCCCTCGTAGCCGTCGCCGAACGCCACGAACGCGCCCGCGGCGATCACGCCGGTGATCTCGCCCGCGAACACGCGCTCGTAGCCCTCGCCGGAGGAGAACAGCTCGCGCTCCAAGAGCAGGCAGCGGGCGATGTCGTCGGCGGTGCGCTCGATGTCCATCGCGTCGCGCTCGCGCGCCGACGACCACTCGGCCACCGACACCAGCCGCTGCGCGTCGGGCGGCGCCTCCCCGCCGCCGACCGCGCTCAGCAGCGCCCGGTGGCACACGAGGTCGGGGTAGCGGCGGATCGGCGACGTGAAGTGGCAGTAGGCGGCCGAGCCGAGCCCGGCGTGGCCGAGGTTGCGCGGCAGGTAGTAGGCCTGCTTGAGCGAGCGCAGCACGAGCGAGGTCAGGCCGACGCGCCCGTGGCCGGTGCGCCGCACGTGCTGGTCGACCAGGCGCGAGCACTCGCCGACGATCTCGGCCGCCTGCGACGGCGACATCGGCTCGGGCACCGGCGGCGTCGCGACGCCCAGCGAGGCGAGCTGCTCGACGAGCCGCTCGACCCGCGACGGCTCGGGCCGCTCGTGGACGCGGTACAGGGTCGGCACGCCGCGCGCCTGCAGGAACTGGGCGACCTGCTCGTTGGCGGCGATCATCAGGTGCTCGATCAGCCGGTGCGACTCGGTCTGCACCGCCGCGTGCCAGCTCGCGACGTGCCCGCGCCGGTCGAACGAGAACTCCGGCTCGACGGTCACGACCTCGAGCGCGCCCCGCGCCTCGCGCGCTCGCTGGAGCGCCGCCGCCACCTCGCGCGCGGCGCGCAGCGGCGCCGCCCAGGGGTCCTCCCACGGCGCGTCGCCGGCGAACACGCGGTCGACCTGCTCGTAGTCCAGCCGCGCGTCGGAGCGGATCAGCGACCGGTAGAACGCCACGCGCGTCACCCGCGACCCGTCGAAGTCCATCTCGACCGTCACCGCGTTGCGGTCCTGGCCGGGGCGCAGGGAGCACGCGTCGTTGGACAGCGCCTCGGGCAGCATCGGCTCGACGGCGCCGGGCACGTACACGGAGGTGCCGCGCCGGGCCGCCTCGCGGTCGATCAGGTCGCCGGGGCGCACGTAGGCGCTCACGTCGGCGATGTGCACCCACACGCGCGAGCCCTCGGCGGAGATCGCGTCGTCGAAGTCCTTGGCGGTGGTCGGGTCGATCGTGAACGTGGTCAGGTCGCGCAGGTCGCGACGCGGCGCGTCGACCTCCCCGCCCTCGTCGCGGGCCTTCTTCGCCGCCCGGTCGACGGCGGGGTCGAACCGCCGCGCGAGGCCGCGGTCGAGCATGAGCCCCTCGAGCAGCGCCCGCGCGTTGTCGGGCTTGCCGAGGACCCGCACGACCTTGGCCTGCTGCTTGGGCGTGCGCCCCGGCCGCACGAGCACGAGGTCGCCCAGGCGCGCGTCGCGGTGGCGCTCGACCGGGATCGCCCGGCCGCGGCCGCCCGCGCCGCCGGCCGGACCGAAGAACGGCGAGACGGTCACGAACCGGCCGCGCTTCTCGAGGACGCCGACGATGCCGGCGGCGCTCGGGCTCACTTGAGCTGCTCGGCGACGACGGTCAGGCCGTCGGTGACGACCTCGTCGCGTGGCGTGTCGGGGTCGTCCTTCACCCGGACGTCGGGCTTCACGCCGCCGCCGCGGTCGACGCCGGCGCCGCCGAGGTTGCGCCCGCTGGGCAGGAAGTACTGGCCGACGGTGAGGTCCAGCGCGCCGCCGTTGGACAGCCGCTGCACCTCCTGGAAGACGCCCTTGCCGTACGTGTGGGTGCCGACGACCTCGCCGCGCCCGCGGTCCTGGATCGCGCCGGCGACGATCTCCGACGCCGACGCGGTGCCGCCGTCGACGAGCACGGCGACCGGGATGTCCTCGTCGATGGCGCCGCCCGCGGCGGTCAGCGTCTTGGTCGGCTGGTTGCGGCCCTTGATCGTCACGATCTCGCCCTCGGGGATGAAGATCGACGCGACCAGGCGCGCCTCGTCGAGCAGCCCGCCGCCGTTGTGGCGCAGATCGAGCAGGATCGCCTCCGCGCCCTGCTTCAGGCGCTTGTCGATCTCCTTGCGAAGCTGCCCGTGCGCGCCGCGGCTGAACGTGGCGAGCGCGACCTGCGCGACCTTCGTGCCGTCGGCCGCCCGCCGCATGCGCGACGCGACGACCGGCACCGACACGACCGCGCGCTCGACGGTGCGCTCGAGGCGCTCGCCGTCGCGGACGATCACGAGGCGCACGGACGTGCCCTCGCGCCCGCGGATGTAGCTGCTGGAGCGCTCGCTGGGCAGGCCCGCCAGGCGCTTGCCGCCGGCCGCGACGATCAGGTCGCCCGCCTTCAGGCCCGCGCGCTGCGCCGGCGAGTCCTCGTACACGCGCATGACCTCCAGGCCGCGCTCGTGCTCGGACACCTCGATGCCGACGCCGGTGAACTGCGCGTTCGTGTCGCGCAGGTACTTCTCGAACTGCTTGGGCGTGAAGTAGTGCGAGTAGCGGTCGCCGAGCGAGTCGACCATCCCGGCGATCGCCTTGTCGGTCAGCTCGCGCTTGGGGATCTCGCGGTAGTAGTCGGCGTTGACGTCGTCGAGCGCCTCGGCGAAGAGCTGCGCCTCCTCGTCGTCGACGAGCACGTCACGGATGGGGTCGGGCAGCCGGTCGGGATGCCCGCCCAGCCAGATGCCGCCCGCGAGCACGGCGAGCGGCACCAGGATGGCGACCAGGTAGACGGCGAGACGGCGGCGCACCCTCTGCAGGGTACGTGCGCGGCGTAACTACACCTTCAAGAATCGGCGCAGCGACAGGCCGGAGCCCAGAGCCGAGACGACCACGGCGGCGAGCATCAGCAGCAGCGCCAGCACCGGCAGGCTCATCGTCTCCGGGGCCGAGATCAGCGCGAAGTCGGCCGCGAGCGGGTCGACGAACGCGATCTTGCCCACCGCGAGCAGCAGGATGGCCAGAATCCCGCCGATCGAGCCGAGGATCACGCCCTCGAGCACGAACGGCCAGCGGATGAACGAGTCGGTCGCGCCGACGAGCTTCATCACCTCGACCTCGCGCCGGCGCGAGAACAGCGACAGGCGGATCGTGTTGGAGACCAGCAGCGCCGAGGCGATGATCAGCAGGCCGCACAGGAGCGCCATCGCGAGCTTCACGACGTTGGTCGCCGTGAGGATCTTGTCCGTCTCCTCCTTGCGGTTCTTGACCTCGTCGATCGCCGGGTCGACCACGGTGCGCGAGCCCGACGGCGTCGTCGGCGCCAGCTCGTTGCGGATCGCGCCGATGTTGTCGGGGTCGTCCGGGGTGATGCGGAAGGAGTCGGGCAGCGGGTTGGAGCCGAGCAGCTCGTAGGCCTCCGGGTTGCGCTTGGACTCGCGCTTGTAGGCCTCCTCCTTGGAGACGAAGCGCACCGTCTCGACGTGCGCGGTCTCGTTCGTGAGGCGGTCGCGGACCCGCTGGATCTGCTCCTCGGTGACGTCCGGCTTGAGGTAGACCTCGAGCGCGACCTTCTCGCGCACCTCGTTGGCGGCGCCGGTCGTCGCCTGCACGACGGGGATGAACACGCCGAGCACGAGCAGCGTCACGAGCACCGACGCCATCGCGGCGAACGACGGGATCGGGTTGCGCCGCATCGAGCGCAGCGACTCCTTCAGGAAGAACCCCAGCTTCATGTCTCGAGGTGCTCCTGCAGGATCGCGCCAAGCTCGGCGGTGTTCGGCTCGCCGCCGGAGTAGCGGGCCGCGGCCTGGTCGCGCACGACGCGGCCGCGCTGCAGCTCGATCACGCGCCGGCGCATCTTGTCGACCATCGCCACGTCGTGGGTGGCGACGATCACCGTGGAGCCGGTGCGGTTGATCCGGTAGAGGAGTTGCATGATGCCGATCGACGTCTCGGGGTCGAGGTTGCCGGTCGGCTCGTCGGCCAGCAGCAGCGGCGGGTGGTTGACGAACGCGCGCGCGATCGCCACGCGCTGCTGCTCGCCGCCGGAGAGCTGGTCGGGGTAGTTGTGCAGCTTCGTCGACAGGCCGGTGAGGCGCAGGATGTCCGGGACCTTGGTGCGGATCTCCTTGCGGCTGGAGCCGGTCACCTGGAGCGCGTAGGCGACGTTGTCGTACACGGTCCGGTTCGGCAGCAGCTTGAAGTCCTGGAAGACCATGCCGATGTTGCGCCGGTAGTAGGGCACCTTGCGGCGGCCGATGTCGCGCAGGTCCTTGCCGGCGACGCGCATGATCCCGTCGGTCGGGTCGGTCTCCTTCATCAGGAGGCGCATCAGCGTCGACTTGCCCGAGCCGGAGTGCCCGACGATGAAGACGAACTCGCCGCGGGCGATCGTCAGCGTCGCGTCGTCGAGGCCGACGTCGCCGCCCTCGTAGCGCTTGGTGACGTTGCGCAGCTCGACGACGGGGGCATGCGGAGCGGGCCGCTCGCGGCGCGGCGCCGCGGCGGCTCGTGAGGACTGTTCAAGGGCGGCCATCGGGTCGACAAGGTAGAGAGACACGTCAGCGGGCCTGCAGTTCCGGTTGCACGCAACAGGAATTGCGCGCTCCGCGCAGTGATGCGCAGGTCAGCGCAGGGCCCGCAGGAACGGCACGACCGTCTTCAGGAACCGGCTGCGGCCCGGCAGATCGCCGATCGGGTCCATGTGCGCGTCGGTCGCGGAGGCGTCCACGGTCACCACCCTCGACGGCCGGATGCCGGCCTGGCGGGCGATCCCCAGGGCCGCGTCGAGGGCCCGATCGCCGCCGAGGCTGGTCGCGAACGCGTAGATCGGCGTGCGCAGCGCGTCGCCGTGGATCGCGCGCACGCCGAGCGTCTCCTGCGCCGGGTTGGCGACGCCGCCGTTCACCGCGCCGGCGTCGATCGTCAGGCGGCGCGGGTGGTACCAGGCGGTGCCGTCCATGTCGGGGAACTCCGGCGCGGCGAACACGCGCGCCATGCGCAGCGCGGTCGTGAGGCCGTCGTTCACCCAGCCGCGCGGGTCGCCGCTGTCGGCCAGGTGGCCGATGTGGGCCTGCACGAGCGCGAGGTTCCGCGGCCCGGTCCTGACGTCGAGCGCGTAGCCGTAGCTGGCCTCGGCGGTGGCCGGCACCGGCGTCCTCAGGTCGGCCGGCAGGAGCGACCAGGCGCCCAGGATCGCCGGGCCCTTGGGGTCCATGAGCGCGCTGTTGGAGCCGACCGCGTTGAACACGCCCGCCGACCACGGCAGCCCCAGCCCGGTGAGGTCGAGGAACGGCGATCCGGTCGCCAGCGCGTCGAGGCTCGCCTGCGCGGCCTCCGGCGTGACGGCCGACCCGGGCCGGCTGCCGCCGTCGATGAAGACGAGGCCGGTGAGGTCCTCGGCGCCGGGCCGCCCGCCGAAGTCCCAGGTGGCGTAGGCGTCGACGATCGTGGCGCCGAGCGAGTGGCCGCCGAGCGCGACCCGGCGCCCGCCCCGCCGCGCGGCCCGCACCACGGCGCGGAGGTCGTTGACCGCGACGTTCATCCCCCACTCGCGGGCGTAGCCGGTCTCGGCGTCCGACCGGGGGACGAAGTGCGTCGTGATCGCCGGGTCGCCGAGCCAGCCGAGGTAGTAGTCGAACAGCCCCTGCGGGTCGACCTGTCCGGCCTTGGCGCGGCGCAGGACCGACTGGTCCTCGAGCAGGTTCTCGCGGCGCTCGACCGCCCACACCTGCCAGCCGGGCAGGCGGCGCACGATGTCGCGCGCGACCGGGGCGAAGTACGGGCCGCCGGCCGAGGTGCCCGGGACCAGCACGAGCACGCGCCGGGCGCGCGGCTGGCCGATCTTGACGACCCGGACCTTGTTGAGCTGCGGCGGCGTCCCGGGGGCCGCGTAGGCGTTCATCGTGACGACCCGCGTCGAGGGCGCGGCGGCGGGGGCGGAGGGGGCGGCGGCGAGCGCGGCGACCACCGCGAGCAGCGAGACCCGGGACAGCGGCATGGCGGCAGCGTAGTCTGAGACGCAATGGCGCAGATCACTTCCGAGACGCTTGCCAACGGGCTTCCGCTCTATCGCGTCGGCCTGCCCGGCACGCGCGCGACCACCATCCTCGTCGCCTTCGACGCCGGCGCGCGCACCGAGCGCCCGGAGGAGAACGGCGCGGCGCACTTCCTCGAGCACCTCGTGTTCAAGGGCGGCCAGCTCTACGACGACTACCGCAAGGTCAACGAGACGGCCGAGCGGATGGGCGCCTCGCTGAACGCCTACACGTCGCACGACCTCGTCGCCTTCCACATCACCTGCCGCGCCGAGCGGGCGATGGAGGCGCTGGACCTGCTGACCGACTTCGTCGGGCGCCCGAAGATCGACCCCGGCGAACTCGACCGCGAGCGCGGGGTCGTCATCCAGGAGATCAACCGCGCGTTCGACCAGCCGTCGACGGTCGCCGAGCACCTCATCGACCGCGCCGCGTTCGGCGAGCACCCGCTCGGGCGGCCCGTGCTCGGGCCCGAGGAGCACCTGCGCACGTTCACGCGCGAGGCGATCGTCGCGTTCCGCGAGCGCCGCTGGGCCGGCGCGCGCGGCGGCGCGTTCCTGGTCGGCAACCTCGACCACGTCGAGGCGAACGGCAGGACGGCCGAGCTGCTGGAGCGCTTCCCGGCGCTGCCGGCGCCGGAGCCGTACGAGCCGGCGCCGCCGCTGAAGCCCGAGGTGCTCGTCGAGGAGCGCGACACCAACCAGTCGCACCTGCGGATGATGTACGCGCCGCAGGTCGACGTCAGCGACCCGAAGCAGCGGGCGGCGCTGACGATCTACGCGACGCTGCTGGGCGGCTCGATGGGCTCGCGCCTGTTCGACGAGATCCGCGAGCAGCGGGGCCTGTGCTACTCGGTCTGGGCGGTCGACCACAGCTTCTCCGACGCCCCGATCCTGCAGCTCGGGTCGGGCCTGGAGTCCGCCAAGTGCGTGGAGGCCTACACGCGGATGCGCGAGATCGTGGGCGAGCTGCACACGGACGGCCCCACCGAGGAGGAGGTCGCGCGGGCGCGGGCGTACGCGGCGGGCCGCCGGGTGCTGGCGTTCGAGAACACCAACGCGGTCGCCCGCCACGCCGCCAACCAGCGCATCGTCTTCGGCGAGGACGTCGATCCCGACCGGGCGATCGACGCGCTCGACGCGGTCACCCACGCGCAGGTGCGCGAGGTCGCGGCCGCGATCGACCCCGAGCACCTGGCGGTCGCCTGCGTGGGCCCGCACGAGCGCTCGGACTTCGCGTAGCGGCCTCCCCCCGACCGGCGGGATCCCGCTGGAAGCGGGGAGCCCGCGATGGCAGGATGAGGGTGAATGGGAATCAACCGCCGGGAGCTTGAGCGCTACCTCGCACGCGTGGCCGACCGGTGGCCGATCGAGCACGCCTGGCTCGGCGGTGCCCAGGTCGACGACGAGCGGGGCCTCGGACCGCAGCGCGAGCGCGGCCCGGAGTTCGTCGTCGTGCTCGTGTCCGAGGCGTTCGCCGGGATCCCGTGGCTGGAGCGCGTGTACGTCGCCGGCTCGCTGTGGGACGCCTCGGAGATGGGCCATCCGGCCGACGTGCACTGCTACACGCCGTCGGAGCTCGAGCGCAAGCGCGAGACGCTCAAGCGCGTCCGCCGGGTGCTCGAGACCGGGCTCGACCTGACGGGCGCGCCGGCGAGCTGACGCCTACGCGGCGCGCGGCTCCTGGCTGGCCGCGATCGCCTCGGCGACCCGGCCGAAGAACCGCTCGGCGCACGGCCACGCGTCGGGCGAGACGTGCATCGTCATGCTGCCGGCGCCCGTCGACCACGGCCGCAGCTCGATGTGCCGGCGCCCCCGCGTGTCGGGCGGGCCGATCGTCAGCTTCAGGTTGCGCACGTGGTAGCGCAGATCGCCCTCGCCGGGGAAGCCGAAGGCCTCCACCACCCGGCCGTCGAAGGCGAACAGCGTCCCGTCGATCCAGGTCTCCTCCATGGCTGGACCCTAGCGAGAGGGCCGCCGGGCGGCCAGCCGGAGGCACCAGCCGGGACCGTGCAGTCGTTTCGCCGACGGCACGCTCACCGTGGCGCTCGCCGCGGGCGGGACCGCGTCGGGCAAGGTCACCGACCGCACGCTCGTGCTCTGCACGGGCAACCCGATCGCCGCCGAGGGCGCCAAGACGCGCAAGCGCGGCCGTCACGTGCACCGGTTCACCGGCGACGACCACGGCAAGGGCTGGAGGAAGGGCTCGCGCCGGGGCGGGCGCTGCGACGCGGCCGCCAACCTGACCGCCGGCGCCACCGTGCGCAAGGCGGCGCTGTTCCTGACCTCCGAGGGCGCGACGTTCAGCGCCGTCGTCCTCGCCAAGGACCCGGCCGCCACGCCGTAGCGGCCTGGGCGCCGGCCGCTACGCGACGAGCGTCGCGAAGCGGTCGGCGCCGACGTTCCCGCCGGACAGCACGACTCCGACGCGCCGTGCGCCGTCGAGCTCGGGCCGGCCGGCCAGCACCGCGGCCAGCGCGCAGGCGCCGCTGGGCTCGACGACGAGCTTCACGCGCTCGAACAGGACGCGCATCGTCTCGACGATCTCCGCGTCGGAGACCAGGGCGACCGCGTCGACCCGATCGCGGATGACCGGCCAGGTGAGCTCGCCGGGGCGGTCGAGCTGCTGGCCGTCGGCGATCGTCGGCGCGACCGGCACGCGAACCCGCTCGCCGGCCGCCAGGGAGCGGCGCACGTCGTCGCCGACCTCGGGCTCGACGCCGACGACGCGCGTGCCCGGCGACAGCGCCTTGACGGTGGTCGCGCACCCGGAGATGAGCCCGCCGCCGCCGATCGGCACGACGAGCGCGTCCAGGGACGCCCCCTCGCCCACGTCCTCGAGCACCTCGAGCGCGACGGTCCCCTGCCCCGCCATCACGCGCTCGTCGTCGTAGGCGTGCACCGGCGTCATGCCGCGCTCGGCCACCGCCGCCGCCAGCACCGCCTCGCGGTCCTCGGCGTAGCGGTCGAAGCGCTGGATCTCGGCGCCGTAGCCGCGTGTGGCCGCGACCTTGGTGTCGGGCGCGTCGTCGGGCATCAGGATCAGGGCGGGCGCGCCGTGCAGCCGGGCGGCCAGCGCGAGCGCCTGGGCGTGGTTGCCCGAGGACACCGTCACGACGCCGCGAGCGCGCTCGTCGCCGGTCAGCGACGCCACGGCGTTGTAGGCGCCGCGGAACTTGAACGCCCCGACGCGCTGCAGGTTCTCGGCCTTCAGCACGACCTCGCGGCCGGCCCGCTCGTCGAGCGTGCGCGAGCGGACGAGCGGCGTGCGGTGCGCGACCCCGTCCAGGCGCCGGGCGGCGGCGCGGACGTCGTCGAGGCCGATCAACTGATGGCGACCATGCGCTCGATCGGGAGCTTCGCGCGCTCCGCGATCTCCGCCGGGACCTTCACCTCGTGCTTCATGTCGCGCAGGGCGTCGCGGAGGTTCGACAGCGTGATCATCTTCATGAACTTGCAGCTCGCGCGCTCGTTGGCGGCGATGAAGTCCACGTCCGGGGCGGCCATCTGCAGCGGGTGCAGCATCCCGACCTCGGTCGCCATGATCACGGTGCCGCCCTGGCCGCGGTGCTCCTCGGCGTACTTGAGCATCCCGCCGGTGGAGAGCATGTGCACGCCGTCGGACTCGACGTCCCCGGCGGCGACGTACTCCATCACCGAGGTCGAGCAGCCGCACTCGGGGTGGATCAGGAAGTCGGCGCCGGGATGGGCGGCGCGCACCTCCGAGATGTCCGACGGGCGGATGCCCGCGTGGACGTGGCACTCGCCGTCCCACACGTGCAGCGGACGCCCGATCTGCTTCTCGACGTAGGCGCCGAGGAACATGTCGGGCCCGAACAGGATCTCGGTGTCCGGCCCGTGCTCGCGGAGGATGTGCTCGATGACCTTGACGGCGTTCGACGAGGTCACGCAGTAGTCGGTGAGCGCCTTGATCTCGGCCGTCGTGTTGACGTACATGACCGTGATGGCGCCCGGATGCTTGGCCTGCCAGGCCTTGAGCTGCTCGGGCGTGATCGAGTCGGCGAGCGAGCAGCCGGCGTCGAGGTCCGGGATCAGGACGGTCTTGTCGGGGCAGAGGATCGATGCGGTCTCCGCCATGAAGTGGACGCCGCAGAACGCGATCACCGACTCGGACGTCT
>DATMSA010000026.1:0-13569 GCA_035565675.1 Capillimicrobium sp. | reverse complement strand
GAGGCCGGACGCGACTCCGCCGAGGCCGAGCCGCCCCACGACGGCATCGGGGGCGCCGTCGGCGCCGCGTGGGGGACCGGCGGCCAGGGCGGGCACGACGCGGACTTCGACCAGCAGGGCGGTGGCGGCGGTGGCGGGGGCGCCGGCCACCCCGACGGCGGCGGCGGGGGCTGGGACGGCGTCATCTCCTGGAAGACCAGCGGCGTGGGCGGCGGCGGCGGGGCCGGGGGCGGCTCCCACGCGGATCCCAGCGGGATGATCGCGCACCCCTTCTTCACGTCCGGGCTGTACGGCGACGGGGCCGTCGAGCTCACCTGGGGCGGGACGGCGCACCGGATCACGCCGATCTCCGGCGGTGGCGCCACGCGGATCGGCACGGCCTTCCCGGCCCCCGTGCGGGTGAAGGTGACGACGGCCGAGGACATCCCGCTCACGGGCCTGCCGGTGACCTTCACCGCGCCAGAGCGCGGCCCGTCCGGCCGCTTCCACGGCTCCGGCGCGAGCGCCACCGTGCCCACCGGGCCCGACGGCGTCGCGACGGCGCCGCCGCTGACCGCCGACGCGGTCGCGGGCCGGTGGTCGCTGGAGATCCGGGCCGACGACGTGAAGACCCACGTGGCGCTGGTCAACGAGGCCGCCCCGACGGTCACCGCGGTCGCCGCGACGGCGAACCCGGCGGTGAGCGGGGAGCCGGTGACGTTCACCGCGCGGGTCCGCGCCGCGGGCACGCCGGACCCGCCGACCGGCTCGGTCCAGTTCTCGATCGACGGCGCGCCGGCCGGCGAGCGGGTGCCGCTGGAGCCGGACGGCACCGCCACGTCGCCGGCGTTCGACGCGCTCACGCCCGGCGATCACGCGGTCCGCGCCGCCTACGCCGGCGACGACGGCCACGAGGCGAGCGCCGCGACGCTGACGCAGCGCGTGGACAAGGCGACCAGCGCGCTCACGCTGTCCTCCTCGCTGAACCCGTCGGGCAGCGGCGACGAGGTCGTGTTCACCGCGCGGGTCGCGCTCCAGCCGCCGGCCCGCGGCGAGCCCACCGGCAGCGTGCAGTTCCGCGTCGACGGCGCCCCGCTCGGCGCCCCGGCCGATCTCGACGCCTCGGGCGCCGTGACCTCTCCGGTCGTCTCGGACCTCGCCCAGGGCCGTCACGAGGTGACCGCCGCCTACGCCGGCGACGCCCGCACGCTGGCCGCCGACGCCGTGCTGACGCAGACCGTGGGCGAGGAGGCCGCCGCCGTGGAGCTCTCCGCGTCCGTGGACCCGGCCGCGTACGGTCAGGCGGTGGTGGCGACCGCGACGGTGCGACGGCGCGATCCCGGGACGGTGCCCACCGGGAGCGTCGTGTTCCGCCTCGACGGGGCGGAGGTGTGCGGGCCGACCGAGCTGGTGGACGGGAGCGCCACCTGCACGCTGCCCCCGGTCCTGCCCGGGGTCCACGCGCTCCAGGCCGCCTACCACTCCGACGACGGCGTCGAGGACGCGGTCGGCGCCGCGATCGTGCGGGTCGTGGCGGCCCCGACGGCGATGACGCTCGAGCCCGAGCCCGAGCCGTCGACGGTCGGCGCGCCGGTCCGCCTGCGCGCGACCGTGGCGACCCGGCCACCGGCCGCGGGCACGCCCACCGGCGCCGTGCGCTTCTTCGTCGACGGCGCGCCGCTCGGCGCCCCGGTCGAGCTGATCGACGGGGTGGCGACGTCGCCGCCGGCCGACGCGCTGTCCTGGGGCGCGCACGTCGTCGAGGCCGACTACGCCGACGACGCGGCGATCGCCCGGTTCACGGCGAGTCACGCGGCGACCGTGCAGCGGGTGCTCGCGGGCGCGACCGAGACCTCGCTGTCGTCGGACGCCGACCCGTCCCCGGCCGGAGCCGCGGTCGCCTTCACCGCCCGCGTCGCGGTTCCGGACGCCGCGGTGGCGCCCACGGGCATGGTCGAGTTCCTGCTGGACGGGCGGCCGCTGGGGGCGCCGGTGGCCCTGGACGGGGGCACTGCGCGGTCGGACCCCACGCCGCCGCTGCTCGCGGGCGCGTACACCGTCGCGGCCCGCTATCACGGCGCGGCCGGCTTCCTGCCGAGCGCGGGGGAGATCGTGCAGGTCGCCGCGTCGGGCGGTGCGGGCGGCGGGGGCGGCGGGCCGTCCGGCGGCGGCGGCGGCGCGTCGCCGTCGGCGATCCCCGCGCCGCTCGGCCTCGAGCCGCCGCCGCGCGCCGAGATCGCGACCTCGCGTGCCCGCGTCGACCGGCGCGGGACGCTCGGGCTGGCGCTGCGCTGCATCGGGCCGGCGCAGCGGCGGTGCGCGGGGCGCCTGCAGCTCGACGCCGCCCGGCCCGGCGCCGCGCGGCCGGTGCGCCTCGGCGCCCGGACCGTCTCGATCCCCGGCGGCGAGACCCGCCGGGTCGCGGTGGACCTCGACCGGTCCGGCGAGCGCGCGGTCTCGTCGACGCGCACCCTCCACGCGCGCGCGGCGTTCGTGACCGCCGACGGCTTCGGCGGCGCGGTCCGGGCCGTGCGGCTGCGGTCGGCGCGCGCGCCCGCGCTGCGCGTCGCCGCGCGCCGCGCGGTCGCCCGCGCGGGTGGCCGCATCGCGCTGGCGGTGCGCTGCGTCGCGCCCCGCACCCGACGCTGCGACGGCTCGGTCGCCCTGCGGGCGGGCGGTCACGAGCTCGCGCGCGGCGAGGTGTGGCTGCGCGGCGGCCGCCGCGGGATCGCGCGGCTCGCCCTCACCTCCGCCGGGCGCGCCCGGCTCGTCGCCGGCCCGGCGCGAGCGCGTGCCGTGTCGCGCATCCCCGTAGGGCGCGACACGACGCGCCGGCGCACCGTCCGGGTGGTGGTGCCATGACCTTCGGGCCGCGCCTCGCCGCCGTCGCGGTCGCCGTGGCCGCGGCCCTGGCGTCTCCCGCGGCGGCCCTCGCCGAATGCGCTGCGGCGCCGGCGGGCGACCACGTCACGTTCGCCGACGTCGGGACGTTCGAGCTCCGCGTCCCCGCGGGCATCGACCGGGTGACGGTCGACGCCCGCGGCGGGCACGGCGGCCAGGAGGACCGCACCGCGACGGGCGGCCGCGGCGGGCGGGTCGCGGCCACGCTCCCCGTGACACCCGGCGAGTGCCTGGAGATCTTCGTCGGCGACTACGGCTATCCCGACGGTGGCTTCGGCTTCGGCTACGGCGGCGCGCGCGGCACCCAGTCGGCGCCCACCGCCTACAACGGCGCGGGCGGCGGCGGCGCCAGCGCGGTGCTGCGCGGCGGGACGCCCCTCGTCGTGGCCGGCGGCGGGGGAGGCGGCGGCGGGCAGGGCGAGTTCGACGACTACACCGGCGGGCCCGGCGGCGACGGCGTCGGCGGCGAGGGCGCGGGGACGCCGGCCGGGGAGGACGGCTGGACCGCGCCGTTCGTGCCCAAGACCCAGTACCTCGGCGGCGACGGCGGGCCCGCCCGCCTCGGCGACCACCAGGGCGGGGACGGCACCCACGCGCCCGTCGTGACGCCCCTGCTCGGCGGGGGCGGCGGCGGCGGGGGCGGCGCCAGCGGCGGGGACGGCGGCGGCGTCTTCGTGCCCGTTCCCGGAAAGCCGCTGAGCATCTTCGGCGGCGGGGGCGGCGGGGGCGGCAGCTCGTACACCGCCCCTGGCGCCCAGGACGTGCAGTTCACCGTCGCCGACGGCGACTGCCCGGTCGGGGGTGGGCCGCCCGCGTGCCACGGCACGGTGACGCTGTCCTGGATCCCGGTCCCCGCGCACGTGACCCCGCAGGGGCCCGGCCAGTCGGCGGTGGTCACCACCCGCTTCCCGCACCGCCTCGACGTCCGCGTGACCGCGGCGACGGGCGAGCCGGTCCCGGGCACGCCGGTCGCGTTCGCGCTCCCGGCCGCCGGCCCCAGCGGGCGCTTCGGCGCGGCGACCGGCCCGACGACGGCCGTCGCGACCACCGACGCGAACGGGTTCGCCAGCTCGCCGCCCGTGATCGCCGACGGGACCGGCGGCGCGTGGACGGCGACCGCCTCGGTCGCGCAGGACGGCGTCCCGCCGGCGCGCCTGGCCATGCGCAACGAGCGGGCGACGACCGCGACCGCGGCGTACGCCTCGCCCAGCCCGTCGCAGACCGGCGAGCCGGTGCACCTCTCGGCCGTCGTGGCCGCCACGCCCTCGAGCGCGGGACCGCCGTCCGGCACGGTCGAGTTCCGCGTCGACGGCGACCCGGTCGGGGCTCCGGTCGCGCTCGACGGGCTGGGCACCGCCACGTCGGAGCCCGTCGCGCTCGGCCCGGGGGACCACCACGTCACGGTCGCGTACTCGGGCAGCCGCTCCGCGCGTCCCAGCGACGCCGCCCTGACCCAGCCCGTCCACCGCGCGCCCACGGCGATCGCGCTGACCTCGTCGCAGAACCCGGCGCCCGACGGCGCTCCCGTCACCTTCGACGCCGCCGTCCGGGCCGTCGCCCCCGCCGGCGGAACCCCGACGGGCCGCGTGCGGTTCGTCCTCGACGGCGACGCGCTGGGCACCGTCGACCTCGTCGGCGGGCGCGCGGAGATCGTTCCGGCCGTCGGCGACCTGCCCGAGGGGACCCACGTCGTCGAGGCGATCTTCGAGGGCGACGCCGGCTACGTCGAGAGCACGGCCGCGATCGCCCAGGTGATCGGGGCGGGCGTCACCGCCATCACGGTGTCGTCCTCGGCCGAGCCGTCCGCGTTCGGCGAGCCGCTGACGCTCACCGCGCACGTCGCCGCCGACGCGCCCGGCGTCCCGACGGGCGCCGTGGACGTCCGCGTGGACGGCGCGGTGGTGTGCGGCGGCGTCACGCTCGACGCCGGCGCGGCGGCGCGCTGCGAGGTCGACCCGCCGCCGGCGGCCGGGACCCACGACGTGGTCGCCACCTACTCCGGCGACGCCACGTTCGCCGCCTCGGAGGGCCACGCGCGCCAGCGCATCGATCCGGCCCGCACGCTGCTCGGCGTGCTCGCCACGCCCGACCCGTCGCGCTACGGCGACGCGGTGACGCTGCACGCCGACGTGTCGGTGCGCGGCCCCGGCGCCGGCACGCCGACCGGCAGCGTCGAGTTCCGCGTCGACGGCGCGCTCGTCGGCCCGCCGGTCGCGCTGACCGCGGACGGCGCGACCTCGCCGCCGCTGACCGGGCTGACCGGCGGCCCGCACACGGTCGAGGCGCGCTACGGCGGCGCGGCCGACTTCGGCCCAGCGCACGCGGCGCGGGCCGTCGTCGTCGACCGCGCCGACCTCGGCGCGATGCTGACCGCGGCGCCCGACCCGGCTCGCGAGGGGGACGCGGTCGTCGCCACCGTGCGGCTCACGCCGGCCTCCGGCGCCGGCGAGGAGCCGCGCGGCCACGTCCGCTTCCACGTCGACGGCGAGCCGCACGGCGATCCGGTGCCGCTGCGCCGCGGCGTCGCGGCGTCGGCGCCGATCACCGGCCTGAGCGGCGGCGTGCACGAGCTGCGCGCGACGTACGCGGGGAGCGAGGACTACGAGCCCGCCGAGGCCGACCTGGAGCTGGCGGTCGGCGACCCCGCGCCGGCGCCCGCACCAACGCCGGCGGGCGGCCCTGGGCCCGCCCCGGGCGCCGCTGCGCCGCCCGCCGGCCCCGAGCTGCCGATCCCCCTCGTGCCGTCCGGCGAGGCCGGGAGCGGCTCGTGCGCCGTCCCGGTCGCGATCACGGCGGTGCGCCGCTCCGGCCGCCACCTGCGCATCGCCGGGTGGGCGGACCCCGACCTCGCCGGCCGGCGCGTGACGATCGAGCGCGCGGGCCGCCGTCTCGGGCGCGCCCGGGTCGCCCGCGACGGCCGGTTCGACGTGCGCGCACGCCGCCCCGGCGGACGCGCCTGGCGCGCCGCGCGGGTCCGGGCGGTCGTCGCCGGACGCCGATCGCCGCGCGTGCGGCTCGGCCGGCGGCTGGCGGTCGCCGCCCCCACGGCGCTGCCGGGCGGCGCGGCCCGCGTGCAGGCTCGGCTGGCGCGCGGCGGCGCCCGCCGGGTCGTGGTCACGCGCCTGCCCGTCTGCCGCGACGGCCGGCGGGAGCGCGTGGGCGTCGTGCGCAGCGACGGGCGAGGCCGCGTGGCGGTGACGCTCCCGGGCCCGGGCTGGTACCGGCTGCGGGCCGGGCGGGGCGCGTCGTCGCTGCCCGTCGTCGTCGGCGACCCGCCGTGGTCCCCGGCGACGCCATGAGGAGCCCGCGGCCGAGCCGGCGCGGGCGTCGCCGGCGCGAGATACAGTGCCGTCTGTGGAGCGGGTGGGGCTCCTTGAGCGGGAAGGCGAGGTCGCCGCGCTGCATGCGCTCGTCGACGGGGCGCGTGCGGGCGCCGGCGGCGCCGCCGTGGTGCAGGGGCCGGCGGGGATAGGCAAGTCGGCGCTGCTGGTCGCGGCCGGCGACCACGGGCGCGACCTGGGGGTCCCGGTGCTCGCCGCCCGGACGAGCGAGTTCGAGGGCGAGGTCGCCTTCGGCCTCGCGCGCGAGCTCCTGGCGCCGCTGCTCGACGAGCCGCCCGCCGTCCGCGACGCGCCGGTCGTCCCCGAACGGGCGCTGCTCGTCCTCCATCGCCGCGTCGAGCGCGCGGCCGGCGCCGGGGGCCTCGTGCTCCTCGTCGACGACGCCCAATGGGCCGACGGCGCCTCGCTGCGCTTCCTGGCCTTCAGCGCGCGACGGCTGGCGACGCTGCCGGTGGCGCTGGTCGTCGCCGTGCGATCGCCGGTCGAGGCGCGGGCGCACCCGGCACTGCGCGAGCTGCTGGTGACCGAGCGCGGCCGGCGCCTGCGCCCGGCGCCCCTGAGCCCGGGCGCGAGCGCCCACCTGGTGCGCGACCGGTGGTCGCAGGACGCCGGCGCCGGCGTGTGCGGCGCGATCCACGCCGCCTCCGGCGGCAACCCGCTGCTGGTCCACGAGCTCGTCGCCGCCGCCCGGCAGTCCGGGCTGGCCCCGACGCCGGATGCTCTGCCGCGGCTGCTGGACGCCGGCGCCGCCGCCATCGCCCCGTTCGTCCTCGACCGCCTCTCGCGGGCGCCCGCCGGGGCGACCGAGCTCGCGGAGGCGGCGGCGGTGGTGGGCGAGCTCGACAGCCCGCAGGAGATCGCCCGGCTCGCCGGGCTGGACGAGGCGGGCGCCGCCGACGCCGCGCGCGCGCTCGTGGGGGCGGGGGTGCTGGAGACCGCGGCGCCGGTGCGCTTCGTGCACCCGCTGACGCGCTCGGCCATCCGCACGGCCGTCGCCCCGCAGCGGCGGGAGGCGCTCGCCCGCGCCGCGGCCCGCCGGCTCGACGCGGACGGGCGGGTCGAGGCGGCCGCGGCGTGCGTGGGCGAGCTCGAGCCGCGCGGCGACGCCTGGACCGCGGACGTCCTCGCGCGCGCCGCGCAGGTCGCCCAGGCGCGGGGCGCCCCCGACGTGGCCGCGACGCTGCTGGAGCGGGCGCTGCGCGAGCCGCCGCCCGAGGCCGACGCCGCGGCGTTGCGCGCCGACCTCGGCCGCGCCCAGATGACGCTCGGCGACCCGGCGGCGATCGGCACCCTCGAGGCGGCGTTCGCGGCCGCGCGGGCGCCGCGCGACCGGGCCGAGCTGGCCGCCGCGCTCGCGCGCGCCCTCTTCCACGCCATGCGCGTCTCCGAGGCCGTCGAGATGCTCGAGGCGACGATCGCCGAGCTGGGGGAGGACGACCCGGACCTGACCGCCGGCCTGGAGGCGATCGTGCTCTACCACGCGGGCTGGGAGGCCTCGACGCGGTCGGCGGCCGCGCGCCTCACCGCGCCGCCGGCCGACGCCGCCGCCTCACCCGATCGCGACGTGCTCGAGCGCACCCGCCGGTTCCACCGCGCGGTGGACGCCGTCGGCGCCTGCCGGCCGGCGCCCGAGGCGATCGCCCTGCTGGAGGAGGCGCTCGCCGGCGGCACGCTGCTCGAGCGGGCGCCGGTGGCGCACAGCGGCGCCGCGCTCCTGCTCGCGATGGCCGGGCGCCCGGACCTCGCGCGCACGCACCTGGAGGAGGCGATCGCGGCGGCCGGGCCCCAGGGCGGCTCGGTCATGCTCGGCGCGGCGATCGCGCTGCGCGGCCACGTGGCGCTCATCGAGGGCGACGTCGCCGCCGCCGCGCGCGACGCCCGACGGGGCGTGGAGCCCGACGCCGCGCCGCACGGCCCGGGACGCAACCTCGCGTGGATCCTGCTCGACGCGCTGCTGGAGCAGGACCGCGTCGACGAGGCGGAGGCGGTCCTGCGCCGCTACGACCTCACGGGCGCGATCCCCGACCGCGCGCCGCTCAACCCGATCCTCCACAGCCGCGGCCGGGTGCGCATCGCCGCCGGTGCGGTGCGGACCGGGCTGGAGGACGTGCTGGAGGCGGGCACCCGCCAGGAGGCGCTGGGCCAGCGCAACGCGGCGATGGTGCCCTGGCGCGTGACGGCCGCCGAGGCGCACCTCGCGCTCGGCGAACGCGACGCGGCCCTGGAGCTGTCGGCGGCGAACCTGGGGCTCGCGCGGTCGTACGGCGCGGCGCACGTCCTCGGCGCGGCGCTGCGCGTCCACGGCCGGACCACCGGCGGCGACGGCGGGATCGGGCTGCTGCGCGAGGCGGTCGGCGTGCTCGACGGCTCCTTCGCGCGCCTGGAGCTGGCCCGCGCCCGCACGGACCTGGGGGAGGCGCTGCTGGCGGCCGGCGACGCGGCGGCAGCGCGCGAGGCGCTCGCGGACGCGGTGACGCTGGCTCACGACCTCGGCGCCGTCGCGCTCGGGCGGCGCGCGTCGGCGGCGGCGCTGGCCGCCGGCGCGCGCCCGCGCCGCGTGGCGCTGCGCGGCGCGGCCGCGCTCACGCCGGCCGAGCGGCGCGTCGCCGATCTCGCCGCGCGCGGCGCCAGCAACCAGGAGATCGCGGAGGCGCTCGTCGTGACCGTCAAGACGGTCGAGACGCACCTGTCGCGGACGTATCACAAGCTCGGGATCCGCTCGCGCACCCAGCTCGCCGACGCGCTGGCGGGCGCGTCCGACACGCGCGCGGCGCCGCCGGCGCGCCACGACGCGACGTAGAGGGCGATCGCCACCGTCGGCGCGACGACGTCGAACCACAGCGGCACGCCGACGTTGTCGGGGTTCGTGTTGTCCTTCGCCAGCCAGAAGTGGATGTGGCCGCCGGCGTCGCCGTAGTACTGGATCGCGAAGACGAGGACGGTCGCCAGCCAGAACCCGCGACGGAACCGCCAGCACAGCAGCGCGGCGACCGCGATGGCCAGGTCGCCCATCGCGTTCTCGTACTGGAACCCGCCGTCCCCGCGCGTGTAGCCGATCTCGGCGGCGGTCTGCGCCCCGTCGAGGAGGTTGTAGAGGGCCCCGGCCAGGCCCCACAGGCCGACGACGACCACCATCCACCACACCATGAGCGTGTCGGCCGCGTGACCGGGCGATCGCTCGCCGCGGTGGCGGCGGATCTGCAGTGCGGCGCCGGCGATCGCGACGACGGCCAGGACGATGACGGGCATGGCGCCATCGTCGCGGTCGCCGGGCGCCCGGGCGACCCCGACGCCCTCTGATGTTTCCCCTGATCCGGGCCCGGCCGGCGGGCTCGACCTCTCCGCTCAGCGCTCGTACAGGCCCCAGGGCGGGTTCGCGTTCACGACGCGGCCGGGCCGGCACGTCGCGGTGAACGACGCGAAGCGCGTGTCGGGATGGTGCGCGCGGATGCGGTAGACGCCGGTCGGCACGCCCGTCCAGATCACGCCGCCGTCGATCGACGAGCGCTCCTGGTCGCGGTCGGGGATCACGTGGTCGTTGAAGTAGATCGGCGGCGGCAGCGGCGGCGTGGCCGACGCGGTCGCGCCGGCGACCCCGTGCGCGCCGAACGCCGTGAACGCGTCGAAGCTCAGGTCGCGCACCGCGCGGGTGCTGAACGTGGAGACGATCGCGCACTGCTCGATGTCGCCCGACGGGGTGAGCGGCACCTCGAGCAGCGCCGCCAGCGCCCGGTAGACGGCGTCGGTCGGCGTCTGGAAGTTCACCCGCCGCAGCGAGCGCCCGCGCATGCGGAACGTCTGCAGGTGGATGGTGTGGTAGCCCGGCATCTCGATGTACGGCGTGACGCGTCCGCGTGCGGGCACGCGCAGCCGGTACGTGCCGTCCGCGCGCGTGGTGGCCCGCAGGCGCGGGCGCTCGGCGACGCGGATCGTGGCGCCGGCGAGACGCACGTCGGTGTTGTTGAACTCGTAGGCGGTGCCGCTGAGGTGCACGGCGGCGCCGGCGCTGCTGGGGAGCGCGGCGGCGGCGAGGACCCCGGCGGCCAGGGCGAGGGCGGGCTTCACGCGCGGGACGCTACCGGTGGCGGCGTCCCGCGCGCGCCCGTTCGAAGCGGGCTGCGGACCGCGCTAGGCGCGGGCGAACGCGCCCGCTTCGCGGCAGCGGCCGCCCCGACGGGGCTGGGCCGTGCCGGAGTGACGTGTCGAGCGCACGCGCTCGCGCGCGCTCGCCGCCAGAGGCGTCTGGGCCTCGACCCGCGCGGCGTCCGGCGCAGGCGCGGGCACGGCGTCGCGCGACTCGGTGGTCTGCTCGCGCAGCCACTGGGTCACGACGCCCTCCTGCGCGCGCACGGCGCGGCGTGGGGAGGCGGGTGCTGATATGTCCGTGATCTGGAGGATGGCCTCCACTATAGCGGAGGCGTACCTCCGGTTGGCTAGAATCAGTCCCACGAACATGTCCGAACCGGCCACACCCACGCCGACCGTCGCCGTTCGGCGGCCCCAGCGGGCCGACGCCCGGCGCAACTACGACGCGCTGCTGAGCGCCGCGCGCGACGTGTTCTCCACCGAGGGCACGCAGGCCTCGCTCGAGGAGATCGCCCGCCGGGCCGACGTGGGGATCGCGACGCTGTATCGCAACTTCCCCACGCGCCAGGACCTGTTCGACGCCGTCTACGTCGGCGAGGTCGAGGAGCTCTGCGACACCGCGCGCGAGCTCGCCGAGCTGCCGCCCTGGGAGGCGTTCGCCGCCTGGGTCGACCGCTTCGCCGGCTATGTCGCCACGAAGATGGCGATCAAGGAGGGCCTCAACCGCGACTCGGTGACGGTGCACGACTGCCGCGCCGCGATGGTCGCCGCCAGCGAGCCGCTGTTCCGCCGGGCCCAGGCCGCCGGCGAGATCCGCGCCGACGCCGAGTTCGACGCCGTCCTGCGCATGCTGGCCGGCATCACCGCCGCCACCTACGTCAGCGACGAGCAGCGCGACCAGGTCATCCGGATGGCGCTCGACGGGCTTCGCACGCGCCCGGCGTAGCGACGCCCGCCGGGCGCGCCCGGCGCCGCAGCGCGATCAGGCAGCCGCCCGCCACGACGGCGGGCACCGCCACGAACGGGCCGGAGAACGCGAGCACGGCGAGGACCGCCACCAGCGCCGCGCGCGCCGCCCAGCGCACCGGCCCGTCGAGCAGGCGCGAGCCGGCCGCCGTGCCCATGACGTACACGGCGAGGAAGCAGGCGCTGCAGGCCGCCACCAGCGCATCGACGTCGATCGCCCCGGCCGCCAGCGGCGCCAGCAGCACCGCGCTGGCCGCCGCGAACGCGGCGAGCACGCGCCGCCGCTGCGCGAACGCGCGCGGCGCGGAGCCCTCGGCGGCCAGGGCCCCGGCGAGGTTGCCGGCCGCGGCCACGTAGGCGTTCATCGTCCCCATCGTCAGCAGAACCGCCAGCCCGGCCGTGATCGTGCGGCCGGCCTCGCCGAGCCCGGCGCCCATGAGGTCGGCGAGCGGGACGTCCGACGGCGCGGTCGTGCCGAGCACGCCGACGGTCGCCACCGCCAGGCCCAGGTAGAGGACGGTCATCGCGCCCAGCGCGGTGAAGATCGCGCGCGGGAGCTGGCGGGCCGGATCGCGCAGGCCGGACACGAGGTGCGAGCCCGCCTCCCAGCCGACGAACGACAGCATCAGCAGGCTCGCGGCCGTGCCGATCGCCGCCCACCCGTGCGGGGCGAACGGCGTCCAGTGGTCGGCGCGGCTCTCGGGCAGCGCGCTCACCACCGCGACCAGCAGCAGCGCGGCCAGCACGCCGGCGAGCCCGAGCTGCAGGCGCGCGGTCGCGCGCAGCCCGACCGCGTTGGCGAGCGTGACCGCGGCGATCATGCCCGCGGCCGCCACGATCGCGCCCGAGCGACCGGTCCCGAGCAGCTCGGCCACGTAGAACCCGCCGATGAGCGCCACCGCGGGCGCGCCGACGACGACGCCGGCCAGGAACCACCAGCCGGTGACCGCGCCCGCCCGCGGGCCGAACGCGCGGCGCGCGTAGGCGGCGGTGCCGCCCGACTCGGGCTGGCGCACGCCGAGCCCGGCGAACACGAACGCCAGCGGCGCCGAGATCGCCAGCAGCGCGGCCCAGGCGACCACCGACGCGGGCCCGGCCGCCTCCGCGGCCAGCGCCGGGAGGATCAGCACGCCGGGGCCCAGGAGCGCCCCGAGGTAGAGGGCGGTCGCGGTGCGGGTGGAGAGCGTGCCCGACATAGGGGCAGTGTTGCGCGGATCCCGGGGCAGGTGGTGACCGATCGCGCCCCGCAGACGCCCGATTGCGCAATGATCTGCCGCACAGCCACCGACGAGGAGACGATCATGCCCCTGGACGCCGTCGACCGGCGCATGCTGGAGATCCTGCAGCGCGAGGGCCGCATCGCGAACGCCGCGCTGGCCGAGCGCCTGCACCTGTCGCCGTCGCCGTGCCTGCGGCGCCTGCGCGCCCTCGAGCGCGACGGGGTGATCCGCGGCTACCGCGCCGACCTGGACCGCACGCGCCTGGGCCTCGGCCTCACCGCGTTCGTGGCGCTCAAGGTCGACCGCCACAGCGACGAGACCGCCGCGGCGATCGCCGAGCAGCTCGCCGCGACGCCCGAGGTGGTCTCCGCTCACATCGTCTCCGGCGAGGGCGACGTCCTCGCCGAGGTCGCGGTCGCCGACCTGGCCGCCTACGAGCGGCTGCTGTTCGACACGCTCCTGCGCCTGCCGCACGTCAGCGACGTGCGCTCCAACTTCGTCCTGCGCACGATCAAGGAGCCCGGTCCGCTGCCGGTGTGACGGGGCGGCGCGACGGCACCGGGCCGTCGCGCCGCCCCGCGGTCAGGCGCGTCCCGCGCCGGCCAGGTTGCGCCGCGCCAGCGAGTCGACGGTGACCGCCGCCAGCAGCACGAGGCCGGTGATGATGAACTTCGTGCCGGCCGCCAGCCCGAGGAGGCCGAGGCCGTTGTCGATCGACGCGATCACGATCGCGCCCAGCACGGCGGCCTTGATCGAGCCGCGCCCGCCGAACAGCGACGTGCCGCCGATGACCGCGGCGGCGATCGAGTACAGGAGGATCGTGCCGCCGCCCGCGCCGGTGTCGACCGACGTCAGGCGCGAGGCGAGCACGACGCCGCCGAGCGTCGCCATCATCGAGCACAGCGCGAAGCAGGCGATCCGCACCGTGTCGACCGGGATGCCGGCGCGGCGCGCCGCCTCGATGTTGCCGCCGATCGCGTACACGTGGCGGCCGAAGCGGCTGCGGTTGAGCACCCACGTCCACAGCACGTAGAGCCCGGCGAGCATCAGCACGACGTAGGGGACGCCGCGATCCT
>DATMSA010000025.1:0-47362 GCA_035565675.1 Capillimicrobium sp. | reverse complement strand
GTATTCGCTATGTGAGGTGATCGCGAGTGACCATCAGGTCATATGAGTCACGATCACGGTGACGACTATACCCGCGCCGTGTATCCAAAGCAAGGGATTGGCCACAATCCCCCCGTTCAGGGGGTCACCAGGGCCCCTGCTCCCGCTCCCGCTCGCGCTCCTCCTCGTGGAAGCGGCGGAACAGGGTCACCGACAGCAGCCAGTTGACGAGCCAGATCACGATCGTCGCCCCGACCGCCGACCAGAACCCGTCGATCGTGAAGCCGGAGACGATCCAGCTCGTCACGTAGAGCATCAGCAGGTTCACGAAGAACAGCGCGATGCCGAGCGTCAGCACGATCAGCGGCAGCGACAGGATCGTCACGACCGGGCGCACGAACGCGTTGACCAGGCTGAACACGAGCGCGGCGAGCACGAGCGCCCACCAGTCGTCGCCGTAGTCGATGCCGTTCAGCAGCCATGCCGCGACGAAGATCGCCGCGATGTTGCCGGCCCAGGCGACCGCGAGCTTGCGCCACATGCGTCAAGCATCGCGCATGGCCCGGTCGTAGAGTGGATCCGATGTGCGGCCGGTTCACCAACACGCTCAAGCGCGAGGACCTCGCGCACGTGTTCCCGGAGGCCGCCGCCCTGCCCACCACCGAGGGCTGCGAGCGCTACAACATCGCGCCGACCCAGGACGTCCTCGCGACCGTGACCACCCGCGAGGGCGAGCGGCGGATGGGGCTCCTGCGCTGGGGGCTCGTCCCGTTCTGGGCCAAGGACGTGCGCATCGGCGCCAAGATGATCAACGCGCGCGCCGAGTCGCTCGGCGAAAAGGCCGCCTTCCGCGACCTCGTCGAGCACGGCCGCTCGCGCTGCCTGGTGATCGCCGACGGCTACTACGAGTGGCTGCGGCCCGAGGATCCCAAGGCGCCGCGCGTGCCGATGCACATGGCGCTCGCGGACCGGCGGCCGTTCGCGTTCGCCGGCCTGTGGACGTGGTGGCGCCCCAAGGACGATCCTGACGCCGAGCGCCTGGCGACGTGCACGATCATCACGACGACCGCCAACGCGCAGGTCGCCCCGGTCCACGACCGCATGCCGGTGATGCTCGTCGACGAGGGCGCCCGCGCCGCGTGGCTGGACCGCTCGCTCGACGCCGCCGCGGTGCGCGACCTGCTCGTCCCGCTGCCCGACGGGCTGCTGACCGTGGCCCCGGCCAACCCGCTCGTCAACAACCACGTCAACGAGGGCCCGGAGCTCCTCGTGCCCGCGGACGCGGCGGCGTGAGGCCGCCCGCCCCCCGTCCGTGACGCTGCTCGAGGCGCTCCTCGTCGGCCTCGCCGGGGTCGCCGCGGGCACGATCAACGTCGTCGTCGGCAGCGGCACGCTCATCACGTTCCCGGCGCTGCTGGCCGTCGGCTACTCGCCGGTGGTCGCCAACGTCTCCAACTCGCTCGGCCTCGTCCCCGGCTCCGTGGCGGGCGCGATCGGCTACCGGCGCGAGCTGTCGGGCCAGCGCGCGCGGGTGAGCCGGCTGCTTCCCGCGTCGGTGCTCGGCGCGATCACCGGGGCGATCCTGCTGCTCGCGCTGCCGCCCGCGGCGTTCAAGGCGATCGTGCCGGTCTTCATCATCGCCGCGATCGTCGTGATCGCCCTGCAGCCGCGGGTGTCGCGCTGGGTGATGCGCCACCGCCCCCACGGCGCCGAGCACACCCGCTGGCTGGTGGTCGTCGTGTTCGCCACCGGCATCTACGGCGGCTACTTCGGCGCCGCGCAGGGGATCCTGCTGATGGCGATCATGGGCGTCGCGATCCCCGACGACCTGCAGCGCCTGAACGGGCTGAAGAACGTCCTCGCCGGCGCCGTCAACCTCGTCGCGGGCCTGATCTTCGTCGCGATCGCCGACATCGCGTGGGGCCCGGTGGCGCTCATCGCGGCCGGCTCCACGATCGGCGGCGTGCTCGGCGCGCGCTACGGGCGGCGGCTGTCGTCGCCCGCCCTGCGCGCGGTCATCGTGGCGGTCGGCCTGTTCGCGGTCGTGCGGCTGATCGTGTGAGCGGGCCAGCGGGTCCGCGTTGGCCCGCCACGGCGCGCGCGCCGGCCGTAGCCTTCGGCCATGGCCGACGCGACGCGCCTTGCCGCCCTGCTCGGGTCCTGGCGTGAGGGCGACCGGGCCGGCGGCCCGCAGTTCGCCCGCCTCGCCGCGGCGCTGGCGGCGGCGATCGAGGACGGCTCGCTCGACGGCGTCGCGCTGCCGGCCGAGCGCCGCCTCGCCGCCGCGCTGGGCGTGAGCCGCTCGACCGTCGTGCGCGCCTACGAGTCGCTGCGCCAGCAGGGGCTCGTCGCCTCCCGCGAGCGCTCGGGGACCGTCGTGCGGCCGCTGCGCCGCCGGCTCGTCGCGCCGCGCGGCCAGATGTTCCAGCTCGCGCAGCTCCTCGGCGGCGACGGCGGCATCGACCTGTCGGTCGCCTCGCCGGCCGTCGACGAGCTCGTGGCCGGCATCGAGGTGTCGCTGGCGCAGGCCTCCGGCCACGGGTACGTGCCGCGCGGCCTGCCGGCGCTGCGCGAGGCGATCGCGGCGCGGCTCACCGCGCAGGGCGCCCCGACGGAGCCCGGCGAGGTCCTGATCACGTCGGGCGCGCACGAGGGCCTGACGCTGCTCGCCGGCCTGCTCGTCGGGCGCCATCAGCCGGTGGCCGTCGACGAGGTGACGTACGCGGGCGCGCTCGAGGCGCTGGACCGCGCGGGAGGCGTGCCGGTCGGGGTGCCCGGCGACCGGGCCGGGATGCGGTCCGACGCGCTGCGCGACGTGCTGGCGCGACGCGGCGCCGGGTTCGTCCTGCTCATGCCGGGGCTGCACAACCCGGCCGGGACCTCGATCGCGGCGGGCCGCCGGCCGGCGCTGCTGGCCGCCGCCGCGGAGTTCGACGCGCTGGTCGTCGAGGACGCCGCGCTGGACGACGTGCGCTTCGAGGACGGGCCGCCGACGCTGCGCGCGCTGGCGCCCGAGCGGGTGCTGTCGGTCGGCTCGCTGTCGAAGGTCGCGTGGGGCGGGCTGCGCGTCGGCTGGATCTGCGGGCCGCGGGAGCTGATCGGGCGGCTGGCGCGGCTGAAGGGCGCGCGCGACATCGGCGCCGGCGCGCTCGGCCAGCTCGCGGCGCTGCAGGTGCTCGAGCGCATCGACGAGCTGCGCGCGGCCCGCCGCGAGCAGGCGCGTCGCCGCCTGGACCTGCTGCGCGCCGAGCTCGCGTCGCTCGTGCCGGCGTGGCGGCTCGGCGAGCCCGAGGGCGGCTGGTCGCTGTGGGTGGACCTCGGCGGCTGCGACGGCGACGCGTTCACGGCCGCCGCCGCCCGCCACGGCGTGCTCGTCTCCCCCGGCAGCTCGCACGTCGCCGGCGGCGGCCCGTCGACGCACGTGCGCATCGCGTTCGCCGCCGACGACGACCTGCTGCGCGAGGGCGCGCGGCGGCTGGCGGCCGCGTGGGCCGAGGTCGCTCAGCCCGCGGCCACGCCCGCGGGGACGACGTCGAGCCAGTGCGCGAACCGCGGGTCGTCGCCGCGGACCGCGTCGCCGTAGGCGCCCGCGATCCGCGCGGTGAGCGGACCGGGCGCCGCGCCGTCGCCGATCGGGCGGTTGTCGATCTCGCGCACCGGGACGATCTCGGCGGCGGTGCCGGTGAGGAACGCCTCGTCGGCGGTGTAGAGCTCGCCGCGGGTCAGCGGGCGCTGCTCGACCGGGACGTCGAGCGCGGCCGCGAGCGCCAGCACCGTGTCGCGGGTGATCCCGCCGAGCGCACCGCTGGCCAGCGGCGGGGTGAGCAGGACGCCCCCGTCGACGAGGAACAGGTTCTCGCCGGAGCCCTCGGCGAGCATCCCGTCGGCGCCCAGCAGGATCGCCTCGTCGAAGCCGAGCTCCTCGGCCTCGGTGCGCGCGAGAACCGAGTTGAGGTAGTGGGCGGTGGCCTTGGCGGCGGGCAGCAGCGAGTCGTGGCCGATGCGCGACCACGACGACACCTTCGCGCGGATGCCCGCCTCGGCGCCGGGGATGTAGGCGGGCCACTCCCACACGGCGATCGCGACCTCGACGGGGCAGCCGCGCGGCGAGACGCCCATCGGGCCAGCGCCGCGGAAGGCGATCGTGCGCACGTAGCAGTCGTCGAGGCCGCTCTCGGCCACGAGCTGCCGGGTCGCGTCCTCGAGCTCGTCCACGGTGAAGCCGAGGTCCATCCCGTACAGCCGCGCGGAGCGCAGGAGGCGCTCGTGGTGGTCGCGATGGCGGAAGATCGCGGGGCCCTGGGCGGTCGCGTACGCCCGCAGGGAGTCGAAGACGCCCGTGCCGTAGTGCAGGGCGTGCGTGAGGACGTGGACGTTGGCGTCCGCCCACGGCACCAGGCGTCCGCTCATCCAGATGCGGTCGGTCGGTTGCATGTCCGGACGCTACGCCCGCGAGCGGGGTGCGACGGCGGTCCAACCGGGTGCCGCTGGCCCGCCGGGTCGAGGATTCCTGCGCGCTCGGCGGCCCACTATGCTCCGCGCCGTGTCCCGCGCGCGTCCGGGGGATGCGTGCGGGGACCCGACGCGCGGGCTGGTCGCCGAACATCGATCCCGCGTGCCCGACCGTCTCCCCACCAGTCACGACGTCGCCCGCCTGGCCGGCGTGTCCCAGCCGACCGTCTCCCGCGCGCTGCGCGACGAGCCGGGGGTGTCGGAGGCGACGAAGCGGGCGGTGCGGGAGGCCGCCGAGACCCTGGGCTACATCCCCAGCCATCGGGGCCGCAGCCTGTCGACCCGCCGCTCCGGGCAGATCGCGCTGGTCCTCCACGACCTCGACAACCCGTTCTACCTGCAGATCCTGGAGACGGCGGACGCGGTGCTGCGCGACGCGGGCCAGCGGATGCTCGTGATGACGCCCGACCCGACCGACGACGCGCTCGCGCCGCGCCTCCTGGACGGGTCGCTCGACGGGGCGATCCTGACGACGACGCTGCTGGGCTCGACGCTGCCCGCCGCCCTCGCGCGCCGCCGCCTGCCGTTCGTGCTGCTCAACCGCGAGATCGACGACCCGCCCGGGGACGTGTGCGTGGTCGACAACGCGGCGGGCGGGCGCCTGGCGGCCGAGGAGCTCCTGGCCGCCGGGCATCGCGAGATCGGCGCGCTCCTGGGGCCGCTGCAGACGAGCACCGGGCGCGACCGGGAGGCCGGCTTCCGCGCGGCGCTGGCCGAGGCCGGGGTCGCGCTGCCCGACCGGCGGATGCGCCGCGGCCCGTACACGTTCGCGTTCGGCCGCGACGTGGGACCGGAGGTGCTGGAGACCGAGCCGACCGCGCTGTTCTGCGCCGACGACGTCGTGGCGCTGGGCGCCTACAACGCGATGCTGGCGCGCGGCATCGTGGTCCCGCGCGACGTGTCGCTCGTCGGCTTCGACGACATCTCGCTCGCCGGCTGGGACGTGTTCCAGCTCACGACCGTGCGCGGCGACCTCGTGCGCCTGATGCGCACGGCGGCGGAGATGCTGCTCGAGCGGATCGCGCTCGACGCGGACGAGCAGCCGCCGCCGCGGCGCGTCGTGCAGGCGCCGGAGCTGATCCGCCGCCGCACGGTGGGCCCGCCGCCGCTCAGCCGACCATGAGGCCCCGCACGAGCATCGCCGCCGCGGTCGCGCCGGTGGCGATCGCGTTGGGCACCGACGGCATCTGCGCCGCCGCGTCGCCGGCCGCGTAGAGGCCCGGGACGGTCGTCTGGAACTGGCCGTCGACGAGGAGCGCGTCGGCGGCGAGCGGGCCGGGCGGCTGGGTCTCGGCGCCGAGCGTGCGCGCGAGGGCCGATCGCTGGTGGAGGGTCGTGGCGACGAGGATGCCGCCGCAGGGCCGCTCGGTCCCGTCGGCGAAGGCGACGGCGCCGTCGCGGACCTCGGCGACGGGGCGCGGGTCGATGGTCACGCCGGCGTCGTGGAGGCGCCGTTCGTCCTCGGGCGCGAGCGGGGCGCCGTCGGCCAGCAGCGTGACGTCGTCGCTCCAGGCGCGGAGCATGAGCGCGCGCTCGGCGGCGTGGGCCTCGCCGAGCGCGCACAGCGGCTGCTCGCGGACCTCCCAGCCGTGGCAGAACGGGCAGTGGAAGACGGTGCGGCCCCAGCGCTCGGCGAGGCCGGGCACGTCGGGGTGGCGGTAGTCCATGCCGGTGGCGAGCAGGACGCGCCGGGCGCGGACCCGCTCCGCGTCGCCGTCGAGCGCGAGGACGAAGCCGTCGCCGGTCGCCTCCCCGCCCGTGACCTCCCCCGCGCGGACCGCCACGCTCGGGTAGGTCCGCAGCTCCGCGCGGCCGGCGGCGTACAGGTCGGCGGGCGGCCGGTGGTCGTGCCCGAGCAGGCCGCCGATGCCCTCGGCGGGCAGGTTGCTCGGGCGCCCGGCGTCGACGACGAGCGTCCGCCGCCGCGCCCGCCCGAGCGCGAGCGCCGCGCTCAGCCCCGCGGCCCCGCCGCCGACGACGACGCAGTCCCAGGTCTCGTCCATGCGGCCAGGGTGGCGCAGACCGGGCCCGCCTGCCAAGGACTCTTGCCGATCCGGCAACACGCGCTCCCTCGCCCCGCCCCGCCCCGGCCCCGCGGTCTGTTGTCAGATCGGGCTCGCATAGCGAGCTCGATCCGACAACGGTGGCGAGGCGAGCTCGACGACCGCGTCGAACCGGCCCGGCAGCTCGCGCTCGTGCGTGATCACGAGCACGCCGCGGTCGCCGGCGATCCGGTCGAGGTCGGCCAGGAAGGCCGCGGCGGACGCGTGGTCGAGGTGCGCGGTCGGCTCGTCGAGGACGAGGAAGCGCCCGTCGGCCAGCAGCGCGCGGGCGACGCCGATCCGCTGGCGCTGGCCGCCCGAGACCGTCGCGCCGCCCTCGCCGAGCATCGTGCCCAGGCCGTCGGGCAGCCCGGCCAGCCAGCCGTCGAGGCCGACGTCGCGCAGGACGTCCACCAGGCGATCGTCGCCGGCGCCCGGGTCGGCCAGGCGCAGGTTCTCGCGCAGCGTCGTCGCGAACACGTGCGCGTCCTGGCCCGACAGCCGCACGACGCGGCGCACGTCCTCCGGGTCGAGGTCGCGCAGGTCCACGCCGCCGAGCGTGACGCGGCCCTCGTCGGGGTCGCGGAAGCGCACGAGCAGGTCGGCGAGCGTCGTCTTCCCGACGCCGCTGGGCCCCACGAGCGCCACGCGGGCGCCCGGCTCGACCCGCAGGTCGACGCCGCGCAGGACCCACGGCGCGTCGTCCTCGTAGCGGACGCTCACGCCCTCGGCCACCAGAGCGCCATCGGCGGGCACGGCGGACGGCGCCGCCGGCGCCGCCACGGGCGGCGCCATCCCCTCGACCTCCTCCAGGCGCGTCGCGGCCGCCCCGCAGCCGCTCAGGCTCTGGGCCGCGGCCGGCAGCGGGGCGACCGCCTCGAACGCGGCCATCGCCATCAGCGTCACGGCCGCCAGCAGGATCCCGTCCAGCGCACCGCCGTCGACGGCCGGGATCGCGACCACCAGCACGGCGATCGCGGCGCCGCCCGACAGCACCGCGCCCAGCCCGGTGGCGACCGCTCCCGCGACCGCGTCGCGGCGGGCCAGCCCGGCCAGCCGCGCGTCGGCGGCCGCCAGCCGCGCCACCCGCTCCGGCCCGCAGCCGAACGCCACCAGCTCCGACGCGCCCTCGGCCAGCTCGACGACCTCGGTCGACAGCGCCGCCTGGGCGGCGGCCTGACGGCGGCCGGCCGCGCGGGCCAGCGCGCCCGTCAGCAGCGGCAGTCCCACCCCGCCGAGCACCAGCACGACCGCGACCACGAGCCCTGCCGCCGGCAGGATCACGCCCGCGGCGATCACGGCCGCCGCGGCGGTCACGAACGCGACCAGCGGCGGGGACAGCGCCCGCAGGTAGAGGTCCTGCAGGCGGTCGACGTCGGCGACGAAGCGGCTCAGCAGGTCGGCGCGCGCCAGGCGCGTGCCCGGGACGAGCGGCGCCACCGCGCGGAAGAACCGCACGCGCAGCGCGGCCAGCGACCGGAACGCGAGATCGTGCGACACGAGCCGCTCGAGGTAGCGCAGCACCGCGCGGCTCAGCGCGAGCGCGCGGACGAAGACGATCGCGACGGTCAGCGCCAGCACAGGCGGGCGCAGGGCGGCGTGGGAGATCAGCGCGCCCGAGACGGTCATCAGGCCGATCGCCGACAGCACTGCGCCGGCCGACAGCGCCACCGAGGTGCCGAAGCGGCGGCGCGCCGGCGGCGCGGCCCGCAGGACGGCCTGCAGCGAGGTCGTGCTCATGCCGCCAGCACCTCCGCCGAGCCGGACGCGACCGCCACCAGCGAGGGGACGACCCGCCCGCGCCGCAGCTCCACCACCCGGTCGGCCCGCGCGGCGAGCGCCGGGTCGTGCGTGATCAGCAGCGTCGTGCGCCCGCGCGCGGCGGCGAGGACCCCGTCGGCCACCCGCGCGGCGGTCGGCCCGTCGAGCGACGCGGTCGGTTCGTCGAGCACGAGCAGCGGCGCGCGGCGCACGAGCGCGCGCGCCACGACGAGCCGCTGCGCCTGGCCGGCCGACAGCGCGCGGCCGCCGTCGCCCAGACGGGTCTCCAGCCCGTCCGGCAGCTCGGCCACCAGCCCGAGCGCGTCGACCGCGGCCAGCGCGGCCTCCAGCTCGGCGTCGGTGGCCTCGGGGGCGCCGAGGCGCAGGTTGTCGGCGACCGTGCCGGCGAACAGGCGCCCGCGCTGCGGCGCCCAGGACACCTGCGCGCGCCACGCGTCCGCGTCGACCTCGCGCAGGTCGATCCCGCCGCAGCGCACCGCGCCGGCGTCCGGGTCGGCGAGCCGCAGCAGCAGCGTCGCCAGCGTGCTCTTGCCCGCCCCGCTGGGGCCGACGAGCGCGACGAGCTCCCCCGGGGCGAGCGCCAGCGTGGCGCCGTCGAGCGCCGGCTCGGCGCGCCCCGGATGCGTGAGCGACACGCCCTCGACGACCACCGGCGTGCGGGCCGGGTCGGGCGCGACGCGCGGATGCGACGGCGCGGTCACCGTGTCGGGCGCGTCGAGCACGTCGAAGATCCGCTCGGCGGCGGCGAGGCCGTCGGCGCTGGCGTGGTGCTGCTGGCCCATGCTGCGCAGCGGCGCGTACAGCTCGGGCGCCAGCAGCAGGACGGCGAGCCCGACGGTCAGCTCCAGGTGCCCCTGGGCGAGCTGGATGCCGACGGTCGCCGCGACGAGCGCGGTGCCGAGCATCGCCAGCAGCTCGAGCACGAACGCCGACAGGAACGCGACCCGCAGCGTCCGCATCGTCTCGCGCCGGTAGCGGTCGCCGACCCGGGCCAGCGTCTCCTCCTGCGCCTGCTCGCGCCCGAACGCGCGCAGCGTGCGCAGGCCGCGGACGACGTCGAGGAAGTGCGACCCCAGCAGCGCCAGCGTGCGCTCGCGCCGGCGGACGTCGTCGCGGGCCTTGAGCCCCACCAGCGCCATGAACAGCGGCACCAGCGGGATCGTCACCAGGAGGATCAGCCCGGCCGCCATGTCGTGGGGCAGCACCCACGCCAGCACCGCGATCGGGACGAGCGCCGACAGCATCACCTGCGGCAGGTAGCGGGCGAAGAACGCCTCGAGCGCGTCGACGCCCTGGACGACCGCGGTCGTCAGCTCGCCGGCCCGCTCGCCCGGCAGGCCGGTCGGCCGCGAGACGAGCATCCGCTGGGCGAGGCGCTCGCGCAGCTCCGACATGACCCGCAGGGCGCCGAAGCGCCCCACGGCGTCGAACAGGCCGGCGACGACGCCGCGTCCCGCGACGACGGCCGCGAGCGCGATCAGGTCGCCCCGGACGTCGCCGAGCGACTGGCCGCCGATGAACACGTGCGCGACGACCCGCGCCAGCAGCACCGCCTGGGCGACGACCAGGACGGCGCCGACGGCGCCGACCAGGCCGGAGACCGCCAGCGGCCGGCGCGCTGCGCGCGTGTCGCGCAGCAGCCTGCGGGCGACGGGCTCCATCAGTCGCCGGGCGTGGCCGCGGGCGGCGACGGGGGCGCCGGCAGCGTCAGGCGCTTGCGGAACACCCAGTACGTCCAGCCCTGGTACAGGAGCACGATCGGCACGAGCACGACCGCGACGCCGGTCATCACCTTCAGCGTGTAGTCGCCGGAGGCGGCCTGGTGCAGCGTGATCGAGTAGGCCGGGTCGGTCGACGAGATCAGCACGTGCGGGAAGAGCTGGGTGAACCAGCCCGCGACCAGCAGGCCGATCGCGCCGGCCGTCGCGCCGAACGACCAGCCGCCGGCGCGCAGCGCGGAGGCGATTGCCAGCAGCGCGACCGCGCCGACCATCAGCACGGCGGTCGCGACGCCGGCGCCGTCGATCAGCGTCCAGGCGACCCAGGCGCCGAGCGCGACGACCGCGGCCGGGCCGGCCCAGCGCCGGACCGCGCGGGCGCGCTCCTCCACCGGCCCCGACGTCTTCAGCGTCAGGAACGTGGCGCCGTGGGCCAGGAACAGCAGCAGGGTCGCGACGCCGCCGAGCAGCGCGTACGGGCCGAGCAGGTCCCACAGCTCGCCGGTCGCGTTGCCGTCGGCCCCGATCGGGATGCCGTGGATGATGTTCGCCCACGCGACGCCCCACAGCACGGCGGGCAGGGCCGAGCCGATGATCGCCGCCCACTCCCAGCGCGCGCGCCAGGTGTCGTCGTCGTGCTTGCCCCAGAACTCGAGCGCGACGTTGCGCACGATCAGCGACAGCAGGACGAGGAACAGGGCCAGGTAGGCGCCGCTGAACAGCGTCGCGTACCAGAGCGGGAAGGCCGCGAACGTGGCGCCGCCGGCAACGAGCAGCCAGACCTCGTTGCCGTCCCACAGCGGGCCGATCGAGCGCAGCACCATGCGGCGCTCCTCCTTGGTGCGGCCGACGGTGCGCAGCAGCATCCCGACCCCGAAGTCGAAGCCCTCGAGGACCAGGTAGCCGGTCCACAGGACGCCGATCAGGACGAACCAGACGGTCTCGAGCGTTGTGTATTCCATGTCAGTAGGCCAGGGCCAGGTCGTCGGTGGTCTCGGAGGCGGCCTCGCCGTCGGGCGGCGGCGTGCGGCCGTGGTCGGGCCCGGCCTTCACGGCGCGCGCGATGAGGCGCACGGCGATCGCGGCGAGCACCGCGTACACGAGGCTGAAGCCGATGAGCGTGATCGCCACCTCGGCCGACGACACGTTGGGCGAGATCGCGTCCTCCGTGCGCAGCAGGCCGAACACGACCCACGGCTGGCGGGCCATCTCGGTGAACAGCCAGCCGGCGGAGTTCGCGATGAACGGCAGCGACATGCCGGCCAGCGCCAGCCACTGCCAGCGCCGCGCGCGCTCCAGGCTGTTGCGCCGCATCAGCACCATGCCGACGGCGGTCAGCAGCGCGACGGCGATGCCGGCGCCGATCATCGCGCGGAAGCTCCAGTAGGCGACGCCGACGATCGGCACGTAGTCGCCCGGGCCGTAGCGCTCCTGGTACTCGGCGTTGATCTCGTTCATGCCGCGCACCTCGCCGTCGAACGAGTTCGTCGACATGAACGACAGGAGGTGCGGGATCGTGATGTTGTGGTTGGTGCCGCCCGGGTTGCGGGTGAAGTCGCCGGTGGCGAAGATCGACAGGCCCGCCGGCTTCTCGGTGTCCCACAGCGCCTCGGCGGCGGCCATCTTCATCGGCTGCTGATCGGTCATCAGCTGGGCGTTGAAGTGGCCGACGAGCGACACGGCGATCGCGGAGGCGCAGGTGGCGGGCAGCGCGATCCGCAGCGCCCGCCGGGCGAGCTCGACCTCGCGGCCCTTGCGCAGGTACCAGGCGGAGATGCCGACCACGACCATCCCGGCCGTGACCCAAGCGGCGAGGATCGTGTGCGAGAACGCGAACAGCGTCGTCGACTGGGTGAGGACGGCGATGACGTCGGTCATGCGCGCCTGCCCGGTGACCGGGTCGATCTCGTAGCCGACCGGGTGCTGCATCCAGGAGTTCGCCGCGAGGATGAAGTAGGCGGAGGCCATCGTCCCGAGCGCGACCATCCAGATGCAGGCGGTGTGGAGCTTGGGCGACAGCCGGTCGCGGCCGAACATCCACAGGCCCAGGAAGGTCGACTCGACGAAGAACGCGGCGAGGCCCTCGATGGCCAGCGGCGCGCCGAACACGTCGCCGACGTAGCGGGAGTACGCCGACCAGTTCATGCCGAACTGGAACTCCTGGACGATGCCCGTCACCACGCCGACGGCGAAGACGATGAGGAAGACGCGCCCCCACAGGCGCGTGAGCCGGGTGTAGACGGGGTTGCCGGTGCGATACGCGGCGGTCTGGAGGATCGCGAGGAAGAGCGCGAGCCCGATCGACACCGGGACGAAGAGGAAGTGGAAGAGCGTCGTGCTCGAGAACTGGAGCCGAGCGAGGTCGAGTGTCGTCATGGCTCGACACAACGTAAGAACACCTAAAGGCCCCTCCATCAGCGGTGATCCGTGCGCCGCGCACGGGGTTCTACGGACCCCATTCGGGGGGTCCCCCGCGGCTCAGCGGACGGGCGGTCCGACGGCCGGCTCAGGCCGTCGCGGAGCCGGCTGGTCCACGCGCACGCGCGCGTCGACGACGACCGCTCCGTCGGGTCCGACGACGACCGGATTGCCCTCGATCTCGGCGATCGCCGGGTGCGCGTCGGCCATCGCCGCGAGGCGCACCAGCACCTCCTCGACGGCGGCCACGTCGCAGCGCGGCGCACCGCGGAAGCCGTCCAGGAGCGGGAACGTGCGCAGCTCGCGGATCATCTCGGCGGCGTCGCGGCGACCCAGCGGCGTGAGGCGCACGGTGCTGTCGCCGAGGAGCTCCGCGGCGGTGCCGCCGGCCGCGCACAGCAGGACGGGGCCGAAGATCGGGTCGGCGACGACCCCGGCCAGCAGCTCCACCCCGGGGTCGGCCATCTCCTGCACGACGTAGCCGGTCGGCTCGAAGCCGGCGGCGTGCAGCCGCCGGCGCATCGCGCGCGCCGCGCGCGTGACCGCGGTCGCGCCGGTGAGCCCGATCGCGACGGCGCCGGCGTCGCTGCGGTGCACGAGGCCGGGGGCGATCGCCTTCAGCGCGACGGCGCCGCCGAGCTCGACGGCCGCGGCCGCGGCGGCGCGCGCGCTGGCGACGACGCGCTGGCGCGGGCGCGGGATCCCGTAGGCGTCCAGGAGCGTGGCGACCTCGGCCGGGTCCAGCCAGCCGCCGCCGCGGTCCAGCGCGCCGCCGATGACCGTGCGCGCGGCGTCGACGTCGGCCTCGACGGCGGCCGGCGGGTCGGGCGGCCGCGCGAGCCAGGCGCCGTAGCGGGCGGCGCGACTCAGCGCGCGGGCGGCGTTCTCGGGGAAGCGGTAGACCGGCACCGCCTCGGCGGCCTGGTGGAGCACGTCGAGGGGCGCGTCGGCCATCGCGAGGACGGAGGCGACCGGCACCTCGGTCGCGGCGGCGGCGCGGCCGATCGCGCGGGCGACCTCGACGGGGTCGCTGACCATCGGCGGCACGTAGATCGCGACGATCGCGTCGACCGCCCCGGAGGCGCCGACGTCGGCGATCGCGCGCTCGAACGCCTCGGGCGGCGCGGCGGCGAGCAGGTCGACGGGATTGCCGACGGCGGCGCCGTCGGGCAGGCGCCGCGCCAGGCGGCGGCGCAGCCGGTCGTCGAAGCCGACGACGTCGAGGCCGCTGGCCGCGCACGCGTCGGCGCACAGGATCCCCAGGCCGCCGCCGTTGGTGACGATCCCCACGCGCGTGCCGGACGGCGCCGGCTGCACGGACAGCAGCGCGGCAACGTCGAACAGCTCGCCGAGCGACTCGGTGCGGATCACGCCGGCCTGCTCGAACAGCGCGTCGACGGTGGCCGTCGACCCGGCCAGCATCGCGCCGGTGTGCGAGCCGGCGGCCCGCTGCCCGGCGGGCGAGCGGCCGCCCTTGACGGCCACGATCGGCGTGGTCCGCGCGACCCGCCGCGCGACGCGCGAGAACTTGCGCGGGTTCCCGAAGGACTCGAGGTACAGGAGGATGACGTTCGTGCGCTCGTCGGCCTCCCAGTAGGAGAGGAAGTCGTTGCCGGACAGGTCGGCCTTGTTGCCGACCGACACGAACCCGGAGAGCCCGAGCCCGAGCTCCTGCGCCAGGTCGATCGCGGCGATCGCCAGCGCGCCGCTCTGCGACAGGAACGCGATCGAGCCGGGGGTCGGGCGGCCGGGGGCGAACGCGGCGTTCAGCCGCACGTCCGGGTCGGTGCTCATCACGCCCAGGCAGTTGGGGCCGACGAGCCGCATCCCGTGGCGCCGGCAGACCGCGAGCAGCTCCTCCTGGCGGCGGCGCCCCTCGGGTCCGGCCTCGGCGAAGCCGTCGGAGATCACGACGAGCGCGCGGGCGCCGGCCTGCGCGAGGTCCTCGGCGGCCTGGGCGACGCCGGGCGCCGGGATCACGACGACGCCGAGCTCGACCGGCTCGCCGATCTCCTGCGGCGTGCGGGCGGCCGGCAGGCCGGCGACCGTCCCGCCGCGCCGGTTGACCGGATGGACGCGGCCGGTGAAGCCGGCGTCGAGCAGGTTGCGCAGCACCGCGCCGCCGACCGATCCGGGCCGGTCGCTGGCGCCGACGACCGCGACCGACGCCGGGCGCAGCACGTGGGAGACGGCGGCGCGGGCGGCCTCGGCGTCGCGGCGGTCGTAGCGCTCCCACGCCTCGGCGTCCATCACCACCGGCATCGAGACCTGCACGTCGCCGTGGTCGACGCGCACCTCGGGGTGCAGGCCGCTCTGACGGAACACGTCGAGCATCGCCCGGTTCTGGGGCAGCACGACCGCGGTGATGCGGTCGATGCCCGCCTCGCGCGCGGCGTCGGCGAGGTGGGCGAGCATGGCCGTCGCGACGCCCTCCCCGCGCAGCGAGCCGTCGACGGCGAAGGCGACCTCGGCCTCGCGCGCGGTCGTGCGCACGAAGCAGCCGTGGGCGAGCACCGTCTCCCCGTCCCCGCCGACGGCGACGATGCCGTAGCGGTCCTCGTAGTCGACGTCGGCGGCGTCGCGCGCGGCGGCGGCGACGTTCGTGCCGGCGCTGAAGAAGCGCATCACGCGGTCGTCGGGCGACAGCCGCTCCAGGAACGCCCGCAGGCGCGGCTCGTCGTCCGGGCGCACCGGCCGCACGTGGAGGGTCGTGCCGTCGCGCAGGGCGATGTCGACCTCGCGCTGCGCGGGATAGGGGGCCATGGCGGCAACGCTACGGCGGGCGCGCTCGCCGCGCATCCGCGTCGCGCGCGGAGGCGCCTCCGTAGACGACCCGAGAACGGGGGTAGGGACCGCTCCATGCTCGCCTACCAGATGGTCCAATGGCAGCAGGAGCCCGAGCTGCGCGAGGTCGAGGTTCCCGAGCCCGGCCCCGGGCAGGTGCTCCTGAAGATCGGCGGCGCCGGCGCCTGCCACTCCGACCTGCACGTGGCGGAGTGGCCCGAGGGCGCGCTGCCCTACGAGCTGCCGTTCACGCTCGGGCACGAGAACGCCGGCTGGGTCGAGAAGGTCGGCGCCGGCGTCGAGGGCCTCGCGGAGGGGGACGCGGTCGCCGTGTACGGCCCGTGGGGCTGCGGGCGCTGCGTCCCGTGCCGGGAGTCGCGCGAGAACCACTGCGAGCGCGCCGCCGAGATCGGCGCGGCGGGCGGCGGCCTGGGCCTCGACGGCGGGATGGCGCCGTACATGCTCGTGCCGTCGGCGCGGCTGCTGCTCCCGCTCGGCGACCTCGACCCGCGCGACGCCGCGCCGCTGAGCGACGCCGCGCTCACGCCCTACCACGCGATCAAGCGCTCGCTCGGCCTGCTGGGCGCCGGGTCGACCGCGGTCGTCATCGGCGTCGGCGGCCTCGGGCACATGGCGGTGCAGATCCTGCGGGCGCTCACGGGCACGCGGATCGTCGCCGTCGACCTCAGCGAGGAGCACCTGCGCGTCGCCCGCGAGGTCGGCGCCGACGAGACGTTCGTGCCGGGCTCCGACACGGCCGAGGAGATCCGCGAGCTGACCGGCGGGCTCGGCGCGAACCTGGTCCTCGACGTGGTCGGCGCCGACTCGACCATGGCGCTGGCGGCCGCGGTCGCGCGGGTCGGCGGGCACGTGACGGTGCTGGGCCTCGCCGGCGGCACGCTGACCTGGTCGGCCATGGGGACGCTGCCGTGGTCGTGCTCGCTGACGTCGACCTACTGGGGCTCGGCGGTCGAGCTGGCCGAGGTGCTGGAGCTCGCGCGGCGCGGCCAGATCCGCGCCCACACCCAGCGCTTCACGCTCGAGCAGGCGCCCGAGGCGTACGCGGCGATGCGCGAGGGGCGGCTGGAGGGCCGCGCGGTGATCTGCCCGAACGGGTGAGGTTGGGCGGGGGCCGCGGTGCGGAACGCCCGCGCGCGGGCTGCGGAGAACCCCGCACACCCACGCGGGCCCCGCGCGGATGGCACGCGGCCCGGCGCTCGGGAGGCTGTCGGCACGTGCCAAGAACCGCCCGGGAGAACCACACCATGAAGGCCGCCGTCGTCCACTCCTTCGACCGCCCCCTCGTCATCGAGGACGTGCCCACCCCCGAGCCCGGTCCCGAGCAGGTGCTCGTGCGGATCGAGGCGTCGGGCCTCTGCCACACCGACATCCACGCCGCCCGCGGCGAGTGGCCGGTGAAGCCGACGCCGCCGTTCATCCCCGGCCACGAGGGCGTCGGGATCGTCGAGCGCCTCGGGCCGGGCAACAGCCACGGCATCGAGGTCGGCGACCGCGTCGCGCTCCCGTGGCTCGGCTACGCGTGCGGCGACTGCCGCTACTGCAACGACGGCCGCGAGACGCTCTGCCCCGACCAGCTCAACACCGGCTACTCGATCAACGGCGGCTTCGCCGAGTACGCGGTCGGCTACGCCCGCCACGTCGTGAAGGTGCCCAAGGCGATCGATCCCGCCGACGCCGCGCCGCTCACCTGCGCCGGCGTCACCACCTACAAGGCCGTGAAGGTCTCCGGCGCCCGCTCGTCCGACCTCGTCGCCGTCTTCGGCGCGGGCGGCCTCGGCCACCTCGCCGTCCAGTACGCGCGCATCACCGGCGCGTCGGTGGTCGCCGTCGACGTCAACGAGGAGCGCCTCAACTCCGCCAGGGCGCTCGGCGCCGAGCACGTCGTCAACGCCGCCGAGCAGGACCCCGCCGCCGCGCTGCAGGCGCTCGGCGGAGCCGACGTCGCCGTGTCGACCGCGGTCTTCCCGTCCGCGTTCGAGCAGGCGATCGGCGGCCTGGCCCGCGGCGGGCGCCTCGTGTGCGTCGGCCTGCCGGCCGAGAACGGCATGCGCGTCCCGATCTTCGAGACCGTCCTGTTCGGCCTCTCGATCGTCGGCTCGATCGTCGGCACGCACCGCGACCTCGAGGAGGTCTTCGAGCTGCACCGCCGCGGCCTGACCACGGTCGAGCGCGCCGACACGCGCCTCGAGGACGTCAACGAGGCCATCGAGCAGGTCCTCGACGGCAGCGCCCCCGCGCCGCGGATGGTGTTCCGCGTCAGCAACGGCGTCCCGGAGGCCTCCGAGGCGGCCGCCGCCACCGCCTGACGGTCAGGAGACCAGCGCCGCCGTCTGGCGCGCGATCACCTGCTCCTCGCCGGCCGGCACGACCAGCACCGGGGTCGTGCCGGCCGCGTCCACGCCCAGGAACGGCAGGCGCGCGCAGATCGCGTCGCGCAGGCGCGGCGCGTGCTCGCCCGCGCCGCCGCTGAACACGAGCGCGTCGAGGCCGCCCAGCGCGCTCGCCATCGCCGCCACCGCCGCGGCGATCCCGCGCACGTGGATCGCGAAGGCCAGCGCCGCGCCGGCGTCGCCGTCGTCCATCGCGGCGAGCACGTCGCGCAGGTCGGGCGAGCGGCCGAAGACGCCCAGCAGCCCGGACCGGTGGTTGAGCCCGTCGTCGATCTCGTCCAGCGCCATCCCGGCCCGCGCCAGCCACAGCACCACGGCCGGGTCGATCGAGCCGCTGCGGGTCCCCATCGGGACGCCCTCCAGCGGCGTGAAGCCCATCGTCGTGTCGACCGAGCGCCCGTCGCGCACCGCGGTGACCGAGCAGCCGCTGCCGAGGTGGCAGACGACGAGCCGCCGCGCGCCCTCCTCCCCGAGCCGCTCGCGCGCCTGACCGGCGCACCACTCCACGTTCAGCCCGTGGAAGCCGAACCGGCGCAGCCCGTGCTCCTCGCGCCACGCCGCCGGCACCGGGTAGGTCGCGGCCTCCGGGTCGAGCGTGTGGTGGAACGCGGTGTCGAAGCACGCCACCTGCGGCACCCCGGGCAGCGCCGCGTCGACCGCGTCGATGCCTTCCAGCGCGGCGCGCTGGTGCAGCGGCGCGAGCGGCACGAGCGCGGCGATCCCGGCCCGCACGTCCGCGTCGACGACGACCGGGCGCGTGTACCGCGCGCCGCCGTGCACGACGCGGTGGCCGACGGCGTCGACCGGCCCGGCGACCGCCCCGTCGAGCGCCTCGCGCAGCGCCGCGCCGTGGCGGCGGGCGTCGCCGTCGGGGTCCCAGCGCTGGATGCCGGCGTCGGTCACCCGGTCGCCCGGCACCTCGACGATCGCGTGCTTGAGGCTGCTGGAACCGGCGTTGACGACGAGCACGCGCACCGCCGGTGACGCTACCCGGCGCGACCGTCCCCGTCACCTGCCGCGGTGGTGGGCAGCCGCGACAGCCAGATCCCGGCGACCGACAGCGCGGTGCCGCCCGCGGCCGTCGCGACGATCGCCACCGACGGCAGCGCCAGGTCGAAGAAGTCGCGCGAGAACGGCAGCAGCAGCGTCAGCACGTAGCCGAGGCCGAGGATCCCGCACATGCCGGTGACGAGCAGGCGCCCTCGCGTGCCGCGGCTGTTGCGCTCCAGCTCCACGACCAGGTACAGGCCGACCGCCACCAGCACGGTCGTGGCCGTCGTGCGGGCCTCGGTGATCGTCAGGTCGAGGTCGTAGAGCGCGAACAGGTAGCTGGCGACCACCCCCACCCCGGTCAGCACGCCGGCGGGCACGGCGAACGCGGCCACGTTGCGCCCGAAGCCGTCGGGCCGCCACGGGCCGGTGCTCGGGGCGAGCGCCAGGAAGAACGTCGGGATGCCGATCGTCACCGCCGCGGCGAGGCTGAAGTGGCGCGGCAGCAGCGGGTACGCGGTCGACGTGATCCCGATCACCAGGATCAGGAACGCGGCGAACGACGACTTCGTCACGTACAGGCGCGCGACGCGCTGCAGGTTGCGCAGCGTCTGGCGGCCCTCGGCGACGAGCGCGGGCACGGCGGCGAAGTCGCCGTTGACGAGCACGAGGTCCGAGACGCCGCGGGCCATCTGCGAGCCGCTGCCCTGGGCGATCGCCAGGCGCGAGGCCTTCAGCGCGGGCACGTCGTTGACGCCGTCCCCGATCATCGCCACGTAGCGCCCCGCGTCGCGCAGCGCCTCGACGAACCGGCGCTTGTCCTCGGGCGCGACGCGGCCGACGACGCCGACGCGCTGCGCGGTCTCCCGCAGCGCCTGCGGGTCCTCGGGCAGGTCGGCGCCGGTGAGCACCTGGCCGACCGGGATGCCGGCGTCGGCGGCGATCGCGGCGACGGTCTGCGGGTTGTCGCCCGACAGGACCTTGATGTCGACGTTCTGGCTGAGCAGGAACGCGACCGTGTCGCGCGTCTGCGGGCGCAGGCGCTCGGCGAGCACGACGATGCCCAGCACGCGGCAGCCGGCCGGCGGCGCCCCGTCGGGCCCCTCCTCGGCGGCCGCGGACGTGGCGGCGATCGCGACGACGCGCCGGCCCTGCTCGCGCTCGCGCGACGCGGGCGCCTCGAGCGCGCCGAGCTCGAACCGCTCGGGCGCGCCGAGCACGAGCGTCTCGTCGCCCAGGCGGACGGCGCTCCACCGCCGGCGCGACGCGAACGGGACCTCGTCGTCGGGCGCGATCGACGCGGTCGTCGGGAAGCCCTCGGCGATCGCGGTGAGCGTCGCGTTGCGCACCGACGAGGCGGCCGCATAGCGCCGCAGCGCGTCCTCGAGCCGCGCCTGCTCGATGCCGTCGCCGGGCACGGTCTCGGTCACCCGCAGCGCCGCCTCGGTGAGCGTCCCGGTCTTGTCGACGCACACCACGTCGGCGGACGCCAGCGACTCGATCGCGTTGAGCTGCTGGGCGAGCACGCCGCGGCGCGCCATCTTCAGCGACGCGACCGCGTACGTGAGGCTGACGAGCACGACGAGCCCCTCCGGCACCAGGCTCACGACGCCGGCGGCCGCGGTCTCGACGGCCTCGCTGCGGTCGGCCTGGCGGTGCCAGAGCGCGTAGCCGAGCACGCCGCCGAGGACGACGACGAGCCCGACGAGCGACAGCAGCAGCCGGTTGATCGCCAGCTCCAGCGGCGAGCGGGGGTGGCGGAACGCGCGCGCCTCGCCCAGCAGCCGCTGGGCGTAGCTGTCGTTGCCGACCGCGGTGACGACGATGTCGCCGCTGCCCTCGATCGCGAACGCGCCGGAGCGCACCGCGTCGCCGGGCCCGCGCGCGACCGCCTCCGACTCGCCGGTGAGGATCGACTCGTCCAGGCGCAGGTCGTTGGCGGTCACCACCTCGCCGTCGACGACGACCTGGTCGCCGGCCTGCAGGCGCACGAGGTCGCCCTCGACCACCTCCTCGGGCGCGACCTCGCGGGCGGTGCCGTCGCGCACCACCGTGGCGCGCGGGGCGACGAGCAGCGCGAGGCGGTCGAGCGCGCGCTTGGCCCGCACCTCCTGGGTGATGCCGATCGTCGTGTTCGCGATCAGCACGCCGAGGAACAGCGCGTCGCGCCAGTCGGCGAACAGCAGCGTCACCACGCCGAAGGCGGCGAGGATCGCGTTGAAGACCGTGAAGACGTTGGCACGGACGATCGACGCGTACGAGCGGCTGGTGGCCTCGCGGCGCACGCGCCCGCGCGCGGCCAGCCGGCGCTGCGCCTCGGCCTCGCTCAGCCCCGCGGTCGACGGCGGCTGGGCGGGCGTCAGCTCGGTCGTGCCGGACACGGCCCTCCGTCCAGCGCCGCGGCGGCGGCCGCGAGCGCGTCGCCCTCGTCGGTGGGGGACGTCACCACCGCGTCCCAGCCGGGCTCGCCGGGCGTCGGCGGCTCGAACGCGGCGGCCAGCCGGCGGGCCACGTCCTCGTCGGCGTCCGACACGCGGTCGGGGTTGCGCGCGCGGCGGCGCGCGCGCTCCAGCAGCGTCTCGGGCGCGGCGCGGCACACGAGCGCGACGCGCGGGCCGGCGTCGCCGAGCTCGTCGAGCAGGAGCCGGCGCAGGCCCGGGCCGCGGGCGGTCGCATCGATCACGACGCCGCCGTCGGCGCGGGCCGCGGCGGCGGCCCGGCGGCCGACCTCGCGGTACACGCGCTCGGTGACGTCGTCGCCGTAGGCGTCGGCGCCCAGGCGCGTCGTGGCGGCCACCCCGTGCAGGTCCTTGCGGACGACGTCGGTGGACACGACCGGGAGCTCGGCCGCCTCGGCGATCGCACCGGCCAGCGTCGACTTGCCGCTCGCGGGCGGCCCGGACACGAGCAGGACGGTCGGCACGCGCTCGCGCCACGCCAGCCGCCGCTCGAGCGGGGCCAGGCGCGCCAGCGCGTCCTCGTCGTCCTGGATGAGCGCCACCTTGAGGCGCACGATCGCACGCTGCCAGGCCAGAAGCGCGTGCAGCGCGGCACCCCCGGGGTCGCCGCCGGCCTCGGCGTAGGCGTCGACGAGCGCCCGCGCCGCCCAGCGCGCGCCTAGCCCCTCGAGGTCCATCGTCAGGAACGCGAGGTCGCCGGCGACGTCGGTGCAGCGCATCGACGGGTCGAACTCGAGCCGGTCGAACACGCGCGGCTCCCCGTCGAGGAGCACGTGCTCGGCGCGCAGGTCGCCGTGGCCGTCGCGGCGCAGCCCGCGCCGCTCCCGCTCGTCCAGCGCCGCGGCCCGCCGGGCGAGCGCCACCTCGACGAAGCGCTCCAGGGCCGCCGCATCGACGCCGGCGCGCGGCCCGGCGAGCTCCAGCAGCTCGCCGACGTCGGCCCGCACCCGGGCCGCGAACGCGGCGCCCGACGACGGCCCGTCCGCGCCGCAGCGCGGGGCGGCCGCGTGGAAGGCGGCCAGCCGGCGCGCGACCGCCGCGACGTCGGCCTCGGCCAGGCGCCCGTCGGCGAGGCGGGAGGCCATCGTGTCGCGCTCGTCGAAGCGCCGCATCTCGACGACGGCCTCCAGCGGCGCGTCGGCCGCCTCCCACGGGACCACGCGCACCCCGTCGCCGTCGGCGACGACGGCACGGACGCCCAGGTACAGCCCCGGGGCGAGCGGCTCGTTGACGGCCACCTCGGCGCGCGCGGCGGCGAGCCGGCGGTCGAGCGTGGAGTAGTCCAGGAACGCCAGGCGCACCGGCTTGCGCACCTTCCAGGCGCGGTCGCCGGCGAGCAGGACCCACGCCCCGTGGGTCTCGCACCGCCGCACCGGGCCCGGGAGCGCGGCCGCCAGCCGCTCGATGAGCGCCTCGCCGGCGCCGGCCTGCGTCATCGCGCCGTGCGCCAGCGCTCGCGCTTGGCGACGTACTCGGGCGGCAGCGAGCCGGCCAGCGTCTCCGCCGCGTCGAGCGCCCGCACCGCCGCGGCGTAGTCGCCCCAGCGCGCGTCGCCGTCGGCCAGCGCCAGCGCCAGGCCGAGCGCCGCCTCGCGGTCGCCCTCGGCCGGCGGCCGCTCGGGGGCGGCGCGGTCGACGAGCGCCTGCGGCGCGAGCATCCGCGGCCGCGCGGTGGCCAGGTACGGGCCGAGGTAGCGCGCCGCGACCTTCGCGGGCGGCCACCACAGCGCCTGGGCCGAGGCGGTCGACGTGCTCGCGACGGCCTCCGCCATGCCCTCGCCGGCGCCGATCTCGGCGCGCAGGTACAGCGGCGCGCCGCCGATCAGGAGCATCCCGCGCACCACCGGGCGGAACGGCTGCGGGTCGACCGCCACGCCCATCTGCGCGGCGACCGCCTCGGCGGCGGCGTCGGCCTGCTGGGCGGCGAGCCCGCCCTGCTTGAGCGGGAACGCGGTCACGTCGCCGGCCGCGTAGACGCCGTCGAGCCCGGCGACGCGGCCGTGCGCGTCGACGGGCACGAAGCCCGCCGCGTCGCTCGGCAGCCCGGTGGGCGGCCGGCCGACGACCGCGGGCATCGCCACGACGCGGTCGGCGGGCACGGTGCCGCCGTCGGACAGCGCCAGCCGGCCCGGCTGCACGGCGACGGGCCGCACGCCCGTGCGCGCCACGACGCGCCGCTCGGCCATCCGCGGCGCGAGGGCCTCGGCGGCGCTCGGGCCGAACAGCGCCAGCGGCGACGGCTCCGGCGTGACGATCGTGACCGCGGCGTCGACGCCGGCCGCGAGCAGGTCGGCGCCCGTCATCAGCGCCAGCTCGTAGAGGGGGACCGGCCAGGTCGACTCGCCGGGCAGCGCGAACGCGACGGAGCCGACCTCGCCCGACAGGAGCGCGTCGCGCACCGCGCGCATCTCGTCGACGTCGTCGGGGCCGCGGAACGCGACGGCGCCGTCCAGCGCGCGCAGCGCGCCGGCGCCGGTCGCGACGATCAGGGCGTCGTAGGGGAGCTCGTCGCCGCCGCCGAGGACGACGACCCGCCGCTGCGCGTCGACGGCGGCGAGACGGTCGAGATGCAGCTCGGCGCCGTGGTCGGCGGCGATCGCGGCGACGTCGCGGGTGGGCGCCACGCCGCGGTCGAACGGCTCGGCGACGGTGGCCGGCCGGTCGACGGTCTGGACCGCGCTCGTCACGAGCGTGATGTGGGGGATCGTGCCCGCGAGCGCGCGCAGCGCCAGCAGCGCCTCCAGGCCGGCGACGCCACCGCCGGCGATCACGATGCGGAACCTCGAGCGGGCCATGCCGCGAGCCTAGTCCGCCTCGGGCGCGGGGGCATCAGCCCTTCTCCGCACTCGCCGACCGCCCGGGCCACGGACGCCCCCGACGACCTAAGATCCCTCCCGCCATGCTTGACCAAGCGCGCCTGCGACGCGTTCTCGAGGTCGGCCGGGCCCTCGTCTCAGACCTGGACCTGGAATCCGTCCTGCAGCGCGTCCTGGAGGAGGCGCGCGACCTCACCGGCGCCCGGTACGCCGCGATGGGGGTGCTCGACGCGCGCAAGCAGGAGCTCGAGCGCTTCATCACGATCGGCGCGCCGCCCGAGGTGCACCAGGCGGTCGGCGACCTGCCCCGCGGCCGCGGCGTGCTCGGCGTCCTGATCCAGGACCCCCAGCTCCTGCGCCTGCACAACGTCAGCGACCACCCGCGCTCGTTCGGCTTCCCGGTCGGCCACCCGCCGATGCAGTCGTTCCTCGGCGTGCCCGTCCTCGTGCGCGGCGAGGCCTGGGGCAACCTCTACCTCACCGACAAGGAGGGCGCCGACGACTTCGACGAGGACGACGAGGACGCGATCGAGCTGCTGGCGAGCTGGGCCGGCATCGCGATCGACAACGCCCGCGCCTACCAGGCCGAGCAGGAGCGGCGCCTCGAGCTGGAGGCGGCGGTCCGCGCGCTGGAGGCCACGACGGCGATCGCCCGCGCCCTCGGCGGCGAGACCGACCTCGACCGCATCCTCGAGCTGATCTCCAAGCGCGCCCGCGCGCTCGTCGACGCCCGCAGCGTCCTGATCCTGCTCGACGAGGGCGACGAGCTGGTGATCCGCGCCTGGGCCGGCGACGCGCCCAGGGACGTCGACGGCCTGCGCCTGCGGATCGACGCGTCGATCAGCGGCGACGTGCTGCGCTCCGGCCGGCCCGAGCGCGCCGGCGACCTGTCCACGCGCGTGCGCTTCCAGCTCGGCGACACGATGGACGCCCAGAAGGGCCTGTTCGTGCCGCTCGTGTTCCGCGGCCGCGCGCTCGGCGTGCTGGAGGCGTTCGACCGCCACGACGGGCGCGACTTCAGCGACGACGACGAGCGGCTGATGCTCAGCTTCGCCGCCAGCGCGGCGACGGCGGTGGCGACCGCGCAGTCGGCGGCCAACGAGGCGCTGCGCCGCAGCCTCGCGGCGTCCGAGCGCGAGCGCCAGCGCTGGGCGCGCGAGCTGCACGACGAGACGCTCCAGCAGCTCGCCGGGCTGAAGGTCCTGCTGTCGGGGGCGCGGCGGCGCGACGAGGTCGACAAGCTCCACGAGGTGCTCGAGGTGGCCGTCGACCAGATCGACGAGAGCATCACCGACCTGCGCCGCCTCGTGACCGACCTGCGCCCCGCCGCGCTCGACGACCTCGGGCTGCCGGCCGCGCTGGAGGGCCTCGTCGAGCGCGTGGCCGAGACCGCCGGGCTGAAGGCGACGCTGCGCGTCTCGCTCGACGGGGCGGGCCGGCGCGACGACGGGGACGGCTCCGAGGACGGCCGCGGCGCGCGGCGGCTGCCGACCGCGGTCGAGGACTCCGCCTACCGGATCGTCCAGGAGGCGCTGACGAACGTCGTCAAGCACGCGGCCGCCAGCCGCGTCGACGTCGTGATCGAGGGCGACCAGGACCGGCTCGAGCTGCGCGTGTCCGACGACGGCAAGGGCTTCGACCCGGAGGCGTCGTCCAGCGGGTTCGGGCTGGTGGGCATGCGCGAGCGCGTCGACCTGCTCGGCGGCACCATCGAGATCGAGCCGCAGGAGCGCCGCGGCACGACGATCCACGTCACGCTGCCGCTGGACGGCGCGCCCGCGACCGGGCTGCACGCCGCGGCCGGGTAGCGGCCGTCAGCCCTCCGCCCGCGGCCACACGAGCAGCGGGCACGCGGCGGCGCCGGCGACCCGCGTCGCGACGCTGCCCAGCAGGATCCGGCCGAGCGGCCCGTAGCCGCGCGAGCCGAGCACGAGCAGGTCGAGCCGCTCGCTGGCGCGCAGCAGCTCCTCGGCCGGCATCCCGTCGACGACCTCCTCGGCGACGGTCACCCCCAGCGCCTCGGCGTCGGACGCGCGCACCGCGGCGGCGAGCGCGTCGCGCGCGTCGGCGACCGCGTCGTCGCGGTACTCGGGATACATCCACGCGCCGGCCCAGCCGAAGGTCTCGCCGACCGGCTCGATCACCGCGATCGCCCGCAGCGCCGCCTCGTGCTCGGCGGCGAGGCGCACCGCGGCGGCCAGCGCCCGGCGCGACTCGTCGCCGCCGTCGAAGCCGACCCCGATCTCGCGCAGGGCGACGGGCCCGCGGTCGCGCAGGCCGGCGGGCGCGACGGCCACGGCGGCGGCGGTCGCGTGCAGCATCTGCGCCCCGGTGGTCCCCGGCAGCACGCGCCCGATCGGGCCGCGGCGCGAGGAGCCGACGACGACGAGGTCGGCGCCGGTCTCGTCGACGGCGGCCGCCAGGCCGGCCGCGGCCGACGTCGCCGGCCGGGCGACCGTGCGCGCCCGCGCGCGCCCGGCCAGCTGCGGCGGCTCGACCGGCGCGACGCGCGCCCCCGGCCCGCGCGGATGCACGAGGACGGCGACGAGCTCGCTGGCGGGGTCGGCGAGCGCCAGCGCGAGCGCGACCGCGTCGTGGGCCTGCGGGGAGTCGTCGAAGCCGATGACGATCGTCGAGAACATCGGTGCGCGACAGGCTACGGGTGCCCGATCGCCCTGGGCGTGCGTTATCGTCGCGGTCCATGGCCGACGCTCCGATCCGCATCATCCTCGCCGACGACCACGCGGTCGTCCGCAGCGGGCTCCGGTTGGTCCTCGAGGGCGAGGAGGGATTCGAGGTGATCGCCGAGGCCGGCACCGTCGAGGAGACCGTCCGCAAGGTCCGGGCGATCCGCCCGGAGGTGCTCGTGCTCGACCTGAACATGGGCGACGCGTCGTCGCTGGGCGAGATCCCGACGATGCTGTCGGACTCGCCGGGGACGGCGATCGTGGTGCTGACGATGCAGAACGAGCCCGCGTTCGCGCGCCAGGCGCTGCAGGCGGGCGCGTCGGCGTACGTGCTCAAGGAGGCGGCCGACGACGAGCTGGTCGAGGCCGTCCACGCGGCCTCGCGCGGGGAGACGTACCTGAACCCGAAGCTCGGGGCCCGGCTGGCCGCCGAGCCGCCCGCGCCGTCCGGCCCGCCCGACGACCTCACGCCGCGCGAGGTCGACGTGCTGCGCCTGATCGCGCTCGGCAACACGAACGGCGAGATCGCCGAGCAGCTCTTCCTCAGCGTGCGCACGGTGGAGTCCCATCGGGCCCACATCCAGCGCAAGCTCGGGCGCACGACGCGCGCCGAGCTCGTCCGCTACGCGCTCGACCGCGGGCTCGTCACGGCCGACGGCTGACGCCGCCCGCCGCTCACCAGCGCCCGTGCGGCCCGCGCGCCAGCGGGCCCAGCGGCGACAGCGAGAGCGGCTGCGCGTCGCGGTCGACGGCGATCTCGGCCTCGACGGCCAGGGCGCCCTCCGGCGGTCCGGCGTCCACGTCGGACCGCAGCTCCTCGGCCCGGGCGGCCAGCCACGGCGCGAGGTAGTGGCCGACGACCTTCGCGGGCGGCCACCACAGCCGGTCGGTCGACACCTGCGGGGCCCGCGGGTCGCCGTTGGGCGTGACGACGTGGCGCAGGAAGCGCGGCTCGCCGCCGGTGAGCAGCATGCCCCGCAGGACCGGGCGGAACGCCTCGGCCACGACCGGGGCGCCGGCGCCCGCGGCGATGTCGCGCGCAGCGACGTCGGCCTGCTGGGTGGCCAGGCCGCCCTGCTTGACGGGGAAGTCGGCGCCGTCGCCGACCGCGTAGACGTCCTCGAGGCCGATGACGCGGCAGTGGTCGTCGACGGGGATGAAGCCGTGGTCGTCGGCCGGCACGCCGGCGATCGGCCGCCCCTCGATGACGGGCAGCGCGACGACGCGCGCGACGTGCAGGCGCCGGTCGCCGGGCGCGAGCGTGATCCGCCCGCCGCGCTGGACGGCGGCGTAGGAGCCGGTGTGCACCTGGACGCCGGCGTCGTCGAGCAGGCGCGCGACCGCGTCGCTGGCCTCGGCGCCGAAGACGGCCAGCGGCGCGGGCTCGGGCGTGACGAGGTGGATCTCGAGGTCGTCGGCGCTCACCCCGCGGGCGTAGCGGGCCAGCAGGAGCGCGAGCTCGTAGACCGGCAGCGCCCACGACCCGGCGGGTGGCACGACGAGCGCCACCGACGCGCAGTAGCCCTGCTCGATGTCGCGCAGGAGGCCGGTGAGCCGCTCCGGGTCGCCGTCGCAGAAGGTGAGGGCGGCGCGGTAGGCCGGCCGGGCGGCCGCGCCGGTGGCCAGGACGAGGACGTCGTAGTCGAGGAGGGTGCCGTCGTGGCAGGTGACGGTGCGCTGCTCCGCGTCGACAGAGGCGACGGCCGCGCGCACGCGGCGGGCGCCGAAGCTCGCGCAGATCTCGTCGAGCGGGACGCGCGTGACGTGGCCGGCCGAGAACGGCACGGCGACCGACATGGCGCGGAGGACGAACTCGTCGTCGGGAGCGACGACGGTGAGGCGCAACTGCTGCTCGCCCAGGTCGTGGAGAGCCATCAGCGCCTCCAACGCGCCGACGCCGCCACCGGCGATGACGATGCGCAGCGGGGCGATGTGAGGAAGCGGCATGAGTCCATGGTGGCGACGCCCCTTCACACCTCCATCGGGGCGAACGCGCCGAGGTGTTCCGTAGTTCGCCACACCGGGGCCGCGCGGTAGGGTCCGGCCCGCGATGGCCGCCCTCTCCACCGTCGTCGTCGGCTTCGACGGCACCGACCAGGGGCACGACGCGCTCGTGCTGGCGCAGGCCCTGACGGGCGGCGACGCGCGCCTCGTCGTCTGCTGCGTGCATCCGCCCGACCCGCCGCTGCTGGAGCCCGTCGATCGGGAGCTGAGCACCGAGGCGGAGGCGGCGCTGCGGCTGCGGGCCGCCCGCGCCGCGCTGGGCGACGACCCGCGCGCCGCGTACGTCACCCGCCGGGCGTTCTCGGCGGCCGGCGGGCTGCACGAGGAGGCCGCCGCGCAGGGGGCCGACCTGCTCGTCGTCGGCTCCTCGCACCGCGGCGCGCTCGGCCGCGTGGTGGCCGGCAGCGTGACCCGCCAGGCGCTGCAGGCGGCGCCGTGCGCGGTGGCGGTCGCCCCGCGCGGGCTGCACGCCGCGCCGCCCGCGCCGCCGCGGCGCATCGGGGTGGCCTACGACGCGGGCCGGGAGGCGGAGGCGGCGCTGCGCACGGCCGCGGCGCTGGCGCGGGAGCTCGGCGCCGAGCTGCGGCTCGTCGCGGTGTCCGACCTCGCCACGAGCGGCTTCGGGTGGGCGGTCGGCGCGCCGCTGCAGTCGCTGCGCGAGGCCGAGCAGGCGAACCTGCGGCGCGGGCTCGAGGCGGCGATCGCCGGCCTGGAGGGCGTGTCCGCCGAGGCCGTGGTGCTCGAGGGCCGGGCCGAGGAGCAACTCGTCGACGCGTCCGCCGACCTCGACCTGCTGGTGGTCGGGTCGCGCAACTACGGGCCCGTGCGCCGGGCGCTGCTGGGCACGGTGTCGGGCCGGGTCGCCGACGAGGCGCAGTGCCCGGTGCTCGTGGTCCCCCGGGCCGGCGACGACACGGCGCCGCCGGCCGCGGCGTCCTGACGTCTCAGCGGGCGGCGGCGACCGCCGGGGCGAGCTCGCGCGCGATCGCGTTCGCCCAGGCGCGGATCTCGTCCCAGTCGCGCAGGTCGGCGACCTCGGGCGGCGTGTCGCGGACCATCGCCCGCTCGATGAACCCGTGCGGCTCGGCCGGGACGCGCCCGCCGAACACGACGTGCTCGCGGGCGCCGAGGCGCTCGACCTCGGCGATCGTCTTCGGCGGCTCGGTCCACTTCGGGTCCGGCTCGGCCTCGCCGACCGGGCCCGACGAGAAGACCCACAGCGGACGCCGCGCGAGCGCGTCGCCGTGGCGGCGCAGGAAGCGCCGCGCCTCGGGGCGCCAGCGCCGCATGTACATGGCGCTGCCGAGCACGACGGCGTCGTAGCCGTCGATGGTCGGGACCGTCTCGGCCGACCGGCACTCGACGTCCAGGCCGGCGGCGGCGATCTCGGCGGCGATGGCCTCGGCGATCTCGGCCGTCGCGCCGCGCTTGCTGGCGTACGCGATGAGCACGCGAGGCGGGGTGATGGGGGTGGGCGTGCCAGTCATGGACCGAGCGTCGCGCGCCGGCGCGCCGGCGTCATCCGTGGCGGCGTGCAGCCGGGGCGTGGCGGACTACTCGTCCTCCGTTGTCAGATCCAGCTCGCTCTGCGATCGCGAGGCGACAACGGCCGCGCGGAGGACCGGGCGCGGCCGCTCAGCGCGGCTGGTCGGGCGGCCCGGGCGGGGCGGGCACGGGTTCGGGCGCGGACGGGGTCCGCAGCGCGGCCCACAGGATCAGCCCGGCCGCGACGAGCAGCAGCAGGCCGACGCCGCCGACGCCCGCGGAGATCCAGCCGAGCGCGCCGATGCGCCCGCCGACGCGCACGTCGGCGACGACGCCGGGGGTGCCGTCGGCGCTGACGATCGCGGCGGCCCACCGCCCGCTCTCGACGTCCCACTCGACGACGGGCGCCGTGCCCTCGTCCCAGGCGACCCACACGTCCTGCGCGGCGGGCAGCGCGACGTCGGCGCTGCCGCCGTGGTGGTCGTAGACCACGCCGTCGTCGGTGACGTCGACGACCGTGTCGTGCGCGACGCCCTCGAGGTAGCGGTCGAGGTCGGCGCGGCGGGCGATGCCGACGAACAGCGGGCGCCCGTCGACGCTGTCGACCTCGATGCGGGCCGCGACCGCCAGCTCGCGCAGCGCGTCGTCGGCGAACCCGGAGGCGTCGCCGAGGTCGAGCGTCTCGCCGTCGATGACGGCGGCGCCGCTGCGCACGCGCTCGGTGTGGGACATGAAGAAGCCGTCGTCGTCGCGCTGGGTCAGCGTGGCGGCCCCGAGCACGAGCGCGCCGAGGATCGCCGCGGCCCCGGCGAGCGCCAGCAGCGCGCCGGCGATCACCGCGAGGATGCGGCCGGCCGAGAGCGAGCCGGATCCCGGAGGCGTGGTCGGGGGCGGTTCGGCAACGGACATGGGCAGAGCGTCGCAGGATCGCGCCCGCGCCCGCGACCGCACCGCGCCGCGCTCCACAGCCGGGCGAACTACGGATGGATCGCCGCCGGCCGGGAGCTAGAACTGCGGTGGTGAGATCCGCGATGCGTCCGAGCAGCCTGCTGGCCGTGTTCTTCGGCGCGGGCCTGGCGATGCTGGCCGGCGGCGCCGTCGCCGGGGTCGCCCACGCGGCCGGCGCGGGCAGCGGCGACGACCTGCGCTGGGTGGCGCTGCACCTGGCGCTCCTGGGCGGCGTGTCGCAGCTCGTCCTCGGGGCCGCCCAGTTCTTCGTCTGCGCGTTCCTGGCCACCGACCCGCCGCCCACGCGCCTGCTGGCCGCCCAGCTCGCCACCTGGAACGCCGGCGCGCTGCTCGTCGCCGCCGGCGTCCCGCTCGGCGCGCGCCCGCTGGTCGACGCCGGCGGGGCGCTGATCGTCGCCGGCCTCGTCCTGTTCGCGCTCGGGCTGCGCGGCATGCAGCGCCGCTCGCTGCAGCAGGCCCGCTGGGCGGTGCGCTGGTACCAGGCGTGCGCGGCCTGCCTCGGCGCGGGCGCGCTCATCGGCGTCGCGATGGCCGACGACGTCGTGTGGACGTCGGGGTCGCTGCTGGGCGCCCATCTGGCGCTGAACCTCGGCGGCTGGCTGGGCACCGCGATCGTCGGCACCCTGCACACGTTCTTCCCGTCGCTGACCTCGACGCGGCTGCGCTTCCCGCGCCTCCAGGGCCCCACGTTCGTCCTGTGGCTGCTCGGCGTCGTGGCGCTCGCCGTCGGCGCGGCCTACGACGTCACCGCGCTCATCGCGCTCGGCTGGCTGGAGCTGGCCGCGGCCGCCGTCCTGCTGGGCGTCAACCTGGCGGCGTCGCTGCGCGCCGCGCCGCGCCCGCTGCGCCTGCCCGCCCGCCTGCTGGCCGCCGGCCACGCGATGCTGCTGGCCGGGACGGTCGTCGCGCTCGCCGCCTCGCTGGCCGACAACGCGCACGCCCCGTTCACGGGCGCCTGGCGCGACACGAGCGCGGCGCTGCTGCTGGCCGGCTGGATCGGGCTCACCGTCGCCGGGTCGCTGCTGCACCTGCTGTCGGTCCTGCGCCGCGTGCGCGCCGGCCACCCGCCGCCGGTGCCCCGCCCGTGGCGCGACCGCCTGATCGCGGGCGCCGCCACCGCCGCGATCGCGCTGCTCGCCGCCGGCACCGCCGCCGACGTGCGCGGGCTGCGCGTGGCCGCCGGCGCCGCCACGCTGGCGGTCGCGGCCCTGCTCGTCGCCCGCATCGCCGCGCTCGCCGCCGCCGCGCTGCGCCCCGGGCGCGACGTCGGCCCGTTCGGCGCGCCGCCGCGGCCGCGGACCTAGCCCGCCGCGTCGCGCTCCCCGGCGTCGACCCAGCGTGCGATCTCGGTGTGGTCGGCGTCGTCCGGCAGCGCCGACGCCGCCTGCTCCCACAGCGCCAGCGCCCGCGCGCCCAGCGCCGGGGTCGCGCCGAGCTGCTCGCCCAGCGCGCACGCGATCCCCATGTCCTTGACCATGAGCCCCAGCCCGAAGCCCGACGCGAACGTCTGCGGGAGCACGAAGTCCGGCAGCTTGTGCTCGGTCGACCACGACCGCCCGCTGGAGCCGTTGATCGCGTCGAGCATCCGCTCGGGGTCCAGCCCGAACGCGCGGCCGATGCGCAGCGCCTCGCTGCTGGCCAGCAGGTGCGTCGCCGACAGCAGGTTGTTGATCGCCTTCAGCGCGTGCCCGGCGCCGACGTCGCCGGCATGCACGACGCGCCTGCCCATCGCCTCCAGCAGCGGTCGCACGCGCTCGACGCGGTCGGCCGGGCCGCCCGCCATGATCGTCAGCGTGCCGGCCTCGGCGCCGCGCACGCCGCCCGACACCGGCGCGTCGATCAGCGTCACGCCGCGCGCCGCCGCCCGCTCCGCCAGCGCGCGCGTCTCCAGCGGCTCCGACGAGCTCATGTCGATCACGATCGCCCCCGCGGCCAGCGCATCGAGCGCGCCGTCGTCGACGAGCACCGCGCGCACGATCGCCGACGTCGGCAGCATCAGGATCAGCACGCCGGCGCCGGCGGCCGCCTCGGCGGCGCCGCCCGCCGCGACCGGCCCGTCGAGCGCCGCGACGCGCTCCCGCGCCGCCGCCGACGCGTCGTAGCCGCGGACCCGGTGGCCGGCCTCCGCAAGCCGCCGCGCCATCGGCAGGCCCATGTTGCCCAGCCCGACGAAGCCGATCTCCATGGCGCGCGAGCATACGCGAGCACGGTCACGGATTGTCCCCTGGTATGACAATCCCTAGACTCTCGTGCCGATGGGCACCAGCGCACAGCCCGACGGGCAGGGCCAGGATCTCTCGCTGCGCATCGGCCGCGTCGCGGCGCCGCTGCGCGAGCAGGTCGTCGAGGTCCTGCGCGAGGCGATCCTCGACTTCCGCCTCAAGCCGGGCCAGCGGCTGATCGAGCGCGAGCTGATCGAGAAGACCGGCGTGTCGCGGACCACGATCCGCGAGGTCCTGCGCCAGCTCGCCGCCGAGGGTCTCGTCACGACGATCCCCCAGAAGGGCGCGATCGTGATGGTGCCCTCCGCCCAGGAGGCCGCCGACCTGTACGAGGTCCGCGCCTGCCTGGAGGGCCTGGCGGGCCGCCGCTTCGTGCGCAACGCCAGCGACGAGCAGGTGGCGAAGCTCCGCGCCGCCTTCGAGGAGATCGAGCGCCTGGCCCAGGAGAAGGACCTCGACATCAAGGCGCTGCTGCAGGCCAAGGACGACTTCTACGAGGTGCTGCTCGAGGGCGCCGGCAACAGCGCGATCCGCTCGACGCTCGCCACGCTGCGCGCCCGCGTGCGGATGATGCGCGCGACCTCGCTGACCCAGCGCGACCGCATGACGAGCATGACCGAGGAGATCCGCGCGATCGTCGAGGCGGCCGAGGCGCGCGACGCGGACGCGATGGAGCGCGCCTGCGAGCACCACGTCGAGCAGGCCGCCCGCAACGGGCTGAGCGGGCTCACCGACGTAGACCCGACGGCCAGCGACGTCCTCGCCGCCGTCGGCCGCTGACGCGCCGCCCGCCTACGCGGACGGGACCCCGAAGCGCGCGCTGCTGTACTCGCGCGCGATGAAGTCCTCGATGATCATGTTCACGTGCCCCCAGCACATGGTGGCGTCGCGGAAGATGCGCTCCAGGCGCTCCCCGTTGCGCGCCGCGCTGGACCCGGCCGTGCGCATGATCGACTCCTGCAGCACGTCCCACGCGATGCGCAGCGCCTCGCGGGCCATCATGTTGAGGAGCATGTCGTCCTCCTTGCCGAACGGCGCCCCGCCCGCCTCGGCGCGCCGGCACGTCTCCATCCACCGCTCGGCGGTGAAGCGGATCGTGCCCTCGGCGACGGCCAGCCGCCCGGCGGCCTGCGCGTACCAGCGCTGGTAGTCCTGGTGCTCGGTGCGCGGGATGATCGGCGGGCGGCCGGTCGTCTTGCGCGTGCGCATCAGGTGCTCGTACTCGTCCAGCGCGCCCAGCACGCCGCCGACCATGAGCGTGGACAGCTCCAGGCAGAAGAACGCGATCGGCGGCGACAGGTACATCGGGTCGCCGTGCAGCTCGTAGCCGGGCGTCGTCCCGTCGGGCATGAACCCGGTCTGGAGGAAGTTCTCCTTGACGTGGCGGTGCGGGATGCGCACCCCGTCGAGGACGATCGTGTTGGAGCCGCTGCCCTTGAGCCCCAGCGTGGCGCCCCAATCGTCGAGCACCTCGTAGGCGTCGCGCGGGGCGATGAACACGAGCGGCTGGCGCGGGCGCCCGGTCTCGGGGTCGGGCTCGAAGAGCTGGCCGATGTAGTGCGTCGAGTACGGCGCGCCCGAGCAGTACGGGTGGCGGCTCTCGACGATCCACTCGTCGCCGTCGCGGCGGGCGGTGCCGCCGGGCGCCGCGGTCATCGGGCACACGAAGTGGCCGTCGCCGAACACCTCCGCCTGCACGTCGGCGTCGAACCAGCAGGCGACGTGGTAGGCGTGCCCGGCCGGCAGGCAGAAGCACCAGCCGGTGGACATGTCGGCGCGGGCGAGGCGCATGACCACGTCCAGGAACGACGGCAGGTCGAAGCCGTAGCCGCCGAAGCGCCGCGGCACGAGCATCCGGTACAGGCCGGCGGCGCGCAGCTCCTCGTGCAGCTCCGGCGAGATCGTCGTGCGGCGCTCGGTCTCGGGCGCCTCCTCGATGATCCGCGCCGCGAGCCGGTCGGCCACGGCCAGCGCGTCGGCGGGGGTCAGATCGGCCGGGGGCGCGGTGGCGCCGTGGTGGGTGGTGGTCATGCTCGTCTCGCTCTCGCTGTCACTGGGCGGTGAACCCGCCGTCGGCGGCCACGATCGCGCCGGTCACGATCCGCGATCGGGTCGAGGCCAGGAACGCGACCACCTCGGCGACCTCGTCGGGCGACGCGATGCGCCCCAGCGGGTGGGAGGCCGCGATCGCCTGCATCGTCGCCTCCGCGTCGGGCAGCGCCCGCACCGGGTCCATGAACGGCGTGTCGATGGCGCCGGGCGCGACCGCGTTCACGCGCACGGCCGGGGCGTGCTCGATCGCGAGCTGCCGGGTGAGCTGCACGATCGCGCCCTTCGTCGTGCAGTAGGCGGTCTGCGCGTCGAGGCCGACGAGCCCGGAGATCGAGGCGACGTTGACGATCCGCCCGCCGCCGGACTCGTGCAGCGCGGGCAGCGCCTCGCGGGCGTGCAGGAACGCGCCGCGCACGTTGGTGGCCATCAGCAGGTCCCACTCCTCGACGGTGGTGTCGCCGGTGGGCTTCAGCAGGAAGCGGGCGGCGTTGTTGACGAGGACGTCGGGCGTGCCGAAGCGCTCGCGGGCCAGGGCGACCGCCGCCCGCGCCGTCTCGGGGTCGGTGACGTCGCCGACGAGCGGGGCGACGCCGTCGGCGGCGAGCTCCTCGACGGCTGGGTCGACGTCCTCGGCGACGACCCGCGCGCCGCGCTCGCCCAGCAGCGCGACGATCGCGCGGCCCAGGCCGCCGGCGGCGCCGGTGACGATCGCGACGCTCCCCTCCATCTCTCTCATGACCGTCTCCGCTCGGCCCGCAGCCGCTCCGTCGCCTCGAGGTCCACGGTCAGGCCCTCCGGGTCGTGGTCGGGGTCGCCGACGACGACCACGCCGTAGTCGCGCGCCGCGCCCTCGATCGTCACGTAGCCGTCGCGCACGTCGACCTTCACCTTCTCGGGATCGCGCTCCAGCGGGTCGCCCCAGCCGCCGGCGCCGTTGGTGAGGTAGCGCAGCACCGCGCCCGCCGGCGTGTGGCAGCCGCCGGGCGGGAACGGGAACACGTACTCGCCGTCGCGGGTGGGGACCTTCGTGTCGGGGTCGACGATCCCGGCCAGCGGCCTGGCGGCCGCGTAGGAGCCCTCGCCGCGCCCGGGGTCGCGCGGCGTGCCGTCGTCGGCGGGCGGGAACATCCACACGCCGCCGGTGGCGCCGTCGCCGCCGTCCTGCACGCCGAAGCCGGGCACGTGCTTGTAGCGCAGCTCGTTGAGCGAGTGCTGCGCGGCGGTCAGCCACAGCGAGTCGCGCAGCACCGCCGCGCCGCCGCGGTGCGTGCCGGGCCCGGCGGTGTCGGGCACCAGCTCGTGGCGCAGCACGAGCACCGGGCTGCTCTTCTCGATCGCCTCGATCTCCGGCGCGACGCCGTTGGCCTGGTAGGACATCGCCTGCGTGTCGGCGTCGCCGAAGCGGTTGCCGCCGAACGGGCCGACCTCGCCGCCGCACTGCATCGGCGCCACCCACGGCGTGCCGTCGGGCAGCAGGCCGGACGCGACGTGCAGGTTGGGGCTGCCGCGGTCGCCGGCGATCGCCGCCTCCCCCACCGCGCCCTCGAGCGCGCGCAGCAATGCCGACAGCAGCACCTGGCTCTGCTCGAAGTACATGAACACGGCGCCGTCGGGCGGCAGCGCGCTGAGGATCGTGCCCTCGGGCAGCACGATGTCGACGTTGCGAAACAGCCCGGAGTTGAAGCGGCCGTGCGGCGCGAACAGGAACTTCAGCGCGATGCCGACGGTCGTCTTGACGTCGAGCGCGGTCGCGTTGATCGACGAGCGCGCCTGGCGCGAGGTGCCCGACAGGTCGATCTCGACGCGGTCGCCGCGCTTGACGATCCGCACCCGCACCTCGTAGTCCTCGTCCTCGCCGGCGGCGTCGCAGTCGACCTTCTCGTAGCCGCTCCACTCGCCGTCGGGCAGCTCGGCCAGCGCGGCGGCCATCTGCTCGGCCGCCACGTCGCACGCGTAGTCGATCGCGCCGTGCACGGCGCCCAGCCCGTAGCGCTCGATCGACTCGCGCAGCAGCCGCTCGCCCAGCTCCAGGCTGGAGCACACGGTCTGCATGTCGGGCAGCAGGATCGGCCCCATGCGGACGTTGTCGAAGATCAGGCTCCACGTCTCGTGCACCGGCTCGCCGCCGGAGACCAGCAGCCGCGGCGAGATCACCAGCCCGCTCTCGTACACGTTGGCCTTGGCGCTGCTGAACCCGCCCGGGACCGTGCCGCCCATGTCGAGCTGGTGGGCGTTGAGGTTCACGAACGCGGCGATCTCGCCGTCGTGGAAGACGGGGCGCACGAACAGCAGGTCGTTGACGTGGTTGCCGGTCCGGTAGGGGTCGTTGGCGACGAGCACGTCGCCGGGCTTCAGGCGGTCCGCGCCCCACTCCTCGACCGTGTTGCGCACCGCGTCGATCGTCGTGCCGGCCATCAGCACGATCCCGTTCGACGCGGCGGGCACCTGGTAGCCGCGCGACGGCGGCCCGCTGATCGTCGAGGCGAGGTCGTAGAAGTCGCGCAGCACCGGCGAGAACGCGCCCCACAGCAGGCGCACGCTCATGTGCTCGACGAGGTAGTCGAAGCGGTTGCCCAGGACGGTCGCGGTGAACCGGTCGCAGCCGTAGCGCTCCCGGAACGCGGCGTCGTCGAGGTCGCGGATGGCGACGCCGGGGGCCTCGGCCAGGGTCATGCCTGCTCCTCGCGCTCGATGACGATCTCGCCCAGCCGGCCGACGCGGGCGCGCTGGCCGGGCAGCACGAACGTCGTCGACAGGTCCTCGCGGATGACGGCCGGCCCGGCGACCTGCGCCCCGACCGGGAGGCGGTCGCGGCGGTGGACGGCGGCCTGCAGCGGCTCGGACGCCAGATGCTCGAGCGTGAACGTCGCGTCGGGCTGCGGCGTGGTCGGCTCGGCCGCGTCGGCGGGGACGTAGGGCACCTTGTCGGCCGGGACGACCAGCTCGACGCGGTAGGTGACGCCCTCGACCGGGATGTACTCGAAGCGGTTGCCGTTGCGGGCCTCGTAGGCGTCGTGGAAGCGCGCGATGACGTCGCCGATCGTGCCGGCGTCCAGCGGCCCGTCGGGGAGCTGCACGAACGGCGTCTCCCAGCTCTGGCCCAGCAGGCGCCCGTCGAAGCTGCGGCGCACGGGCAGGCCCTCGGCGACCGCGCCGACCCGCTCGCGCAGCCGCCGCTCCATGTCGGCGTACACGGCGTCGATCTCGGCGGCGGTGTCGGGGCTCAGCACCACGTAGGCGCTGCGGCTGTCGTAGTAGACGAGGTCGGTGCTGAGCAGCCCGAGCGCCGAGAACAGGCCCGGGTGCGGTGGCACGACGACCTCCTTGAGCGGCAGGAGGTCGAGCGCGGCGGGCAGCAGCATCGGGCCGGCGGCGCCGTAGGCGACGAGGCTGAAGTCGCGCGGGTCGACCCCGTGGCGGACGGCCACGTCGGTGATCTCCTCGGCCATGTGCGCGACGGCGAGGCGGAACGCGGTCGCGACGCGCTCGCCGTAGGGGATCGGCGTGTCGAGCGCGGCGAACGCGGCGCGCGCGGCCTCGACGTCGAGGCGCAGCTCGCCGCCCGCGAAGCCCTCGGGGTCGAGGATGCCCATCAGCAGGCACGCGTCGGTGACGGTCGGGACCGTGCCGCCGCGCCCGTAGCAGGCGGGGCCGGGGTCGGCGCCCGCGCTGCCGGGCCCGACCTGGATGCCGCCGCCGTGCGACACGGTGACGAGGCTGCCGCCGCCGGCGCCGACGCTGGAGACCTCGGTCGACAGCGCGTTGATGATCAGGTCGTGCTCGAGCTCGAACGTCGTGCGCACGAACGGGCGCCCGTCGACGACGAGCGACACGTCGGTCGAGGTGCCGCCGACGTCGGCGCAGACGAGGTTGCCGGTGCCCATCGCCTCCCCGAGGCGGACGCTGGAGATCGTGCCGGCGGCCGGGCCGGCGAACACGATCCGGTAGGGCTTGCGCAGCGCCTCGTCCCACGGCAGCAGCGTCGCGGCGCAGTCGGCGAAGTTCAGCGCGCCCGCGAAGCCGAGCTCGCGCAGCTCGGCGTCCAGCCGCTGCGAATAGGCGCCGAACAGGATCTTCATCAGCACGTCGATGACCGTCGTGCTGCTGCGCGCGTACTCCTTGGCCAGCGGCGAGACCTCCGACGAGATCGAGATCGCCACGTCGTCGCCGAGCACCTCGCGCGCGAGCTCGCGCAGCCGCCGCTCGTGCGCGTCGTCGACGTAGGCGTTGATGAGGCAGATCGCCACGCCCTCGACGTCGCAGCGCTTCAGCAGCTCCAGCTCCGCGCGCGCCTGGTCCTCGTCGAGCGGCCGGAAGACGGTGCCGTCGGCCCGCATCCGCTCGACGATCCCGCGGCGCAGGTAGCGCGGCACGATCGGCCGGGCGGCGTCGCCGAACGGGCGCCGCCAGGCGGGGTCGGTCTGCGCGTCGAGCGGGCGGTGGATCGTGCCGCGGTCGAGCACGTCGCGGAAGCCGTCGGTGGTCAGGAACGCGATCTTCGGCAGCCGCCGCTCGATGACCGCGTTGAGGCCCATCGTGCTGGCGTGGTTGAAGACGGTCGCGCCCTCGACGCCGAGGCGGCGCGCCCCCTCGACGACCGGGGCGGCGGGATCGGTGCGGCTGGACGGCACCTTCGTGACCGCGATGCGCCCGTCGCGGACGCAGACCACGTCGGTGAAGGTCCCGCCGACGTCGACGCCCAGCATCAGACGGTGGTGCCCAGCGGGACGAGGGACCCGAGCGGCGGGGCCGGCTCACGACGGACCGAGGCCAGGCAGCGCTGGCACTTCACGACGTCCCACCAGCCGCCCTCGCTGAGGACGCGGTAGGCGGCGAGGTCCGGGGCCCCGCACTCCGGGCAGGCTCCGTCGACCGGCGTGCGCTCCACGTGCAGATGGCGCTCCTGCGGGCGCGGGAACGAATGCATCTCGCTGACTCTCTCCTCCGGCGTCGCCGCCGCAACGATTGTCCGACAATCATACGCACGCGATCGCGAGCCCGGCAACCCGCCCCGGGGTCAGCCCGGCAGCAGCGACGGATCCCAGCGGCCGGCGCCACCGGAGGGCCGCAGCGAGTTCGTCGTCGTCGCGCCGCCGTCGACCGACACGACCTCGCCGGTCATGTACGAGGCGTCGTCGCTGAGCAGGAACGCGACGACCGCGCCGATCTCGTCGGGTGTGCCGTGCCGGCGCAGCGGCGTCGTCGTCGCGCGCTGGGCCATGTCGCTGCCGCCGCCGGTGGCGTCGCCGGCGCCGGCGAACAGGTCGGTCGGCACGATCCCGGGCGCGATCACGTTGACGCGCACGCCGAGCGGCCCCCCGTAGACGGCCGCGCAGCGCGCCAGCCCGAGCACCGCGTGCTTGGACGTGTGGTAGGCGAACAGGTCGGCGCTGCCGCGCAGGCTGGCGATCGAGCCGGTGACGACGATCGCGCCGCCGGAGCCCTGCGCCTCGTACCGGCGGAAGGCGCCGCGCAGCCCGAGGAAGACGCCGCTGACGTTGACGCCCATGACGCGCTCGAAGTCGGCCAGCTCGAGCTCCCCGATCGGCTCCAGCGGGCCCGGGATGCCGGCGTTGAGGTGATGCAGGTCGATGCGCCCGAAGCGGTCGACGGCGGCCGCCAGGTAGCGCTCGACGTCCTCCTCGCGCGACACGTCGGCGCCGATGCCGATCGCCTCGCCGCCGAGCTCGCGCGCGAGCCGCTCGGCGCGGTCGCCGTCGAGGTCGACGGCGACGACGTGCGCGCCCTCGCGCGCGAGGCGGCGGGCCGACCCGCCGCCCAGTCCCCCGGCGGCACCGGTGACGACGGCGACCTTGCCGCGCAGGCTGTCGTGCTGCATCGGTGAGCTTCTCCTCCTTCGACGGCGGCGTAGGATTGTCGCATCGTCGGACAAGAGCTGTCGCCGGGGCGGTGGCGCGCCTGCTTCGCCGCGCTGGCGCTCGCGGTCAGCGCGTTCTCCATCCTCCAGACCCTGGTCGTCCCGGCGCTGCCGGCGCTGCGCGGCGACGTCGGCACCACCGACGCCGGCATCACCTGGCTCATCACCGCGTTCCTGATCAGCGCGGCGGTGGCGACTCCGATCCTCGGCCGCCTCGGCGAGCGCGTGGGCAAGGACCGCGCGCTGATCGCGACGCTCGGCCTGCTCGCGGCGGGCTCGGTGCTCGGCGCGCTCGCCCCGTCGCTGGCCCTGCTGATCGTCGCGCGCGTGCTGCAGGGCGCGGCCGGCGCGATCCTGCCGCTCGCGCTCGGCGTCGTGCGCGACACCACGCCGGCGGCCCGCGCGCCCGGCGCGATCGGGCTGATGGCCACGCTCGTCGGCGTCGGCGGCGGCACCGGCCTCGTCCTGTCGGGCCCGCTGGCCGAGGGCATCGCGGTGCGGTGGGTGTTCTGGATGCCGGCGATCGTCGCCGCCGTCACCGCCGTGATCGTCCGCCTCGCCCTCCCCCGTTGGCGGATCCATCCCGCTATGCGAGCTGGATCCGACAACGGCCGGGGCGTGGACTGGCGCGGCGCCGTGCTGCTGTCGGCCACGTCGGCCGGGCTGCTGCTGGCGATCAGCGAGGGCCACGCGTGGGGCTGGACGTCGCCGGCCGTGCTCGGCCTGCTGATCGCCACCCCCGTCCTGGCGACGCTGTGGGTGGCCGTCGAGCGCCGCACGCCGCAGCCGCTGATCGACGTGGGCCTGCTGCACCGCCACGGCGCCGGCGCCGTGCACGCGGCGACCGTGTTCCTCGGCGCCGGGATGTTCTGCCGCTTCGCGCTGCTGCCGCCGTTCGTGCACACGCCCGAGCGGCTGGGGTTCGGGTTCGGCGCCGACATCACGACCACCGGCCTGCTGATGGTGCCGACGAGCGTCTTCGTCCTCGCGGTCGGCGCGGCGGGCGGGCGGATCGAGCGGCGCATCGGAGCGCGGGCGATGCTCGCCGGCGGCCTGGTCCTGCTCGGCGGCAGCCTGCTGCTGTTCGCGTGGCTGCACACGCGGTGGTGGCACATCGCGCTGAGCTCGGCCACGACCGGGGTCGCGCTCGGGCTCGCGTTCGGCGCGGCCGCCAACCTCGTGATCGCCGTCGCGCCGCCCGACCGCACCGCGACGGTCACCGCGATGAACGCGGTGGTGCGCTCGATCGGCGGCGCGATGGGCGCCCAGGTCTCGGCCGCCGTGCTCGTGGCGACCGCGACCGCCGGCCACGCGTCGGAGCGCGGCTACGTCATCGCCTCGGCGGTGGTGGGCGCCGTGGTCGTCGCCGCCGCGGCGCTCGTGCGGCTCGTCCCGCGCCAGCCCCCGAAGGGGATGCCCGACAGGATGCCGCCGTCGACGGGGAAGCCGCTGCCGGTCGCGTAGGTCCCCTCGCAGACGATCCACAGCATCATCGCCGCGACCTCCTCGGCCCGGCCGAAGCGCGGGATCGGGTAGACCTTCGACATCTCCTCCTGCGGCGCGGTGGCCGTCAGCGGGGTGTCGATCATGCCGGGCAGCAGCGCGTTGACGCGGATGCCGTCCGCTCCCAGCTCCATCGCCGCCGCCTTCGTGAGGCCCATGATCGCGTGCTTGCTGGCCGTGTAGTGCGCCAGCGTGCTGACCGCGATCTCGGCCGTCATCGACGCGGTGTTGACGATCGCGCCGCCGCCCGCGCGCCGCATCGAGCCGATGACCGCGCGGGTGCCGAGGAAGTGGCCGGTGAGGTTGACGTCGATCGTGCGCCGCCAGCGCTCGGCCGACAGGCGCTCGATCGGGTCGGGGTCCATGATCCCGGCGTTGTTGACGAGGACGGTGACGGCGCCCGCGCCCCACGCCGGGTCCTCGGCCGCGGCGACCGCGGCGGTCCAGTCGTCCTCGGAGGTGACGTCGAGCCGCGTGAAGCGCACCCGCTCGCCGAGCTCGGCGGCCAGCGCCGCGCCCTCCTCGCGCACGTCGCCGATCAGGACGTGCGCGCCCTCGCCGGCCAGCGCGCGCACGTGCGCCGCGCCGATGCCGCGGGCGCCGCCCGACACGAGCGCCACCCGTCCTTCCAGCCGCCCCGCGGCGCCCGTCGCGGCCCCGCGCTCCTCCGTGCTCATCGCGCCCTCCACGCGGTTGACCGTCTCCAGAACGGGTGATTGTATGACCGTATGAGGGTCGCTATGGAGCAGGGGAGGGCGGCGATCACGCCGCAGGAGCTGGTCGAGCGCGCCCGAGCGCTGCGGCCCCGGCTGATCGCCGAGCAGGCGGAGACGGAGGAGCGCTCGACCTACTCGGAGGGCCTGCACGAGGCGTTCCTGGAGGCCGGCTTCTACCGCATGTACGTGCCGAAGCGCTACGGCGGCCTGGAGGTCGACGTGCCGACGTTCATGCGCGTCGGCGTCGAGCTCGGCCGCGGCGACATGTCCGCCGCCTGGGGCATGTGCCTGGCCGCCAACCACGCGCTCCAGGTCGCGTCCTGGTTCCCGCGCGAGCTGCAGGACGAGGTGTTCGCCAACGGCGACTTCCGCGCCGCCTCGGTCGCCGCGCCGACCGTGAAGGCGACCCCGGTGGACGGCGGCTACCAGCTCGAGGGCGCCGTCGCCTACTGCTCGGGCATCCCGTGGTCGACCTACTACATGGGCCAGGCGATGCTGCCGGGATCGAACCCCGACGGCAGCCCGCGCATCGGCCTGTTCGTCGCGCCGCGCTCGGCGTTCACGATCCTCGACGACTGGGGCCACACGCTCGGCCTCAACGGCACCGGATCGAACTCGATCCGCTTCGACGGCGCGGTCATCCCGGCCCACGCGATGATCGAGGACTGCAACATGGTCGACGTGCGCGTCGAGGACGGCACGCCCGGCCTGGAGCTGCACGGCAACCCGATGTACGGCGGCCGCGCGCTCGTGATCTTCACGCTGTCGCTGGCCTGCACGGCGATCGGCGGCGCCTACCAGGCGCTGGACATCTTCGCCGACTGGGCCCACAACAAGCCCACGCCCGCCCCGCCGTTCATCCCGCGCGTCGACGACGTCGACTTCCAGCGCTGGTACGGGGCCGCGTTCGTGAAGGTGCAGACGGCCGAGGCGGCGATGCTGCGCTGCGCCGAGGAGCACATGGAGCTGTGCCGGTCCAACGCCTCCGGCGAGCGGCCCTACACCTGGTTCGAGGACGCGCGGCTGGCCGCGATCGCGCGCGAGACGATGGTCAACGTGTGGGAGGCCGTCGAGCAGAACCTGCACCGCACGATCGGGTCGAGCGCCGGCAAGAACGGCGAGCAGTTCCAGCGCATCTTCCGCGACCTGGCGATGCTCGCCGGACACCGCAACACGACGTTCCGCGAGAGCTTCTTCCGCCAGCTCGGCGCGATGAGCTTCGGCGTCGAGAGCCCGAGCCCCGGCGGCACCTGGAACCCGCAGCGATGACGGCGCCGCATCTGGACGGGCGCGCGGCGACCACGTCGCGGCGCGGGGTGTTCTGGGTCGCCGGCGAGCGGGTCGCCTCCCCCGGCGGCACCGTGCCGCGCGGGCCGATGTTCGTGGCGTGGGAGGCGCCGGCCGGCGAGGCCCGCCCGCTGCCGGTCGTGCTCGTCCACGGCGGCGGCGGCCAGGGCACCGACTACCTCGTCACGCCCGACGGCCGGCCGGGCTGGCTCACGCGGCTGGTCGAGGCCGGCTACGCGGGCTACGTCGTCGACCGGCCCGGCCACGGCCGCTCCCCCTACCACCCCGACGTGCTCGGCCCGATGGGCGGCGCGTTCCCGTTCGAGGCCGGCGCCGGCCTGTTCGCGCCCGGCGCCGAGAACCCGGCGCACACGCAGTGGCCGGGCCCGGGCGGGATCGACGACCCCGCGCTGGAGGCGTTCATGTGGGGCACCGGCCCGATGGTCGCCGACCTCGCCGCCGCGCAGGCGCTGGAGGCCGACCGGCTCGCGCGGCTGCTGGACCGCATCGGCCCGGCGATCGTCGTCACGCACTCGGCCGGGGCGGGCTGCGGCTGGCTGGCCGCGCAGGCGCGCCCCGGGCAGGTCGCCGCGCTCGTGCAGATCGAGCCGGCCGGGCCACCGTTCACGACGATCCCCGGCGTCGGCACGCTGGAGTGGGGGCTGACGGCGGCGCCGCTGGCCTTCGACCCGCCGGCGCAGCGGCCCGAGGACCTCCGCGACGGCACCGCGCGCCGGCTCGTCGGCCTGCCGGAGATGCCGGTCGTGGTGGTCACCGGCGGCGCGTCGCCGTTCGCGACGTTCGACGAGGAGATCGTCGCGTTCCTGCGCGAGCACGGCTGCGAGCAGGCCGAGCGGCTGCACCTCCCCGACGTCGGCGTCGAGGGCAACGGGCACGGGATCATGCTCGAGCGCAACTCCGACGAGGCGCTCGCGGCCGTCCTCGCCTGGGTCGAGGCGCACGCGCGCACGCCGGCGGGCTGAGGCGCCCGGCCCCGCCCCGCTCCACCGCCCGCCCGCGTCAGCCGCCGGCGGCGGCGATCGCGGCCTGGAACTGCTCCGCGGTGACCTCGTCCTGCCAGTCGTGGCCGCCGAGCGAGATCGCGATGTGCGTCAGGTAGGTGTCGGGGCCGGCGCCGTGCCAGTGGCGCTCGTCGCCGTCGAACCAGACGACGTCGCCGGCCTGGATCGGCCCGCCCTCGCCCGCGTCGTTGATCGCGAACCCGCGGCCGTGGGTGACGAGCAGGATCTGGCCGCCGTCGTGGGTGTGCCAGTGGGTGCGCGCGCCGGGCGGGAAGAACACGGTGTTGACCGTGACGCCATCGGCCTTCAGCAGCGGCTCGGCCCACACCTCGCCGGTGAACGTCGGCCCGCGCTTGTCGGACGGCTCGCCGTCGATGCGCCCGTGGTTGATCCTCATGCGCTCGCTCCCTCGCTCGTGGTGGTGTCCGCCAGCCGCACGCCGCCGGCCAGGTCGCCGATGCCGTCGACGACCCGGTTGGAGATCTGGTCGCCGTAGCCCATCGCGTTGACGACCTCGAACGTGGCCAGGCAGCCGGGGCCGTTGAACGTCGGCACGCCGATGCGCGCGACGTAGTCGAGGTACAGCCGCACGTCCTTGGCCATGAGGCGCCCGGTCAGGCCGCCCTCGAGGTAGTCGCCCTTGACGATGTGCGGGAAGCGGTTGAGCGTGGCGAAGTTGACGCCGGAGCTGCTGTTGAGGACGTCGAGGAAGCGCTCGAGGTCCAGGCCGGCGCGCTTGGCGGCGACCATCGCCTCCGACGTGGCGGCGAGCGCGACCCCGTTGAGGAAGTTGTTGAGCAGCTTGGCGACGTGGCCGGCGCCGCTGGGCCCCATGTGCACGATCTTGCTCGCGAAGCGCTCCAGCAGCGGCCGCACGCGCTCCAGCGCCTCGGGCTCGCCGCCCACCATGATCGTCAGCGTGCCCGCCTCGGCCGCCTTCGCGCCGCCGGAGATGCCGGCGTCGACGTAGGCGACGCCGCGCTCGGCCAGCGCGGCGTGGATGCGCTGGGTGGAGTCCGGCGCCGCGGTCGACAGGTCGACGACGACCTGCCCGGGCCGCACCGACTCGAGCACCCCGCCCGCGCCGAGCACGACCGGCTCGATCACCGTGCTGTCGGGCAGCGACAGCAGCACGACGTCGGCCCGCGCGACGAGGTCGGCCACCGACGTCGCCGGCTCCAGGCCGCTGGCGGCGAGCCGCTCGGCGTCGACGTCGAAGGCGACGATCGGGTCGCCCGCGTCGCGCACGCGCCGGCCCATGCGCCCGCCCATGTGGCCGGCGCCGATGATCCCCGCCCGCATGTCAGCCGCGCCCCTCGACGGCCTCGCGCAGCGCCGGCAGCGCGAGCGCGAACGACTCGACGCCGATGCCGCTGGCCAGCTCGAAGACCTCCATCAGCTCCTCCGCGGTGGCGCCGTAGCGCAGCGCGTTGGCGATGTGCTGGCGCAGCCCGATCTCGAACATGTGGGTCGCCGACGCGTCGAAGGCGCAGTAGATGAACTCCTTGACCTTCGGCTCCAGCGTGCCGTGCTCCCACGGGTGCGCCGACATCGCCGTGTAGGTGGCGAAGAACTCGGCGTCGAGGCGCAGGAAGCCGTCCCAGAAGCTGTTCCAGTAGCCGCGCTT